>JAOPYO010000191.1 GCA_025964575.1 Actinomycetes bacterium
GGCTGGGAGGGCGTCGGTCTAGCCTCGTACCTGCTGATCGGCTTCTGGCAGTACAAGCCCAGCGCCGCGGTCGCGGCCAAGAAGGCCTTCATAGTCAACCGGGTCGGTGACTTCGGTCTGTCGATCGCGATCCTGCTGATGTTCACCACCTTCGGCACGGTCGCCTTCACCGGGGTCTTCGGTGCGGTCGGCCAGGCGTCGCCGAACGTGGTCACCGCGATGGGCCTGCTGCTACTGCTCGGTGCCTGTGGTAAATCCGCCCAGTTGCCGCTGCAGTCCTGGTTGCTGGACGCGATGGAGGGCCCGACTCCGGTCTCCGCCCTCATCCACGCCGCGACGATGGTCACCGCCGGTGTCTACCTGGTCGTGCGGTCCCACGCCATCTTCGACATCTCGCCGGACGCGCGGCTGGCCGTCACCATCGTCGGTGCGGCCACGCTGCTGGCCGGTGCGATCATCGGTTGCGCCAAGGACGACATCAAAAAGGCCCTGGCCGGATCGACGATGTCGCAGATCGGCTACATGATGCTGGCCGCCGGTCTCGGCAAGGCCGGCTATGTGTTCGCCATCGCGCACCTGATCGCGCACGGGTTCTTCAAGGCCGGGCTGTTCCTGGGCGCCGGCTCGGTCATGCACGCCATGAACGACGACGTGAACATGCGCAAGTACGGCGCTCTGCGCAAGGTCATGCCGGTCACGTACGGCACGTTCCTGGTCGGTTATCTCGCCATCATCGGCGTCCCGCCGTTCGCCGGCTTCTTCACCAAGGACGGCATCATCGACGCCGCCTTCGAGAAGGGCGGCACCTCCGGGATGATCCTGGGCACCGCGGCAATGCTCGGTGCGGCGATCACCGCCTTCTACATGTCCCGGGTGCTTTTCATGACCTTCTTCGGCGAGAAGCGCTGGGAGAAGGACGTGCATCCGCACGAGTCACCCAAGGTCATGACTGTTCCGCTGGTGCTCCTGGCGATCGGCTCGCTCGTCTCCGGTGGCTTCATGATCGTGGGCAACCGCTTCGCCGACTTCCTCACGCCAGTGCTGGGCAAGCCGGAGGCCGGGCACAAGTTGATCACTCCGTACGGGATCGCCACGCTCGTGCTGGTCTTCGCCGGGATGGGGCTCGCCTGGCAGATGTACGGCTCCCGGCCGGTGCCGCGCGAGGCGCCCAAGGGTTCGCTGGTCACCACGTTCGCCCGCAGAGATCTCTACGGAGACGCGCTCAACGAGTCGCTGGTCATGCGCCCAGGTCAATGGATGACCCGGCTCGCGGTGTTCTTCGACAACAAGGGTGTGGACGGGCTCGTCAACGGACTCGCCGCCGGCATCGGCGGTTCATCCGGACGGCTCCGCAAGCTTCAGACCGGCTTCGCCCGGACCTACGCCCTGTCAATGTTCCTCGGTGCCGCCATCCTGGTCGGCGCCCTGCTTCTGGTGAGGATCTGACGTGGACCAGTTTCCCTGGCTGAGCGTCCTCATCGCGCTGCCCGTACTGGGCGCCTTCGGGGTCGCCCTCCTGCCCAAGGGCAGTGACGAGCTGGCCAAGCGTTTCGCGCTGGCCGTGTCCGTGGTGGTCGCGGTGCTGACGGTGGTCATGGCCACCCAGTTCTCCAACAACGGAGACCGCTTCCAGTTCACCGAGACGTACTGGTGGATCAAGCAGTTCGGAGTGCACTGGGGGCTCGGCGTCGACGGCGTCGCGCTGGTGCTCATCCTGCTGTCGGTCATCCTCGTACCACTGGTCATCCTGGCCTCGTGGAGCGACGCGGAACGTTCGGGCGGCGCCGCCGAAGTGGCGCCCAAGCGGTCGGTGAAGACCTACTTCGCGCTGCTGCTGACGCTCGAGGCGATGATGATCGGCGTCTTCGCGGCGACCGACGTCTTCCTGTTCTACGTCTTCTTCGAAGCCATGCTGATCCCGGTGTACTTCATCATCGGGTCCTATGGCGGGCCGCAGCGCTCGTATGCCGCGGTGAAGTTCCTGCTTTACTCGCTGTTCGGCGGCCTGCTCATGCTCGTCGCGGTGATCTGGCTGTACGTCCTGTCGGCCCGCACCGGCCATGCCACCTTCATGTTCGGTGACCTGGTCAAGCTGAACATCGACCCGACCACCGCCAAGTGGCTGTTCCTCGGTTTCTTCATCGCCTTCGCGATCAAGGCGCCGATGGTGCCGTTCCACACCTGGCTGCCTGACGCGGCCGGGCAGGCGCCGGCCGGCGCCGCCGTGCTGATCGTGGGCGTGCTGGACAAGGTCGGTACGTACGGGATGCTGCGGTTCTGCCTGGAGCTCTTCCCCGGCGCGGCCAAGTGGGCCACCCCGGTCGTGATCACACTCGCGGTGATCGGGATCGTCTACGGTGCGGTGCTGGCCATCGGCCAGGTCGACCTCAAGCGACTGATCGCCTACACGTCGATCTCGCACTTCGGCTTCATCATCCTGGGCATCTTCGCGATGACCTCCCAGGGGCAGTCCGGCGCGACGCTCTACATGGTCAACCACGGCTTCTCCACCGCGGCGCTGTTCCTGATCGCCGGATTCATGATCTCTCGGCGTGGTTCGGCTCGGATCGACGCGTACGGCGGCGTACAGAAGGTCGCCCCGCTGCTGGCCGGCACCTTCCTGATCGCCGGGCTGTCCGGGCTCTCGCTGCCCGGGCTGTCGTCCTTCGTGTCGGAGTTCCTCGTTCTGGTGGGGACCTTCACCCGCTACAAAGTGCCGGCCGTGATCGCCACGGTCGGCATGATCTTGGCCGCTGTCTACATCCTGTGGATGTACCAGCGGACGATGAATGGTCCTACGGCCCCCGAGGTTGGGAAGATGAAGGACCTGTCGCGTCGCGAACTGGTCGCGGTGGCACCCATCATCGCGATCATCGTGGCCCTCGGCTTCTTCCCCAAGCCGGTGCTCGATGTGATCAACCCCTCGGTCACGCACACGCTGGAGCGGGTTCAGATGCAGGATCCCAAACCCTCTGTCGGTAACAAGCTCGCTGAAAAGGGAGTACGCCCGTGACCGGCCAAGTAGTGATGAACGCGGTCGCGCAAGCGGACATCCCGGCCCCGAACCTTGAATATGGGCAGCTGGGTCCGATGCTGCTGGTGTTCGGCGTGGCCATCCTCGGCGTGGTGGTCGAGGCGGCATTCGGCAAGGACTGGCGGCAACCGATCCAGGTCCCGCTGGCCTTCTTCGGGCTGGCCGGCGCCTTCGCATGGATCCTTGTGCTCGGCTTCAAGGACAAGCCGTTCCACGTGGCCGCCGTGGGCGCGGTCGGCATCGACGGGCCCACTCTCTTCCTGCAGGGCACGATCCTGGTGCTCGCTCTGGTGAGCCTGCTGCTCATCGCCGAACGGGAGAACAGCGCCTTCACGCCGCAGGCGTCGGCGCTGCCGGGCAGTGAGGCGGAGCGCGAGAGCCTGGCCTCGGGTGCTTTCCAGTCCGAGGTCTACCCGCTGATGATGTTCGCGGTCGGTGGGATGCTGCTGTTCCCGGCGGCCAACGACCTGCTCACGATGTTCGTGGCCCTCGAGGTCATGTCACTGCCGCTGTACCTCATGTGCGGGCTGGCCCGCCGTCGCCGGCTGCTCTCGCAGGAGGCCGCGGTCAAGTACTTCCTGCTCGGGGCGTTCTCCTCGGCCTTCTTCCTGTTCGGCGTCGCGATGCTCTACGGGTTCGCGGGCAGCGTGCGGCTCAGCGACATCTCGCGTGCCATCAGCACCGGAAAGACGGTCGTTCCCGCTGATATGGCCAGCAAGATCCAGCCGATGAGCACCAACAACACGCTGCTGCTGGCCGGGGTGGCGCTGCTGTCGGTGGGCCTGCTGTTCAAGATCGGCGCGGTTCCCTTCCAGGCCTGGAAGCCGGACGTCTACCAGGGCGCGCCCACGCCGATCACCGCGCTGATGGCGTCCTGCACGCTGGTGGCCGCTTTCGGCGCCACGCTACGGGTGTTCTACGTGGCGCTGGAGAACCTGAAGTGGGACTGGCGACCGATGATGTGGGGTGTGGCGATTCTCACGATGATCGCCGGTGCTGTCATCGCCATCACCCAGACCGACGTGAAACGGATGCTGGCGTACTCCTCCATCGCCCACTCCGGGTTCCTGCTGACCGGTGTGATCGCCACCTCTCAGGCGGGCCTGTCCGGCACGCTTTTCTATCTGGCGGCATACGGCTTCACCACGATCGGCGCCTTCGCCATCATCACGATGGTGCGCGACGCCGGCGGCGAGGCCAGTCACCTGAGCCGCTGGGCCGGACTCGGTAAGCGCTCGCCGCTGATCGCGGGCGTCTTCGCCTTCTTCTTGCTGGCCTTCGCCGGTATCCCGCTGACCAGCGGCTTCACCGGCAAGTTCGCGGTGTTCCAGGCGGCCATCGATGGCGGTGCCACTCCGCTGGTCGTCGTCGGTGTGATCTCCTCTGCCATCGCTGCGTTCTTCTATCTCCGGGTCATCGTGGTCATGTTCTTTAGCGAACCGGAAGCCGACGGTCCCGTCGTCGTCGCCAGCGTGCCCACCGCGGCGGTGGTAGCGCTGGGAGCGACGGCTACTGGTGTACTCGGTGTGCTGCCGCAGCCGATGCTCGACCTTGCCGGGCAGGCGGCGTCGCAGCTGTTCGTGCGGTAGGGCTTTGTCGGTCAAGCAGGGGGTTTGGGTGAGTAGTGCGATTCCGTTCGGGCTGCCCGTTGACGATGCGCTCGCCGCGGACATGCAGGAGCGGCTCGCCGAGGTCGAGGGGATGCTGCTCGAGTCGGTGACCAGTGATGATTCGCTCCTCACCGAGGCGTCACGGCATCTGGTCGATGCGGGAGGCAAGAGATTCAGGCCCATGCTGGTCCTGCTTGCCTCCCATTTCGGCGATCCCTCTTCGCCGGGGATCGTCCCGGCGGCGGTCGTAGTCGAGCTGACTCATCTGGCCACGCTCTACCACGATGACGTCATGGACGAGGCGGTCATGCGCCGCGGCCAGGAGTCGGCCAACAACCGGTGGACCAACACCGTGGCCATCCTCACCGGCGACTACCTGTTCGCCCGGGCGTCGGATCTACTGGCCGATCTGGGTCCCGAGTCGGTGCGCATCCAGGCCCGTTCGTTCGCCCGGCTCGTCCGCGGTCAGATCCAGGAGACGGTCGGCCCTTCCTCGGACGCGGACCCGTTGAAGCACTACCTGCAAGTGGTGGCGGACAAGACTGCGTCGCTGATCGCCACGTCCGGTCAGTTCGGCTCGCTGCTGTCCGGTGCCCCCTCGCATGTCGTCGACACCATCACCTCCGCCTGCGAGAAGATCGGCGTCGCGTTCCAGCTGTCCGACGACATCCTGGACATCGCCTCGGAGTCCGACCAGTCGGGGAAGACCCCGGGCACCGATCTGCGCGAGGGCATCCGTACTCTCCCGATGCACCATGTGCTGTCCGGGCTGGGTATCGGCTCTCCTGGGGACGCCCGGCTGCGCGAGCTGCTGGTCACGGACCTCACCGACGACACCCTGCACAGCGAGGCGCTGGGCCTCCTACGCGCCCACCCGGCCATGGACCGGGCCCGCGCCGACCTGCGCCAGTGGGCCGAAGACGCGAGAGCCGAGCTCCTGACCCTCCCGGATGTCCCCGTCCGAGCCGCCTTCGAAGGCCTCTGCGACTACGTGGTCTCCCGCACCGGCTGACGTTCTCAGCCGGATGTGGTGACGGGGGTGGGGGCCCGTACAGGAGGCGGGGTGGAGCGGTTCCGGTGGGCGGTGCGAAGGCCGTCGACGCTCAAGGTGATCAAGGCCGCCCAGACCAGCAGGAATCCGGCCCAACGGGCGGGTGGCATCGCCTCATGCTGGATCAGCAGGCCGATGAAGAACTGCAGGACCGGCGCGAGGTACTGCAGCATCCCGAGAGTACTCATCGGAATGCGGATGGCCGCGGCATTGAACAGCATCAGCGGCACAGCCGTGATCAGGCCGGTGCCGGCGATCAGGAGGGCGTGACCGGCGCCATGGTGGCCGAAGTCCGCCGTGCCCTGCGTTTGTACGTACACGGCGTACGCGAGCGCGGGCAGGAAGATGATGAAGGTCTCGGTCGCCAGGCTCTCGGCCGACGGCATGTTCACGAACTTCTTGATCAGGCCGTACGTCCCGAAGGAGCAGGCCAGGATCAATGCGATCCAGGGCACCTGCCCGTAACCGATGGCCAGCACCACAACGGCCAAGACGCCCAGGCCGACCGCCACCCACTGCCAGCGGCGCAGCCGCTCACGGAAGATCACAACCCCGAAGACCACGCTGAGCAGCGGGTTGATGAAGTAGCCCAGCGACGCTTCGAGGGTGCGGCCGCTGTTGACGGCGTAGATGAAGGTGCCCCAGTTGAAGGTGATGACCACTCCGGCCAGTGCCAGGAGCCCCAGCTTCTTCGGCTGTCGGACGAGGTCCCGTACCCACGACCAGTGGCGCTGCACGGTCAGTATGGCCAGCACGACGACCAGGGACCAGACGATCCGCTGGGCCAGGATCTCGGACGGTCCGGCCGGCTTCAACAGCGGGAAATACAGGGGGAAGACTCCCCACATGACGTACGCCGCGACTCCGTACAGCATTCCGCGACGATTCACCATGGTCAGTAGGTTATCAGGCGGTAATTAGTCAAACCATCTGACACTGATGTCGAGCAGCGATCATCACCCGCCGGCCCTGGATCGAACGAAAGTCTTACGGGTCGCACAGCTTCTGGATCCGCCGGTTAGCCTGGAGAACGTGTTTGGATTCGCGAAGTCACAGATGGTCTCTCCGGAGAAGGCACTCCCTGGCCGGGAGGTGCCGCTGCCGGTTCCGCCGCGTCACGAGGTCCTGGGCGGGCCCTTGGCGCCGCCCTATCCCGAGGGCGCCGAGATCGCCGAGTTCGGCCTGGGCTGCTTCTGGGGTGCCGAGCGGATATTCTGGGAGACGCCCGGCGTGCTCTCGACCGCCGTCGGCTATGCGGGCGGCTACACGCCCAACCCCACCTACGAAGAGGTCTGCTCCGGGCTCACCGGTCACACCGAGGCTGTACGAGTGGTGTTCGACCCCACGAAGATCTCCTACACGGAGCTACTGCGCGTCTTCTGGGAGGCACATGACCCGACCCAGGGCATGCGCCAGGGCAACGACGTCGGCACCCAATACCGCTCAGCGATCTTGTACGGCTCGGAAAAGCAGCGGATCGCCGCCGAGGCCTCCCGGGACGCCTACCAGCAGGTCCTGAGCGCAGCCGGCCACGACAAGATCACCACGTCGATCACCCAGGCAGGCGAGTTCTACTTCGCCGAGGACTACCACCAGCAGTACCTCCAGAAGAACCCCAACGGCTACTGCGGCATCGGCGGCCTGGGCCTCTCCTGCCCGGTTGGGATTGCCCCGGCGAAGAGCGAGTGAGCGGCTCGGACACGACGTCGCTGGCGGAGTTTCGCTACCACCCTGATCCAGTGGCGACGGGTTCGATGGTCCCATCAGATGCCAGTTGCGTCTGTTGCGGTCTACAGCGAAGTTACGTCGATGCCGGGCCGGTGTTCAGCGCGGAGGAACTTGACGGTCGGTTCTGCCCGTGGTGCATCGCCGATGGCGACCGCGTACCTATTCGTGTGTCGATCGTGGGCACGCACTTGGCCTACTCCGACTTCACCTGAGCATGACGATTGACGTCCGGTCGTTGATGCCGGCGGGGGTGAGGCGGGCGAGAAGCCGGTCCGGTCTCGCCTGCCCACCGCCTGTGTGTCAACCGGCCTGTGGCCGCCTGTGTGTCAACCGGCCTGTGCGCCCAGCAGAACGCCGCTCGTGCGGTAGGCCTCGGACACATACTGCTGAAGCTCGTCGACCTTCTTGCGGACCTTGACCATGCCGACGGCGCCGGCGGAGACGCCGCTCGTGCCGAGGCCGAGCCCGACCACCACGGTGCCGTCAGCCTGCGGGTCCAGTTGCACCCAGTACTTGTAGTGGATGGAGAGGGCGCCGAGAAGCATCGCCTTCGTGCGGCTCCCCTTCTCTGCGATGCCCTTCTGCGGGTTCTCCCAGGTGAAGCGGAACCCCTGCCCCTCCAAGGCCTGTTCCAGAACAGGGCGGGCACTGTCGGGCTTTCCGTTCACGTGGAGCTTGAAGTATTCGCTCATGGTCACGTCCTCTCGGGTGTCAGGTGTTGTTTCGGAGGCTGAAGGCCGTTAGGCAGCCTAATGCGTGGAACGTGACGGATGATGCGATTTATTAGAGATTGAGCACTCTCTAGGACTGATCGGTCACTGGTAGCAACAGATGAGGATCATGGTGGAGGTGGTGACGGCCGAGACGAGGACCCTGGGATCATCGCGAGCAATACCGCATTCGCCAGGCGGAACCGCCCCTGGCGACCTGTGCGCCTGGCCACGTAGGTTACTGATCATTGCTGTTCTGCGAGGGGGATGCTGTGGCCGATCAGATCGACAAGGTCGCCTGGATCCGGGTTGAGGATGGCCGGATCCTGAGCACCAGGTCTCGGGGCAAGGATGTCTTCTACCTCCCCGGTGGCAAACGGGAACACGGGGAGTCCGATCTCGACACGCTGGTGCGCGAGATCGAGGAGGAACTGACCGTCGCCATCAGGCCGGAGAGCGTCAGCTTCCTGGGAGTGTTCGAGGCGCAGGCACACGGTCATCCGGGCGGCGTGAACGTCCGGATGTCTTGCTACGAAGGTGATTATCGCGGCGATCTCTCTCCGAGCAGCGAGATCGAAGAAGTCGTGTGGCTGAACTACGCGGATCGCCACCGGGTGGCACCGGTCGACCAGATCATTTTCGATCAGCTCCGGGCCGAAGGACGGCTGAAGTGAGCAGCGGGCTGACGCACCTGAGCACGGGCGGTCCTCGGCGCGCCTCCGTGGCGGGTCGGCCGGCGCTTGCCGTACGCGCCGGAGCAGCGTTGACTGGTTCGCCGTGATCGGACATATCCAAGAAGTCGTCGTCGACTGTGCCGAGCCGATCAGGCTGGCCCGGTTCTGGGCGATGGTGCTCGGCGGTGACCCAGTGGAGCGCGAACCCGCCTGGGCGTATGTGGATCCGCCGGGCGGACAGCCTCGGCTCGCCTTCCAGCGGGTTCCCGAGGTGAAACGAGGCAAGAACCGGCTGCATCTGGATATCGAGGTCGATGACATCGGGGTCGCCCGGGGCCGTCTGGAGCAACAGGGAGCCGAGCCGGTCGGGGAGGTCGTGACCGACGAGCAGGGAAGCTTTCAGGTCATGCGCGACCCGGAGGGCAACGAGTTCTGCCTGATCGGTTAGCTAATACGCGTCGACCCAGACCGTACGGCCGTCGTGGTCCTGCCACAGGCGCCGCAAGACGCCGGATCCGTGCCCGCTGGGCGTGAAGCCGGGCACCTGGCGGGTACCCGGCTTCTCCGTGTTTCGATCAGCTACTGGGGAAGCGCAGGTTCTTCCAGCTGGGGAGCTCGTTGTTCTCCGTGGCGTTCGCCGGTCGTGCCCCGGCTCAGGGGGTACGACCGGCCGCCGGTCGGCTCGGTAATGGAGCGGTCAGTAGGGGAGTACGCGCCCGGAAGGAGTCCGCAAGTCGGGCGTGATGGGCTGACGCGGGGGCCTGGGGCGTTTGACCAGCTGTTGCCGTGCCATTGTGATCATCTCCCCCCTTCTGGTGGCCGCTAACCGGCCGACGGCGTGATCTCTCGCTCTCTTCTTGGTACGACGTTCCCGCCGCACGAGAAGTTGGCTGAGCTTATGACACCAGCTCGACTACTTCGACCGATTTTGGCAACGAATTCGTGGCCGTACGTGGTCGCAACAGCACGGTGAGTCCTGTTGCGGTCACGACGAGTCCGAGGCCGAGCCAGATGACCAGTTCGAGGGCGGAGACGAAATCGGCCCGTACGGGCCGGGATCCGAGGGCGGAGAAGAAGACCATGCCCAGCACCGCCACGCCGATCGCGCTGGAGAACTGCTGTGCTGTGGTGAGGATGCCCGCGGCCCCGCCCGCCTGCCGGGCCTGCACCCCGGCGAGGACGGCGCCGATCAGTGCGGGAAAGGACAGCCCGTTGCCCAGGCCGACCACCATCATGCCCGGCAGCAACTCCCACGGGCTGATGCTCGTACCCGACACCTGTAGCTGGGCGAGGAGAGCGACCAATCCCACCAAGATGATCACGCATCCAGAGGTGATCACCTTGGCTCCGTACCGGGCGGTGAGCCGCTGTGAGGCGACGGAGGTCACCGCGAACACGATGCCCAGCGGCCCGAAGGTCAGCCCGGACTCGAGCGGCTTCAGATGCAGGCCGCCCTGCAAAAACAGGGTGAGCCCCAGCATGAAGCTGGCGAAGAAGCCCATGAACGTCATGTTGATGACGAGCCCGGCCACGAAGAAGCGGCTGCGGAAGAGTGTCATGTCCAGCAGGGGCTCGCCGCCACGCCGGGTCAGCGACCGCTCCCACCAGAGGACGAGAGCCAGCGTGGGCACCGCGGACGCCAGCGAGATCCAGGTCCACAGTGGCCATCCGGCGCTGCGGCCCAGCGCCAGCGGCACCAGGGCTAGGGCCACCGCGGTGGCCAGTCCGGCGGCGCCCAGTGGGTCGAGCCGGGGCCGGGTCATCCCACGGTGGCGGGGCAGCAGCCGGAACGCGGCGACCAGCGCGACCGCTCCGACCGGCACGTTGACCAGGAAGATCGCTCGCCAGCTCAGACCGAAGAGATCGGCGTCCAGCAGCAGCCCGCCCAGCACCTGGCCGGCCACCGAACCGGCCCCGATGGCGACGCCGAACCACGACACCGCGCGCGGACGTTCGGCCGCCGGGAACACCGAGGTGATCATGGCGAGGACCTGGGGCACCATGGCGGCCGCCGTGAACCCCTGCAGCAGCCGGGCCGCGATGAGCTGGCCGGGGGATTGGGCGAGCCCGCACAGCCCTGACGCGAGGGTGAAGCCGGCCATCCCGATGAGGAACATCCGCCGGTAGCCGAACAGGTCACCGAGCCGGCCGCCGGTCACCAGCCCGCTGGCATAGCTGAAGGCATAACCGCCGACGATGAGCTCCAGCGCGGCCTCACCGGCATGCAAATCGGACTGGAGCGACGGAGCCGCGACGTTGACGACAAAGAAGTCGAACAGGGCCATGAAGGTGGCGGAGAGGATCACCGGCAGCATTCGCCAGCGCTGTGGATCAGGGGGTGTCACGCGTACTCCATGGGTTCGAGAGTCATCGAACTGTTTGATGATTCTCGAACACTACGACAGACGTCGAACTTTCTGCAACGGGGATATATCCTCCAGTCATGACCGAGGAGACGACGCTTTCCGAACCGCCGGCAGAGCGGCTCGACATGGTGACCGTGCTGGCCGCGCTGGCCGACCGCTGGCGGCTGGCGGCCGTGCGGGCCCTCGCCGAGGTCGATGACCCCGTCTACTGCGGCCAGTTGATGCTGGAAGCCGGCTTCAACGTCAGCAAGTCGACGGTCTCCCACCACATGCGGGTTCTGCGCGAGGCGGGCATCACCAGAACGCGGGTCGTCGGCGCGCGCCGCTACACCACGCTGCGCCGCGATGCTCTCGACGCCCGGTTCCCCGGTCTGCTGGACGCTGTGACCGCCGCTCGCCTCGATCCGGCGAATGCGGTCGTACGAGTCGTACCGGTCGCCGCACCGGTCTGATCGGCCGCCGTAAGGCCTGGCCACGGACTACACGGTGCCCCCGTTGCTGAAGAGGGGGCACCGCAATAACAAGCGAATGCTTGCTTGAAGTCAAGTCAGGAGACGATGTCCTTGGTCCGGAAGCGGCGGAAGGCCACGGCCAGCAGGACGATGGAATAGGACACCGAGATCGCGGCGCCCTTGGCCATCCCGGTCCACTGGATCGTGGGTTGCAGCGCATCCGTCCAGGAGTACGTCCAGTGGGCAGGCAGCACCTCTCGCCAGGAGCCCAGCGCGGTCACCGCGTCCAGGATGTTGCCGACGATCACCAGGCCGACCGCGCCACCCACCGCACCCAGCGGCGAGTCGGTCACGACCGAGAGCAGGAATGCCAGCGCCGCCACCACCAGCTCGCTGATCAGCGCGTACACAATGATGATCGCCATCCGGCCCAGCGCCGTGCTGGCCGGGACGGCGCCACCGGTCGGCAGCTTGACGTCGCCCCAGCCGAAGACCAGCGTGCCGACCAGCAGGGACATCAGCGGCAGCGAGACCACCGCCACGGCCGCATATGCCAGCGCGACGATCAGCTTCTGGCGTAGCAGCCGGGACCGGGGCACCGGAGCGGCCAGCAGATAGCGCAGGGACGACCAGTTCGCCTCGCTGGCGACCGTGTCGCCACAGAACAGCGCCACCGCGACCACCAGCAGGAAACCCGCCGAGACGAACAACGCGAACAGCGCGAAGTTCAACGCGCTGTCAGTGGCGACGTCCACCAGGCTGGGGAAGTTGTCCTGCTGGTTCTGGTTGTTGCCGCCGAGCTGGAAGGCTCCGGCCAGGATCCATGGCAGCACCAGCAGGAAGCCGAACGCCACCATCGTGCGCCGCCGCCGCAGCTGGCGGATCGCCTCCACCCGCAACGGCAGGGTTCGGCGTATCTGATAGGTCGTCATCAAACCCCTTCTCCGATGATCGCGAGGAAAGCGTCCTCGAGCCGCCGCCCGTCGCCGGTGATCTCGGCGACCGGCCCGTCGGCGACCTTGCGGCCACGGAACATCACCACGACGTTGGTGCAGGTCTGCTCGACCTCGGCGAGCAGATGGCTGGACACGATCACCGTCCGTCCCTCAGCCGCATAACGCACGAGGACGTCGCGCATCTCACGGATCTGGGGCGGGTCCAGCCCATTGGTCGGCTCGTCCAGGACGAGCAGGTCGGGCATGCCCAGCATGGCCTGGGCGATCGCCAGGCGCTGCCGCATTCCCTGGGAGTACGTCCGTACCGGCCGGTCCAGGGCCGTGCCGAGATCGGCGATCGCCACCGCCTCATCGACATGCGACTCCTCCGCAGGCCGGCCGGTGGCTCGCCAGTAGAGATCGAGATTGACGCGCCCGGTGAGGTGCGGGAGGAACCCGGGCCCCTCGACGAAGGACCCGAGGCGGGCCAGCACCGGCGCACCGGGCGTGATCCGCTGCCCGAAGATCCGGATCTCGCCCGCATCCGGGTGGATCAACCCCATGAGCATCCGCAGGGTCGTGGTCTTGCCGGCGCCGTTGGGCCCGAGCAGACCCAGCACCTGCCCCTTCTCCACCTGGAAGGACAGATCGTCGACGGCGAGATGCCCGTTGCTGTATGCCTTGGTCAGCCCGGTGATCTCCAGCGGCACCTCTGTCAGCGTCGAGTCGTACGATCCGGAGGTGCGGCGACGTCCGGCCAGCACGATGGCCAGCGCCACGACCAGCGCGGCGAGGGGCAGCGCCCACACCCACCAGGGCGGCGAGGGAGCCGGGCTGGTCAGCGCGGGCACGGTCGGGACGGACAGCCCGGAGACCACCGACACCGTGTAGGCGGCGGGCTTGGCCGGAGTGGCGAAACCCATGTCGGTGGTGGCCAGGACCACCCGCAGCCGATGGCCTCGCTCGAATGTGTAGTCGATCGCGGGGAGGGCCACGTCGGCCTCGCCGGCCGCCGTCACCCGTAGCGGCGCGGCGATTCGGCGGGTCGGGCCGGCCTGGCCGCCTGAACCAGGTCCGCCACCGGGAGCGACGTCGTACAGCTTCGCGAAGAGCGTGGCCGGGCCGTTGACCTTGATGCGCACCCGTGGCGCGCCGGTGATCTGCAGTGCGGCGGTCAGTGGCGCCGAGTCGAAGGTCGCGGACTGTCCCGCCATATCCAGAGAGAGGCCGCCGGTGCCGCCGCCCAGACTGCTCAGAGCGGCCAGGCCGCCCAACCCGGGCAGTGCTGAGATCGAGGCGGGTGAGCCGCCCGCGGGGTTGTTGATCGTCTGTTCACCGCCGGTCAGCGCGACCGTACGGGGCGCTGCGTCCAGGCCAGGGTAGGTGGGGGCGGTCGCGGCCTGGATGACCACACGCTGGCTTGAGGAGTCGATGCCTCCGGTGCGGGTCACGGTGAAGGCCGGGGTGTCGGCCGGGCCGCCCCGCAGCCAGTGGTCGAACCAGCCGCGGACCAGCCCCCGCACCCTGCTCGTCTCCGGCTCGCCGCCGTCGTGCCCGCCCTGGAACCAGACCACCGAGACCGGCGCGCCGTTCTTCCTGATGGCTGCGGCGTTCGCGTCGGCCTGGTCGAGTGGGAAGAGCGAGTCTGCCTGGCCCTGGATCAGCAGGGTGGGCGCCTTGATCCGGTCCGCCACCGAGGAAGGGCTGGACCTCTTCAGCGTCGCGACCGCCTCAGGCGTGGGCCCGCCCGTTTCGGCGATCTTCTGGTACATCGTGCACAGGGACGGCTGGAACCGCCCGCAGGCGGCTGCCTGCGGGGAGGAGGAGGCCTTGCGCTCCGGGTCGTTGGCACCGGTGAAGAAGATCCCGGCCCACAGCTTCTTGAAGACGCCGGTCTGCGCTCCGGCCCCGGTGCCTTGCGGGAAGAGCGAGTCGGCTAGATCGTTCCAGGTGATCTGCGGGGCGATCGCGTCCACCCGCGAGTCGTACGCGGCCGTCATCAGCGAGATGCCCCCGCCATACGACGCACCCGCGATGCCCACGCGCGGGTCACCGGGCTTGTCCAGCTTGACCTCGGGACGGCGGGCCAGCCAGTCGATCAGCTGGCGGACGTCCTTGACCTCGTAGTCGGGGGAGTCGAGTGCGATCTCGCCGGTCGACTTCCCGAAGCCGCGCGCCGACCAGGTCAGCACCGCATAGCCGGACCGGGCCAGTTCCTCGGCCTCGGCCCGGGTGTCCTGCTTGGTGCCCCCGAATCCGTGCGCCAGCAGGATGGCCGGGGCCTTGCCCCCGTCTCCCTGCCGGAAGACGGGGTGGAAGAACGTAGTGTCCAGACTGATCCGCTGATCGTCCTTCGGTCCGTCCACGACCTGGATCTGCTGATCGTCCGCGCGGACCTTCGACGTGTCGTCCGCGGTCACTCCCCAGGCGATCCCGCCGCCCGCCATGACGGCCACCACCGCCGTGATGGCGGCCAAGCGCCCCCGTAGCTTCATGCCTTGACCCTAGTCGTCACCAAGGTGTGGGTTCGTACTCCCTCGGGAGGCAAGTGCTCTACGCCGTACGGGGGAGATGGTCAGCCCAGGCAGATCTCAAAGACGGCGGTGAGGCGCTCGGTCAGCATGGCCGGGTCCGCCGTCTGGAGGTCGTCGAGCATGAGCAGCCGGCGCAGCGTACGGGGTCCCATCAGCACTGAACTGGTGAGCAAGGCCCGCGCCCGCGCGTTCGGGCCGGTCAGCTGGGCGGTCAGCGGCCCGACCATCGCCTGCTCGAGGACCTCTCGCAGCACCGGCTGGACTTCGCGGCTGCCCACCGACCAGTCGAGCGCGCGCAGCACGGGGCTCTCCGGCCCGAACCGGATCTGCCGGACGAGATGCTCGGCCAGCCGCCGTGCCAGCCCGTCCGGGTCGCCCTCGATGACCTGGCGGACCGTCGACTCGCTGCCGACGACCTCACCGAACAGCGCGGCCTTGGAGCCGAAGTAACGGCTGATCAGCGCCACATTCGCGGCGGAGGCCGTCGCGATCATGCGTACGGTGACGTGCTCGTAGCCGTGCTCCGCGAACAGCTCCCGCGCGGCATCGAGTAGCCGTTGCCGGGTCGCTGCCCGGTCTCGTACGCGCGTTGTGGTCACAGGTAGAGCCTAACTACTTTGACAAGTAAACAAGCGAATACTACGTTTTGTGTACTTTGCAGTTAAAGGGGCGCTCCGTGACTGCGCACTACACGCACCGGCAGATCCTCAAGATCATGACCGGTCTGCTCATGGCGTTGCTGACGTCGATGATCTCGACCTCGGTGGTCAGCACGGCGCTACCGACGATCGTCGGCGATCTCGGCGGACAGGACCAACTGGCCTGGGTCGCCAGCGCGGCACTGTTGACCATGACCGCCTCCACCCCGCTCTGGGGCAAGCTGTCCGATCTGTTCGGGCGCAAGCTCATGTTCCAGACGGCCTTGATCGTCTTCGTCGCCGGTTCGATAGCCGCCGGTCTGTCCCAGAACATCGGCTGGCTCATCGCGGCGCGGGCCGTGCAGGGCCTCGGCACCGGCGGGCTGTCCGCCCTCACCCAGGTGATCCTCGGCGATATCGTCGAACCCCGGGAGCGAGGCCGCTACTCGGGCTTTGTGGGCGCCGTCTTCGGGGTCTCCACGGTGGCCGGACCGCTGCTCGGCGGGTTCATCGTGGACACGAGCTGGCTGGGCTGGCGCTGGTGTTTCTACGTGTGCGTACCTCTGGCGATCATCGCCTCCATCGTGATCCAGCGGGTGCTCAAGCTGCCCCGCCGGGGCGTCGCGACGGGGGAGGAACAAGCGCGCCGTGAGTCGAGCGTCGACTGGTTCGGCGCGTTCACCATCACCGGAGCCGCCGCCACCGTCATGCTGCTGTTGTCGCTGGCGGGTAAGGAATTCGCATGGGACTCGCCGTGGACGTACGGGCTCGCGGGGCTGAGCCTGGTGCTCCTGGCGCTGGCGGTCGTGGCCGAGCGGACCGCGGCCGAGCCGATCCTGCCGCCCAGGCTGTTCGGCGACCGGACGTTCGCCCTCACCGCACTGGCCTCGCTCTTCGTCGGCGTGTCGCTGTTCGGGGTCCTTATCTTTTTGCCCCAGTATCTGCAGATCGTGAAGGGTATGCGGCCGACGGCCTCCGGGCTCATGACGCTGCCGTTGGTGCTCGGTCTGTTCGTCGCCTCCACCTTGTCCGGCCGGTTCGTGACGAAGACCGGGCGGTGGAAGATCTTCCCGGCCCTGGGGATGCTCTGCGTCGCCATCGGGCTGGCGCTGCTGACCCGGCTGCACGTCGGCTCCGGCAAGTTCGTCATCGGCCTCGACATCGCCGTGGTGGGGGTCGGGCTCGGGCTGTCGATGCAGATCCTCATCCTGGCCGCCCAGAACGCCTCCGCCCACCGAGACCTGGCGGCCACCACCTCGGGAGTGTCGTTCTTCCGTAACCTCGGTGGCGCCGTCGGCGTCGCGGCCTTCGGCGCGATCCTCACCAGCCGGCTGAGCAGCGGCATGGCCGACCGGTTGCGCGCGGCCCATCTTCAGGTGAAGGGCGGCGGATCCGGGCTGGGCTCGCCGGAGGCCGTTCAGCATCTGCCCGGCCCGGTCAAGGACATCGTGATCGCGTCATTCACCGACGCCATGCACATGGTGTTCCTGGTGGGAGTGCCGGTGGCGGTGGCCGGATTCCTCGCGGTGCTCGCACTCAAGGAACTGCCGTTGCGGTCCGCCCCGGTCGAGCGGTTCCCCGCCGAGACCCCGACGGGACCCGAGACCTCGGTGACCATGAAATAGTTTCAAGACCATTGCTTGATCACGGAAAGGTGCCTGCACGTACGGGCCGTACAAGTGGCCGGGATCGGCCGTACACACGGGTGTCTGTGTCTCATCTCACTCGCGCGGCCTGAGAGACTGGAGATCGTGCCGATCAGGAGGTGAAGTGCGCTCCCCCCTGCGGAAAAGGACCCGCAAACCCCCCGGCGGCCGCACTGCGACGGCGATCACGGCCACGGACACGGCCACGGTCGCGGTGCGGGCCGAACGTGCCGCCGCGCATGCGGCCCGGCGGTCCGCCCGTCGCGGCGTCGACCGTGCCGCCCGGCGCACAGCCCATGTCGTCGCTCGGGGAGGTGCGGGGCGAGCCGTCACGCCGCGGCCGGCCCTGCTCACCGGCATCATCATGCTCACCCTCGTGGTGACGGCGGTGGTGGTCGCCGGCGTCGTGGCCGCCATCTCGATGAAGAACCGCCAGACCTCGCTGACCGCACCGCTCCTGGTCTATCCCGTGTCCCAGACGACGCCCGGTCAGTGCCTGCCCGGAGTCCAGGGGGTCAGTGCACAGGCGGCTTCTGGGCCCGTCTGCTATCAGGTGACCCAGGGCCTCGCGATCCATCGGGTGAGTGACCTGCGCGTACAGCACGGGAACGGAGGTTATGACGTGTCGATCAAACTGCTTTCCGCCGACGCCAAGGCCTTCGCCGATCTGACGCGCAGGATAGTCGGGCAGAACCTGGCCTTCGTCGTCCGCAGCCGGCTGGTGACCGTGCCTCGGGTGGACATGCCGATCACCAAGGGGCAGATCCTCATCACCGGCGCCACCACCCGCGCCGTCGCCGAGCGGACCGTGAGCGAGCTCCGCGGTTCCTGAGATGACTGTGCCCCCGCGGGTCCAATTGCCTCGCTTCGCTCGGCGGCTCGGGCGCTGTGAGGCAGCGCCTTCCCTCGTCGCGTGCTCGCTCGTTCCTGCTTGCTTTGGCTCGCTCCGCTCGCCGGCTCGGGCGCTGTGAGGCACCGCCTTCGCTCCTCAGTCCAGGCACCGCCGCGCCCCTCACGAAAGAGGATCCGCGAGGGGCGCAGTGGCGCATGACTAGTCGATGCGCCAGGTGTCTCCGCTGCTGAGCAGGGCGGCGAGGTCGCCCTTGCCCTGCTGCTCGACGGCCTCG
>JAOPYO010000197.1 GCA_025964575.1 Actinomycetes bacterium
ACTTCGAGGCCCGGATGTCCACGCACCAGATGAAGAAGCTCACCAAGACCGAGCTCAAGGAGTTCCGCGACCGCCTCTTCCTGGACATCCCCGACTCGGCGTTGGAGGCGGACCTGCCGCCGTACTACCACCCGGGCGAGGAGTCCGAGGAGATCCAGTACATGCGCGAGCGCAGGGCCGCCCTGGGCGGCTACCTGCCCAAGCGCGTGAGCCGCGCCAAGCCGCTGCAGTTGCCGGGCGACAAGGCCTACAGCGAGCTCAAGCAGGGCTCGGGCAAGCAGGCCGTGGCCACGACGATGGGCTTCGTCCGGCAGCTCAAGGACCTCATGAAGGACAAGGCGATCGGGCACCGGTTCGTGCCGATCATCCCGGACGAGGCCCGGACCTTCGGCATGGACGCCATGTTCCCGACGGCGAAGATCTACTCGCCACAGGGGCAGACGTACGAGGCCGCCGACCGCAAGCTGATGCTCTCCTACAAGGAGTCGGAGCAGGGCCAGATCCTGCACGAGGGCATCACCGAGGCCGGCGCGATGGGCTCGATGATCGCCGCCGGGACCTCGTACGCCACGCACGGCGAGCACATGATCCCGATCTACATCTTCTACTCGATGTTCGGATTCCAGCGCACCGGCGACCAGATGTGGGCGCTGGCCGACCAGATGGGCCGTGGATTCCTGCTCGGAGCCACCGCCGGCCGGACCACGCTGACCGGTGAGGGTCTGCAGCACAACGACGGGCACTCGCCCCTGCTGGCCTCGGTCAACCCGGCGTGCGTCTACTACGACCCGTCCTGGGCCTTCGAGATCTCCTACATCGTGCAGGACGCACTGCGGCGGATGTACGGCTCGTCCGAGGAGCACCCCGAGGGCGAGAACATCTTCTACTACCTGACGATCTACAACGAGCCGTACCAGCAGCCGGCCCAGCCGGAGAATCTGGACGTGGCGGGGTTGCTCAAGGGGCTCTACCACTACGCGGACGCCCCCGCGGTGGCCGCGGACGCTCCCCGGGCGCAGATCCTGTCCTCCGGAGTGGCGGGTCGCTGGGCGCTCGAGGCTCAGCGGCTGCTCGCCGAGGACTGGGGCGTGGCGGCGGACGTCTGGTCGGCCACCTCGTGGACCGAGCTGCGCCGTGAGGCCCTGGCCTGCGACTCGTGGAACCTCTTGCACCCCGACGGGGAGCAGAAGGTGCCGTACGTCACCCAGGCACTCGAGGGCGCACCCGGGCCGGTCGTCGCGGTCTCGGACTTCATGCGCGCGGTCCCGGACCAGATCACCTCATGGGTACCCGGTGACTACTCCTCGCTCGGCACCGACGGGTTCGGCTTCTCCGACACCCGGGCGGCCGCTCGCCGGTTCTTCCACGTGGACGCCGCCTCGATCACCCTCGCGGTGCTCACCCGGCTGGCCAAGCGTGGCGAGATCAAGCCGGAGACGCTGCAGCGGGCCATGGAGAAGTACCGGCTGCAGGACTCCATCAGCGACGTGTTCGCCGGTGGAGTGCAGACCGCGGAGAGCAACACGGGCGGCGACGCCTGACCCTCTCCACACCAGACTGAAAGGGGCGTTCCCGCCGACGGGAACGCCCCTTTCGGCTCGGCTGAGGACCGGCCGTTCTGCCCCGCCACGCCTGACCGATATGGCAAGGTACGTCCCGTAGCGATCACCTACGGGGAGGGGCAGCGTGGCTGACGAGGGCATGGCCGATGCGCGGCTGCAGGCCGAGGGCGAGCTGAGCATGGCCCGGCTGGCACTGGACGACGGGGAGCTGTCCCACGCGGCGACCCACGTCGCCAACGCGCTGACCTGCGATCCCACGCTGCCCGAGGTCCATGAGCTGCTGGCCCATCTCGCCGGCCATCCCAGTGGGGGACCGGACCTGTTCCCGCTCGAGGAGCAGGCCTTCCTGGGCACCGTCGTCGCCCGGGCCCATGTGCTGGCCTCCCGGGGTGAGCATGCCCAGGCGCTCGATCTGCTGGTGGCCGCCCAGTGCCACGAGCCCGCAGGACCATGGGCGGCGGTGCCCTGGGTGCTCGACCCGCAGCTGCCCCGGCGGCTGGATCCCGGGCTCGTCACCACCCTGCTCAGCAGGCTCGTGGGCTCCCTTCAAGGCGACCCCGTGCCCGAGGAACTTCGTCCCGCCCTCCACCCGTACCTCACCATCGCCCGTGGTGCGGCCGATGCCCATCCTGCCGCGGCCCAGCTGCTGTGGTGCGCCTCGCTGCTCGTGCGGCGGCTGGGCGAACCCGCCGAGGCGGCCGAGCTGGCCATCCGCTCCAACCGGATCCAGCCGTCACCGAACGCCGAGATGGCTCTCGGCTACGCCCTACGCGCGCAGGAGCGCTGGGACGAGGCGGAGCAGGCCTGGCTGCGTGCCCTGAACCTCGCACCGGACAACTCCGCGCTGATGACCGACCTCGCGGAGATGCTCGCCGACCGCGGACGTCTGGACGAGGGCCTCGCCTGGACCGAGCGGGCGCTGCAACAGGACCCCGACCATGACTGCGCGTTCGTCGCCGCCTGCGGGATTCGCTTCGACCGCGGCAATGACGTCGACCAGCTCGTCGCGCTCGCCGACCACCTGCGCGGTCAGGAGAGCGGCACCCACGCCGCCCAGCACGCCGACCGGGTGCTCGCCGAGAGGTCCTACCGCCGCTACTGGCTGCGGCACTTCCCGCGACCCAGCGAGTCGGTGATCAACGTTCTGGAGCAGGTGCTGGAACAGAAGGGGGCCGGCGTTCAGGGCGGCTCACTGACCGTCTCGGCTCCCGAACCACCCAGCGCCCTGCTCGCCTTCGGCCGTACGCTGCCCGGATTCACCGTCACCATCTCGGACGTGCCCGAACCGGACCTGCGGGCGCCGATCCCCGAGGTCTTCCCCAGCGGACCGGTCCGCACCGTCGACCAGAGCGTGTGGGAGTACACGGACACGATCGCGCGTCCCGCCGTTCCCCCTCCGTCGGCCGAGGCGGCGCAAGCCGTACAGGCACTGGCGGGCCGCCCGTGGCGGCATCTGCCCGCCGCCTACGACGATGCCGTACGGCTGTCCGCGCTCCCCCTCGGCGATCTGCTCGGAGTGCTGGTGCATCCGCCCGAGCCACCGGTGGGCACCGACCTGACCTGGCCGGACTGGCTCCGCTCGGTCCAGGCCTGGGCCTGCCTGGGCATCGCCCACCACCACAGCGACCAGCCGTGGCCGGGCTCCACCCGCCGCTCGGTGCTCATCGATCTCGCCTACGGCTCCGAGGACTGGATCACCGAGACGGCACTGCTGGGTCTGGTCACCACCGCCTGGGTCCACCCTGACACCCGGGCCGAGATCGCGGACCTGGTCGGCTGGCGTTTCATGGCCGCGATGCAGGCGAACCAGAGCAGGGCGGTCACCATCATGGACTCGCTCGCCCTGCTGGTCCTGGCCACTCCGGACATGAACCCGGATGTACGCGGCCTCGCCCGCGACATGCTCGCCCCACCCCCAGACGAGGAGGCGCAGAGCGCCACTCCCCCAGCCGCCCCGGAGCCAAGTCCCGGCCACCGTCTCGGCAG
>JAOPYO010000281.1 GCA_025964575.1 Actinomycetes bacterium
CCTACGCGCCGTGCCCGGACGGCCGGGTCAGCGCCGGCCCCCGACCGCGCGGACCTGACGGCCGATCACCGGGTCAGTGCCGCCGCCCATCACTCAGCACAGGCCGTGACGATCGCCAGCCGGGTACTCATCTCACGGGTTGGGGCGATCGACGATCCAGGGCTTCGTTCCTCAGCCCCGGCTCACCGGCAGTCACCGGGTCGAGGCAGGCGGGGAACGATGTAAGTCAAGGGAGGCAGTGCGTCGCGTCCGCCGGTCCCCCACCGCCCGCTCAGCGTTCGTCAGTTGCGTCTCAGCCGCGCCCGGAGCTTCCAGAGCAACGGGGACCAAAGTGCCAGCCGGTATCCCAAGGGCGGCCTGGCCTTCACCGACGCGTTCCCCTCTGGATCGACCCACAACAAGAACGTCCGTACCTGCCACCCCTGCGGCCAGACGACCAAGCGCAGACCCAAACGACGGTGCAAGGCCCCGATCTCGTTGAATGACGCCTCCGACCCGCGCAGTTCCTCCAATGCAAGCCGGATCTCCTCGAAGCCGTGGGAGGAGACCAGCCGCGCATGATGCCACGGGAAGTCACCGCCGGTGTCCTCGAACTCCGCGATCACCTGGCCATGCCGCACTAACGAATAACCCGAATCACGAGCTGGCAGATCCCGCACTCGACCTCCCGACGTCCATCCCGACCAACCTCCGGCGGGGCTCCGGCCCCGAGACGGCCACCGACCCCCTTGCGTCAAGGTGATCAGTGGTCGAGGTGGAAGCCTGATCATCGCGTCCGCCGACGTCCCAGGACAAGCCGACCAGACCAAGGCCCGCTTCCCCTATGTTGCGCGTCATTCGTCGTGAGCATTCAACGTCACTCGCGCTGACCACGGACATGGTGATAGGCCCTGGCCGAATCTCCTCGGTGGTGACCACACTGACGCCGGGATGCTCACCGTGACGGTGGCGGTCTCCCTGGGGGTGCCACGCTTGGTTAGGTCGCCACCGGCCCTGCGGGGCCAGGTGTTCGGCTTGATATGTCAGGTCACCGGCGGTGGCGCCGCTGGTAGGAGAGGGTGGCCGCGGCCATCAGCGGGGCCCACGCCACCAGCGGCAGGTAGATGAAGCCCACCACCGTAGCTCCCGTCTGGGTCATGTTGGTGTGAGGAATCGCCCACCACGCCAGCAACTGCGTCCACAGCGCCGTGTGCACCGCGCCGCCGATCCAAGCGGGGATCAGCACAGCCTTCCGCGGGATGTTCTTGCCGCCGACCACCGGGACCCACCGCGGAACCACCTCGCCCCAGCGCTGCACCAAGCCGAGGGTGAGCACCGCCGCGATCTCGCTCAGCACGCTGAGGGCGACCAGGTAAAACGGCCCCCACACAGAGGGACCGACCAATGCGCGCAAGCCCTGGTCGGTGTAGCCGAGAGGGAATCCGAGGGCCAGGCCGAGCCGCCAGAGGCTGGAGGGCAGAGCGACCAGGGCCGCCACGTGCGCGGCCCGCCGCGCCCAGCGCGGCGCCGGCGCCACAGCGCCAGCGGGGCCGATCGGCTTGGCGGCAACGGTGACGGGGCCACGCACAGCGGTGTTCATGGCGACCATCCTGTCCACCGCCTCCCCCCGCTACATCCCGCCACAGAACCAACCGACTCCCCCGCGCGGGGGAGGGCAGCGATCTGCCCGGGTCGTTCCCGGACCACCCGCACGGCGAAATATGAATTCGCGGTGCTCACCATGACGTCGCTCAACACCTCATGGTTTCGGTCCTCGCCCTGCTCATATCCATTGACGTTGCGTACTCACTACGAGTGACGCTCAACACCCCTACGGGTGGGGCAGACGGGATGACCAGGCAACGGGGACTCTGCGTTGCTCGCCCAAGGGCTCAATGCTCACGCGCTCGCAGTTCGGTGAGCACCGCCGGCCAACCATCCAACCGCCGCATGATCGGCCAACGAGGGTCGGCTTCTGCTGAGCGACGCCAGGTCAAATGGACCAGCGCGTACCAGCCTTCATCCGGCACCCAGTACAAGACGTCATCGCAAGCGCCACATCGCGCGACCGCTGACACTCCGAGACCAAAAAGCTGATGGCCCGGACCGAGTTCCCGAGCAAGTTCGTCCTCGAAGACACCACGCAGACGGGGATCATTCTCAAGATCCACCCAGCCGCCGGGAAGTTCAATACCGTACTCAGTCACACCGCCATGTTGGCACCTGGGAGCGTGCCCGTTGCGTGCCCGATCCCAGGGGGAACAGCGGGGACTCACGGTCACTCACGGGCAGTCGACCGCTGGACCCGCAGGTCAGCGAATCGCCAGGTCAGCGACCAAGATCATACCCTCCCTAATGAGTGTTATCGAGTCGCCATCCGGCAGACTCGGTGCCTGGTAGCCGCTGGCAGGTGAGCACTTGCTCTCCCTGGACGTTGAGTCCTGTTGAAAGATCGTGCCCCTGCTGGTCGGCCGGGAGAGTTGATCGCTGATGGGATGTCGTGCCCGTCCGGTTGTGGCGTGAGCACTGCTTCATTAGGTCGCTGATGGTTCTCCCGCGGGCTGCTGAACACTGGTGTCTGGGACGGGAGAACAGTTGCTGTTCGTTGGGGATGACTGGGCCGAGGGCCACCACGACGTCGAGCTGATGGACGTCTCGGGCCGCCGTCTGGCCAAGGCCCGTCTGCCGGAAGGTGTGGCGGGGATCGCCCGGCTGCACGCGATGATCGGCGGGCAGCTCGGTGATGACGTCGAAGACGTGGCTGATCAGGTGGTGATCGGGATCGAGACGGATCGGGGCCCGTGGGTGCGGGCGCTGGTCGCCGCCGGATACAGGGTGTTCGCGGTGAACCCGCTGCAGGCGTCGCGGTATCGGGAACGTCTGGCGGTGTCGGGTGCCAAGAGCGACGCGGCTGATGCGCACATGCTGGCCGACATGGTCCGCACCGACTCCCACCAGCTGCGCACCGTCGCCGGCGACACCGCCGGGGCCGAGGCGGTCAAGGTGGTGACCCGGACGCACAAGACACTGATCTGGGAACGCACCCGGGCCGGGTAGCGGCTCCGGCACGCCCTGCGTGAGTATTTCCCGGCCGCGCTGGAGGCCTTCGAGGACCTGGACGCCGCCGACGCCCTGGAGCTGTTGGCCAAGGCACCGGATCCGGCGTCCGCGGCGAAGCTTTCGACCGGTCAGATCAGCGCGGCCCTGGGGCGTGCCCGCCGCCGCGGCATCGAGGCCAAGGCCGCGAAGATCCAGGCGGTGCTGCGCGGCGAGTATCTGGGGCAGCCCGTCGTCGTCACCGCGGCCTACGCTGCCTCGGTCCGCGCGCTGATCGCGATCCTGGTCACCCTCAACGAGCAGATCAAGATCCTGCAGGGGCAGGTCGAGGCCTATTTTGGCAAGCACCCGGACGCTGAGATCCTCCTCAGCCAACCTGGTCTGGGGCCGGTCCTCGGTGCCCGGGTGCTCGCAGAGTTCGGCGACGACCACGACCGCTACACCTCGGCGAAGGCTCGCAAGAACTATGCCGGCACCAGCCCGATCACCCGGGCCTCCGGCAAGAAGAAGGTCGTGGCGGCCCGGTTCGTGCACAACGATCGGCTCATCGACGCGCTCATGGCCCAGGCGTTCTCCTCGCTCCAAGCCTCTCCGGGCGCCCGCGCCTACTACAACCGGCAGCGAGCACGTGGCGCCGAGTACAACGCCGCGCTGCGCCAGCTCGCCAACCGGCTCGTCGGCATCCTGCACGGATGCCTCAAAACCGGCACACCCTACGATGAAGCGACCGCCTGGCCCTATCACGCCGAGCCGCTTGCAGCTTGACATCTAAGCTCCTGGGATGTCTTTCAAGGCGGTAGCACGGGTTCGAATCCCGTTGGGGGCACCTGAGTTTTCCCAGGTAAGAGGACCTTTTGAAGATCCTTCTGGCCGGTTTCTTGATCGCCTGACCCTCTCCTGACCCTGGGATCAGACGTGATCAAGCGACACAGGTCCAGCCTCGAAGCCACACCATGCTGTCGCCCCATCACTGCGTAGGCGAGCCTGCAGCGTCGGCATCGATCACCGTGTCCCCGCCGACTATGGTTGGCCAGCGATACTGATCACCTCGGCCGCCGTGGCGATGATCCGCCAGAGCGGTTCTCCCAGTGGATCGGCTTCGGCAACCGCGGGGTCATCGCGGACAACGACCCAATCGAGCAGGAGAAGGCGATGAAGTTCAACGCCCTGCTCACGAACGCGGTGATCTTCCACAATGCCCTGGACATCGCGGAGATCGTCCGGCAGCTGCTGGACGAGGGATGGGAGATCGACCCCGAGGACCTGGCCCACATCTCGCCGTATCTGACCGAGCACATCAACCGGTTCGGCGAGTACAGCACCCACGAACTCGGAATCCAGCCCGAGGCATACGACCCGAAGCTCGACGTCGACTTCACCCCACTGCGCGAGCAGGACCTGACCGCCGCCGGCCTCGGCCAGGCCGCTTGACCGCCCGCCCCGGAGGCTTCTTCCTCGTGTGCACTGGCCGTACCGTCGAGGCAGTGCCCGAGGTCAGTACCGGCCCGGCCCGCCACGGTGCACGAGAAAGACACCCACACAGATGGGGAGCGCGGGGGCTACGGTGTCAGCACGATCCTGCCAAAGACCTCACCCGCGTCCATCTTCTGGTGCGCCAGCACGGCTCCGTCCAGTGGCAGCAGCTCGTGCACCACCGTTTCGATCTCGCCGCGACTGGCTGCGGCGAACTGCTCGCTGCGCACGGCACGCCGATCGGCTTGGGTGACGGTGGCTGCGCTGAAAGTGGCGAAGGACATCGACTTCTGGAACGCCGCCATGATCTTCGTGCCGAAGTCCGCGGGCGGCTGACCTGCGACAGCGCCCACGGCCACCATGCGGCCGTTCGGGTTGAGCCTGTCGAAGAACGACGGCATGTTCTCACCGGCCACAACGTCGATGATGACGTCATAGCCCGCGGGAGCCTCTTCCCCTCCGTCGCCGGAGCGGTCCAGCACGTGGGTCGCGCCGAGACTGCGCAGCCGCTCGCCGCGCTCGGCCGACGATGTCGTGACCGCCACCGCGGCGGCACCACCGCGAGCCGCGAGCTGCACTGCCATGATTCCGATGCTGCCGGCCGCGCCACGCACCAGGATTGTCTCCCCGGGAGCGAAATGGGCGTGGCGAAGCCCGAAGTGGGCCACCGCACCGGAACTGCCGAGCGTCACCGCGGCGACGGCGGACAGGCTACTGGGCAGGGGAAGGATCTCCTCGACCGGCGCAACGGCCTGTTCGACGTAGCCTCCGCCGGTGCCGGTGAAGCCCCACACCCGCCGGCCGATCCACGACGCGTCGACGCCGTCACCGACCGCGGTCACGGTGCCCGCCACCTCGCCGCCTGGGATGTGGCCCTCCTTGAAGCCGTAGGCGGCCAGAGCCCCGCTTCGGATCACGGTGTCGACACCACCGACGCCCACCGCCTCGGTGGCGATCAGCACCTGCCCGGCAACAGGTGTGGGTGCCGGCAGGTCGACAACAGCCAGACCTTCAGGACCTCCGTACGTCTGGATCGCGATTGCCTTCAATGTCGTCTCCACGTTTTCGGACAGCTCAAGCACGGTCCTGCTCCATACCCGCCACCGATCGCCGCCTGGCGGGAAGGGGCTTCACACCGCGGCCGAAGATCGGTCCCAGTGCTGCGCGCCCGGATGATCTTGGCGAGCTTCTACGCCTCGAACGGTAACGGACGCCTCCGTCCGGTTAGGTAAAGTGTGAGTGGTGACCGACGATTTGCCTCGTACTCTGCGTTCCGACGCGCTGGATAACCGCGAACGCATCCTCGACGCGGCCCGAGCGCTGTTCTCCGCCGACGGCCTGGACGTGCCGATGCGGGAGATCGCGCGGCGTGCCGGGGTGGGACCTGCCACCTTGTACCGTCGCTTCCCGACCAAGCAGATGCTGGTCGCCGATGCCTTCGCGGACCAGCTGCGCGCCTGTCGCGCCATTGTCGACGAGGGGTGCGCAGATCCTGATCCGTGGCGTGGCCTGTGCCTGGTGATCGAGAAGATCTGTGAGCTGCACGCACGCGATCGGGGCTTCACCGAAGCCTTCCTGTCGACCTTCCCGGGGGCGACCGATGTCGCCGCGGGCCGTGAGTACACGGTGAAAGCAGTCGCCGAACTGGCCCAGCGAGCCAAGGAAGCAGGGCACCTGCGGCCCGACTTCGTCCTGGACGACCTCATTCTCATACTCATGGCCAACAAGGGGATCCACGCCACATCTACCGCCACCCAGGTCATGGCCTCCCGACGCTTTGCAGGGTTGGTGATCCAGGCGTTCGAAGCCTGCCCTCAACACGCACCACTACCACCAGCGGCACGACTGGCATCCGCAGCACCGCACAGCTTGCCGCGGTAAATACCGGATTTACTATGGCGGACCCTCTACCTTGACCATCGCGACCTGCGGCGGGCCATTCCGGCCGCCGGGGCGAGGTGTACGCATTTACTGCGGCAGTGCCGGAAAGGCGGGGCGGGCGTGGCGGGCGAACCAGTGACCGAACTCGGGAGCGGGGGCGCGCTTCGGCTGCCGCGCGCCCGGGTGGTGCCCCTGTCCGCCCCGCCGTCGTCGTACACTGCGGCGGTCGAGCGATACCTCACCGGCGCCGGGATCGCGAAGTCCTCTGCGCGGATCTACCGGATCTCGTTGACGACATGGGGGTGGATGCTCACCGGCGAGCCGGCGCCGACCGGACCCGCCCGCCGGGGCGCGAAGCCGCCCGTCTTCCCCATCGCCGCGATCGACGACCCGGCACTGCCGGAGGCCCTGGCCGAACTGGCGGCGGCCCGCGCGGATGAGATGGACGCCGACACCGTCAACCGGGAGCTGTCCATCGCGCGCAAGGCGATCGGCTGGTGGCAGCGCCAGGGCTGGATCGAATGCGATCCGACGATCGGCATCGCGCGGCGGCCGGCACCGCCGGACCCCACCAAGGCCCTGGCACAGAACCAGATCGCCGCCCTGTGGCGCCTCCCGGCTCTCCTATCGCCGGGCCGAGGAGGTCTTCCGCTGGACGGCTGGACCCTGCACCGGCTCCGCCACAGTGCCCTGACGCACGACGCCGAGGGCGGCACCTCCACCCCGATGCTGCTGGCCCGCTCCCGCCACGCCTCCGTGCGCTCCCTGGAGCGATACGCCCGCCCCGGCGTCGACGCTGTCGCCCGGCACGTCGCCGAACGCGACCCCGCCGCCCGCCGCCGCGGGTGAGTCCGAGCACATCAGGGCTTCAAGATCATCCCGTTGCCCCTTTGGCGCGTATCTCTCGTACTGCCCCCCCCAGAACGGCCAGGATGACCAGGCTTATGCCGGCGAGTGCCAGGGTGCAGCGCAGTCCGGCCATGAGCTGCAGGTGATGGGCCGAGCCGGTAGCCGGGCGTTCGTCGAGCGGCCCAGCCGAGGAGCATGCACGCATGCACTGCCCGGGGATGGTGTGCCTGGTCGTGATGGACGTGCTCATGGCCGGCTCTGCCCGGACACTGAGGCCAGGTAAGCGGCGGCCCGCTCAGGATCCATGAACCAGTGCTGGAAGTCGGTGGGGTCGCAGCAGCCGTCAGCGAACCTCGTCGCGATCGCCGAGTTGGCGGCGGCGGCGGCCAGGAGCTGCTGGACGTGCTCGGGCAGCGGGCCCAGCATCATGTTGGTGAAGTCGGTGACGGGCCCGGCGTAGGCCCAGCAACGGTCGAAGGTCTCCTGCATCCACGCCGTGTCGAAGGGCCGATCACCGCGCTCGAGGATCGCCTGGAAGTAGGTGTGTGCGGCGTGGGCCGCGTTGTTGGTCGCGATCGGGGACGGCAGCCACGCCTGTGCCTCTCGAAACCTACCTGTAGGACAGGCGACGCGATCTTGACGCGCTGACCAGTCGTCCGGCCGAAGGTATGCCTGGCCGAAGGAGCAGACCGGG
>JAOPYO010000282.1 GCA_025964575.1 Actinomycetes bacterium
GGTGGATGTCGGTATCAAGCACCTCGCGGTCCTGGGCGACTCCCGCGGGCAGATCCGCTACATCGACAACCCGCGTCACCTGAACCGGGCGCTGGCCGGTCTGCGGCGCGCCGGCCGGGTCATGGCGCGCAGGCAAGGCCCGGCGGTCATCGACCCGGCCACCGGCCGTAAGATCGCCCGCCGTGACCCCTCGGCCGGGTGGCGCAAGGCCAAGGCCGACCTCGCCCGCGCGCACCACCGGGTCGCAGCCCTGCGCCGCGATGGCCTCCACAAGCTCACCACCGCCATCGCGCCACGAAGTATGGACCAGCCCGCTGTTCTTCACCTCCGGCCAGCCGACCAGCTGAACGAGTTTGATGAAGACCAGGTCGGGGTCGACGGTGCGGCCTTCGAGGACGACGAGAGAACGGCAGCGACGACGGTAACCCCCGCGTTTGGGGCACGCCACGCCGTGCCCGTCCGTTGTCACGCTGCACGCCCCGATCCGAGGAGAGCAGCACAGATGGCCCTGTGGGACAAGATCAAGGAATCCGCTGCGGCGATGCAGGTCCAGTTGGAGGCGAAGAAGAACGACCTGAAGAGCGGCGCGTTCCGCGACGCCAGCATGGCGATGTGCGCCCTAGTGACCGCGGCCGACGGCACGATCGACCCGTCCGAACGCCGGCGGGTCGCGTCGCTGATCGCCACCAACGACGTGCTGCAGAACTTCCCCGCCGACGACCTGCGGCGACGCTTCGACGACTACCTGGGCAAGCTGACCGCCGACTTCGACTTCGGCAAGGTCAGCATCCTGCAAGAGATCGCCAAGGCCAAGAAGAAGCCCGCCGAAGCCCGCGCCGTGATCCAGATCGGCATCGTCATCGGCGGCGCCGACGGCGACTTCGACAAGACCGAACAGCAGATCGTCCGCGAGGCATGCTACGCGCTGGACCTGCCGCCCCATGAGTTCGACCTGTAACACCCCTGGGGATCGCCGAGCTATCGGATCATGACGTCGTGCGGGCGAGCACTTCCAGGGGGCTGGCCAGTACTTCGGAGAAAGCGAGTTCTGCCGCGCCGATCAGGGTGGCGTCGTCGCCGAGAGCCGAGGTATGGAGTCTTACCCTCTCCCGGGAGATCACCAGCACGTTGGCCTCCATTCGGCTGCGGACCTGGGCCGCTGAGCCCAGGTAGACCTCACGCAGCATCCCACCGAAGATCACCAGGCCGGGGTTGAAGAGGTTGATCAGAGTCGCCACCCCGATGCCGAGCCAGTCGCCGATCTGGTGCAGTGCGTCCCGAGCCACGAGGTCGCCGCGATCGGCGGCGTCCACCACGGCCCGTACGGCATCGCGGCCGATCAGCTCGGGGGATCGGTCAGCGGCGTCGAGCAGGGCCCGCTCGCCGACCTCCGCCTCAAGGCAGCCTCGCGAGCCGCACCGGCAGGGCCGCCCGTTGTACGGGTTCACCAGCATGTGCCCGAGCTCGCAACCGTACCCGCCGTCGCCATCCAACAGTTTGCCGCCGACGATGATCCCGCCACCCACGCCGACATCCCCGTGCAGGTAGATCAGGTTCTGGAAGCCGATGCCCACCCCGCGTTGGTGCTCGGCCAGCGCGCCCAGGTGGGCCTCGTTGCCCACCGACACCGGCAGCCCGAGCCCCAGCCTAAGGCCGAGTTCGGCACCGAAGGCCTGGTCCACCCAGCCCATGTTCGGCCCAAAACGCACCATCCCGTCAGCGGGCCGGATCATGCCACAGTAGGCCGCGCCGACTCCCACGCACACCGAGTCCGAGCCCGCCTCGCGGTGCATCTGGCGGGCGAACCCGGCGAGTACCCCGACCACGTCGTCGAGGTCGGCCCCAGCGCGCGGCCGGACCGCTTCCCTGCGGTCCAGTACCTTTCCGCCCAGCCCGACCCGGGCGGCGACACGCCGGTCCACGGCGACGTCGAAGGCCAGTACGTACACCCGGTTCGACTCCGGCCGGACCACCAGCGACGGCCGGCCCGCCTTGCCGGTGTCCTTGGGGAGTTCCTCGCGGACCAGTCCCGCCGAGGTGAGCTCCGCGGTCAGCGCCATGATCGTGCTGCGGTTCAGGCCCATCCGGTCGGCCAGCACCGCGCGGGAGACCGGGCCGCCCAGGTGCACGTGCCGAAGCAGGGTGCCAAGATTGTGCTGGCGAATCTCCTCCTGGGGCCTACCGGCTTTCAGCATCGTGGGGGGTCCTGCCCTTGGGGTTGTCATCGTTGTGCGCTGCGACGGCGAGGCAGGGCGTCCACGCCGACCGCGAGCAATAGAACAGATGCTGTCACAACGTGAGAAAACCAACTGGTGGCTGCTGGAGTATTCCCCAGCGGCGCCACCATCACGCACGATTCGGAATATCTCGGTGGGCTTCATGAAGGACTACGGCAGGAAGCTCCGGGCGACCAGGGAGTTCGCGGCGACGCGTGGCTGGACTCTCATGAACTCAATGCGCTCAGACGCGGAGCAACGAGCACTCCTCGAACAATTGCACGGTGAGCCGTTCCATCCGGCTGAGCGGAACCCGGACTCGTTCCCGTACCCGGTGCTCGGCCGCCACCGGCACCTGCTGTCGGACGTGATGCGCGGCACATACCGCCAGTGGTCCGCGGTCGTCTTCGCGTACACGCGCCAGCAGGAAGTGCTCGATGACAGCTTCGGCCGCCGCGGTTGGGAGAACCCTCAGTATTGGATCGCCGCTCTACTGGACCTGCCAACCCCGGTCACGCACCTGCAGGTCACGCCTCGCACACCGGTGCCACCCGAACAGCCAGGTGTCGCGGTCGGTGATCCGCGCATCGATGAGCGCTTCCACGTCCACACCCGCGATCCCATGTGGGCGGCCAGGGTGCTGCGTGACCTGGCCCCAGTTCTGCTCGACGATCCTGGCCGGCAATGGCGGATCTCCGGTACGTCCATCCTGACGTGGGCGTACCAACCGATGTCCGGTGTTCCACTCGACCAGGTCGACGCCGCACTTGAACAGCTCTCCGTCATCGCCGAGCACTTCACGCCATGAACCGGTCGGACCGGACCGTAGTGCCACGTCGCAGTGCGGCCGCGTCGCCGGGCGCGGACGACGCGGCCGTCGGCGAAGGTCAGCGGATCTTGCCGAAGCCGGGCACCGAGGGCACGACGATGTGGGTACTCATGGATCTCCTCATACGTCGTGATGACCTGATCGACGGTAGGAGTCATGTAGGTCAATTCCTGTCCCATATGACCGGGCATGATGGATCACATGAGCGATACCCGTGCACGGCTGCTCAGACTGTTGTCCCTGCTGCAGACCCCGCGCGAATGGCCCGGCAGCGAGCTGGCCGAGCGTCTGCGGGTCAGTCCCCGTACGATCCGCCGCGATATCGATCGCCTGCGCGAGCTGGGTTATCCGGTGCAGGCGACGATGGGGGCGGTGGGCGGGTATCGGCTCGCCGCGGGCAAGGCCATGCCACCGCTGCTGCTGGACGACGAGGAGGCGGTGGCCATCGCGGTCGGCCTGCGCACCGCGGCCTCGCATCCGGTGGACGGCATCGAGGAGGCGTCCGTGCGGGCCCTGGCCAAGCTGGAGCAGGTGCTGCCATCCCGGCTGCGGCACCGGGTCGGCGCGCTCGGTGCCGCCACGGTCCCGATGCTGACCGGGGACGGGCCGAGCGTCGACCCGCGGAATCTGGTGGTGCTCGCCGGGGCCATCGCCAACCGCGAACGCCTGCGGTTCGCCTACCGGGCGGGCGACGGGAGCCAGACCAGACGCCTGGTCGAGCCGTACCGCCTGGTGGCGGCCGGGCGCCGCTGGTATCTGCTGGCGTACGACAACGATCGCGACGATTGGAGGGTCTTTCGCATCGACCGGATCAGCGACCCGCGGCCGACCGGCGTGCGGGTCCCGCCCCGCGTGCCGCCCGAGCAGGACGCGGCCGCATTCATCACCCGCAAGCTGTACTTGCTCGCACCGACCTACGAGATGGTGGCGACCCTGCACCTTCCGGCCGACCAGGTGGCGCACCGGCTCGGCGCCGCCACGGGCGACATCCAGCCGATCGATGAGCGCAGCTGCCGCCTGCACGGGCACGCCGACACCCTGGAGTGGCTGGCGTCGCGGCTGCTCATGCTCGGCTGCGAGTTCGAGGTGCACGAGCCGCCAGAGCTGATGGCGTATCTGCGTGCGCTGGGCGCCCGTGCCACTCGCGCCGCCGGGGGCCCCGACGGAGCCGACCGTCTACCGGGAGAAGACCAGGGTGCCGGCACCCTTTCGGGTGAAGGCGTCGGCGTGCCACGGGCCTGATGGCAGCCCGATCGACGTCTGCGGGCCACCATGGCAACGGCCGCCACCCTAAGAGGGTGACGGCCGCGATCCTGCCACTGAACTCAGCGTGGTGTGATTTCCCAGGCGTAGTTGTCGCCGTGCTGCTGGTTCCAGAAGATCCGCCAGCCGTTGTGGAACGGCTGGGGTGCCTTGGTCCCGAACAGTCCGCCGACGCTGGGGTCTCCGTCGGATACGTGGATGCCCGTGATCTCGTTGTCTCCGTCGTTCTGGAACCCGTTGCCCAACGCCGACCACTGCGAGTCGATGGTGGCCGACACATCACGGCCCTCTGCCAGGAACCGGACCGGCGCCGTGCC
>JAOPYO010000309.1 GCA_025964575.1 Actinomycetes bacterium
TGATCGTGCTGTGGAAGAAGACGTCCACGCCGGCTCGCTTGGCAACCACGTCGAGGCAGCGTTTGACCGCCTCCGGATCGTGAAGAGCCGCGACACCACGGAAACGCACCTGTTCCACGACACCTCCGATGGCCCGCAGTTCAGCCAATAGCTGCTCCGCGACGCCGAACACCACCTGCCGCGAGCGTTCCGCCTCGGTATACAGGCCGCAGTAAGTGGTGACGCTTTTCATGGTGGCCGCTCCGCCCAAGCAGCCGAACGACTCGAACAACGCGGTACGGGCGCCGGCCTGGGCGGCACCGACCGCAGCGGCCGTTCCAGCTGCCCCGCCGCCGACGACGGCCACGTCATACGTGTGAGCGCTTGTCGGCATAAATCCCCCGTTCGGTAACGGTAAGGGGCTGGCTCATGGCGCAGGCCCGCTGGCGTATGCGCCGGCTCCGGGCTGATTCAAACCCCTGCATCGCGGCCGTGGCACCGTCCTTGCTGACGTGCTGGCTCCCCAAGCCTGCAACCGAGTCCGTGCCCCCGGCTCGCCGGGAGGTCTCCCGAGGTGTGGCACCGGTTTGTCATGCGGCGAGGAGCACTCTACCGGCGTGCTGCTCGTAGGTGATGGAGCTGCGTTGTCCCAGGGTGGAGTGTCTCCTTGGGGTGTTGAATCTGGTGATCCACTTGAAGACGTCCGAGCGGGAGCGTCCCAGCCGCGGCTACGACGCGGGCAAGAAGATCAACGGCCGAAAACGACACATCGCCGTCGACACCTGCGGCCTACTCCTCGCGATCCTGGTCGCCGGCGCACAGGTGCAGGACCGCGACGCGGCCCGACCCCTGCTGTGGGCGCCTGTTTCCCCACTATCCGCATCGTCTGGGCCGACAGTGGCTACGCCGGCAAGCTCGTCGACTGGGCCGTCTGCCATCTCGCCCTGACCCTGCGGATCGTGACCAAGCTGGCCGGGCAGACCACTTTCGTCGTGCTCCACCGCCGTTGGTGCGTCGAGCGCACGTTCTCCTGGATCAACCGGTGCCGACGCACCGTCCGCGACTACGAACGGCTACCTGAGCACCACGCCGCGATGGTCCAATGGGCCATGATCATCGTCATGACGCGCCGCCTCGCCCGCCGCCAACCCACCTGAACCCCTATTTGCCAGCCTCTAACGGTTGAACGGGCGATCCGCCACCTCGAGGTCGCGCACGTCGCGCCAAGGTCGTCGAAGGATCTGACCCTTTCTCGCGTCAGGGACGGTCGATCAGCTCGCCGACGTGCAGGGTCGCGGCGAGCAGCTCGGGGTCGCCGGTGCAGTCGTACGACTCGACGGCCGTGTCGGCGAACTTCAGGACGTGCTCGTCGCCGTGCTCGGCTGCCCGCTGGAGCGCGTCCTCGCGGGTTAGCTCGGGATAGCGGCGGACGATCTCCGCGCACGGGGCCGGCCGGGCCGGGGCGTACGTCGCGACGACCGCCACCACGGCCGCCCAGGCCGCCGTCAGGCTCGGCAGCCACTGCTCGGTCGGCAGGACCGGGAGCACGTGCCGCACGGCGTTGGGCGCGGTAGCGGCGTGGACCAGCAGGACCGGCGAGCCGTGGCCGAGCCTGAGGTACGCCTTAGCGGCGCTGTCGACGAGCGACTCCAGCCGCGCCGGGACCTCCTCGGCGGAGGCGGCGGGTTCCAGCGCGCGCAGGCTCGCGGTCCAGCCCGGGCTGCGCTCGAGCCGGTCGAGCCGGTGGGCGATGAAGCCGCTCTGGTCCTCGAGCCGGGTGACGGCTGGCAGGGCCTGTTGCGGTGTGAGGATGCCCTCCAGCGCGACCACCCCGGCGAGCTCGCGGTAGCGCGCCGCCCAGAACGCCAGCCCGTGGGCCAGCTCGTCGAGGGTCTGGCGTGCCGGTGCGCGAGCGGTGCCGCGCAGTGTACGCACCGCGTGACTGACCCGGATCACGCCGTGGGTCGAGCCCGCCACGATCCCCGGCAGCAGCCGCGGCCACCATTCAACGAGCACCTCCGACCACGGGCGCTCGGTCAGCTCGCGCCGGAAGTACGCGGCCCAGTCGGGCAGCCGTCGCGCCTGGCCCAGCGCCGCGCCCCACTCGCCGGGCTGGATGGCCGCGCTCGTACCGGGCAGCCCCGCCAGGCGGCGTACGTAGCGGTCGAGCCAGCCCTCGACGTCGATGTCGAGCCCCCGCCGGACCATGACCTCCACGGCCATCGGGCCGTGGTTGGTCATCCCGTGGTTACCCTCCTCGTCGCCGCCGAACTCCGGCCCGTACGCATGCAGCCGTTCGTACGCTGCGGGCAGGGCCTCCGTCATCGATCCGCGGGTCATGGCGCCCACCTCAGTCGACGACGTCATAGACGAGCTTGGTGATGCCGTTGGCGTACGTCTCGGACTCGACCACCTTCAGCATCTGCTTGGCCTTGTCGGTGTCGCTGAACATCCGCTTGCCGGCTCCGAGCAGCACCGGGAAGACCAGCAGGTGGTAGCGGTCGATCAGACCGGCGTCGGAGAGGTTGCGGGCGAGGGTGGCGCTGCCGTGGATGACGATCGGGCCGCCGTCGGTCTCCTTGACCTTCACGACGTCCTCGAGGGAGCGCAGGATCGTGATGTCACCCCAGTTATCGACGAGGGCGTCCTGGCCGAGGGTAGTCGAGACGACGTACTTCGGCAGTTCCTTGAGGGCGGCGAAGTCCTCCATGTCCGGCCACAACGGCGAGAACGCCTCGTAGCTGGTCCGGCCGAACATCAGCGCGGTGGCCTCCTCGGTCTCCCGGCCCTTGAGGTCGTACGCCTCGGGCAGGAACTCGATGTCCTTGTAGGTCCAGCCGCCGCTGCGGTGGGCCTCGGATCGGGTGCCGCCGCCGGGAGAGTCGACGACGCCGTCCAGCGAGACGAAGGCGGTGTAGATCAGCGTGCGCATCTTCGATGTCCTATCCGTGCTCTGAGTGGATGTTCTCAGTCTTCGGTGGCGTCACGCGCATGGCCACGATTAGGCTCAGACCTAATCGGAAGGGGCGGCCGCGTGATCCACCTGCACTTCACGGCGACCGACTTGACCCGCGTACGCTTCGCCGCCTCGCCCCTCACGGAGACCGTCGCCAGCCTACGTACGCTGGCCGCCAGCAGACAGGGGCGGCACCTGCACCGTCCCTGGATCGACAGGTTCGCCGAGCGAGCGAGCCGGCTGCGCAAACGCGACCTCGACCTACTGCGGGCGCTGGTGCGTCCGGAGGGCTACATCCCCGACTTCCTGGTGCCGCCGCCGGGTCGCCGGTTCTCGACCTTCGCGGACGCGCTCGCGCAGATCGCCGACGCCGATCCGGAGATCGTGGCGCAGGAGTTGGCGCACCTGGCGGCCCACCGGGTCGCCCAGCAGGGACCCGGCCGCGAAGGGCGGCGAGCCCTGCTCCAGGCGCTGGTGCACCGGCCCGATGCGGGCATCGGCCCCGTCACCGAGGCGCTCGATGCGTACCACCGGGTCGCGATCGCCCCAGACTGGCCGCGGATCGATGCGTTGCTCAACGACGACATCGCCTACAGACTCGACGCCCTGGCAGACGGCGGCGTCGACCGGATGATGAGCAACCTGCACCCGTCGGTCACGTTCGCCGACCAGACGCTGAGGATCGTCAAGTACTACGAGGGCCACGCCGACTGCGGCGGGCGCGGCCTGCTCCTCGTGCCCTGCGCCTTCGCCTGGCCGGACGTCCTGGTGCGGACCGCGCAGCCAGACTCCCCCAGCGTCTCCTACTCCCCGCGCGGCCTCGGCCGGCTCTGGGAGGAGCACCCCGAGCAGACCGGCTCGGCGCTTGCCGGCATCCTCGGGCAGACCCGGGCCGCCCTGCTGGCCCAGCTCGACCTGCCGATGTCGACCAGGCAGGCCGCCACCCAGATGGCGCTCTCCGCGCCGACGCTCAGCGTGCACCTCCAGGCGCTGCGCGCCGCCGGGCTGCTCAGCTCGCGCCGGGCGGGCCGGCAGGTGCTCTACTCGCGGACCGAACTCGGCGACCGACTGCTCAGCGAGGCAGGCCGGCAGCCCGACGCCTGAGCTGCATGTGTGCGACGGTGTCGCGCAGCATGCCCGGCGCCAGGCGCAGCCCCAGGATCCGCCGGCAGGTGCGCTGCGCGCCCGCACCTGCTTCAGCGCCTCGGTCGCGTCCTCTGCGGCCACCAGCACCCTGCGCTGTCCGCCGTCCTGGCCGGGTGCGCTGACGACGCGACAGCGCTCCAACGCGTACATGAGCGCCTCGGTGTCCGCGTGGTTGGTCCGCAGCTTGCGTTGCAGCATCGCGGTGGATGCGTGCTGCGCCGAGATGACGAGCTCCGCGGCCTCAGCAGCCGCGGTGACCGCGTCGAGTGGCCGCTCGGTGGCGGGGTGCGCCTCGCAGTGCGTGCGATCTCCATGCGGCCGTACGCCACTGCGGGCACGGAGAGATGCCCAGGCTAGGCCAGAAAGACGGAAGAGGCCCGGGACGAACCGGAGCCCCTCACGGTAGAACCCACCGCCTGATCGAGAGGGCGCTCGACGCGTGATCACGGCGGTGGCAGCGGTCTCGGCCGGCTTGAAGAGACGCGGAACGGCCGCACGATCGCGGCGAAGCGGTGAGCGCGCGTGCCTTCCCGTCTGTGCCGGCGAGGTGAAGGGACGCGGTGCCGGGAATCGAGTGGAAAAGGCCCCTCGCGAAAGCGAAGGGCCTTTCCGGGCGGATCAGGTGAAGTTGACGCCGTTCATGATGGGCTGGATGGTGCCGAGGCTGAGGGAGTCGCAGATCGGGGGCTTGCCAGTGGGGCCGCCGAGGTAGCGGACCGGAATCCAGGAGTTGTACCAGGAGACGCCAAGGCCCGAGGTCGCGCCGCAGTCGGGGCTGGTGCGCCACTTCAGTCCGGCGAACACCGACCTGCCCGAACGCAGCGTGATGTTCGTCCCCGGGCCGGGGTAGTTCTCCCGCGTCGCCGTCAGTGCCTGGTAGTTCGGCCCCCCACTGCCGATCGGCGCCCAGCCAGACGGGATCAGGCAGGTCCGACCCGATTTGTTGGTCAGGATCAGCGTGCCGAACCCCTCCTCCTCCGAATGTGACTCCTGGGCCTGGATGTCGGCGCGCAATTCGGTGGACAGGCAACGAGCCGCACCGGTCTGGCCCACAGGCGCCTTGCTGCCGCCGCCCGAGCCACTCGTGCCGCCGGAGGCCTGGCCGGACCCGTTGGATGACGGCTGCGCCGAGGAGTTGGCCGAGGTGGTCGGCGCGGCGGAGCCGCCGCCGACTTCCGCTTTGCAGCCGGTGAGGGCAAGAGCGACCATCGCACCGCCACAGGCCAGGACGGTCGCGGTACGCAGACTCTTGGGCTTCAAGGGGGTCTCCTCAAACAGCTACCTATCGGGAAAATCACTGTGGTAGATGCCGATTGTCGAGGTTCTGTTCGAACCACAACCCGGACTGCATGAGGTGTCGGACGTGATGGTGATCACAGCCGACTCACGTCCTGTGGCGAAGATGACCGCACTAGTGACCCGTTACCAGCTCGACGAACTCCTCCAGAGAGATGAGGCCATCCTGATTGGTGTCGGCCTTGGCGAAGATCTCTGCGAGCTGCTGATCGGAGATCGGGTCGCCGAGGCGCTTCCACAAATGCTGAAGCTCGGCGGGCGTGATCATCCCATCGTGATCCAGGTCGACCACGGTGAACGCTTCCTTCGCCTCTGACTCCTTGAAACCTGCGGACACGGACGCCTGCCTCTCATAGATGACCAGTCATGGCAAAGGTAGTGGGCACCGGTTCACGACGCGTGCGGACCGTCCCCACTTAGGACAGGTGAGGTAGCTTTCCGGGGGCGCGGATGAGGTCTATCCGCATGATGCGGTTGTCGGAGATCGTGAGAGATATGACGGCGGTCAGTTCCTCACCAGCGAATATCCCGAGGCCTGGTTCTCCATTGACGCTGAGGATCTGAAGACGCTCGTTCGGTGAGATCTTCGTCGCCACGCCGCGCAGGAAGCGTGCGACTCGGTCAGCGCCGCAGACTGGTTTCCGCGCGGCGCTGACTTGGCCGCCGCCATCGCTGGTGAGGATCACATCCGGGTCGAGGGCCTCGACGAGGGCGCTGAGATCGCCACCTACCGCGGCGTGAAGAAATGTGGTCACCGTCGCGGTGTGCTCAGCTGCGCCGACCGTGACGCGTGGCGCGCCGCTGTTGACGTGAGCCCGTGCGCGCGCCGCGAGTTGGCGTACGGCCGCGGGGCTGCGTCCCACGACGGCGGCGATGTCGGCGAACGGCATCCCGAACAGGTCATGGAGCACCCACGCGGTGCGTTCGGCCGGGGTCAGCGTTTCGAGGACGACCAGCACGGCGAAGCTGACCTTGTCGTCCAGGGTCACGCGGTCGGCGGGATTCTGCCCGGACGGCGCGGCCTCGACGATCGGTTCGGGCAGCCAGGGCCCGACGTAGACCTCCCGACGTACCCGAGCCGACCGCAACGCGTCCAACGCGGCCCTGGCGACAGCAGTGGTCGCCCACGCGTCGACGTCTTTGATCGGGTCACGGGCGTCGGCCACTGACATCCGCAGCCAGCAGTCGGAGACCACGTCCTCGGCTTCAGCATGGCTGCCGAGGACGGCATAGGCGACTCGGATCAATCGCGGCCGCGCGCTTTCGAAGGCCGCCGCGAGTTCGGCCTCTCTGCTCATGGCCGCCCCGCCTTCGGCTTCCGCTCAGGAGTATCGGCCCTGCTGACTCCGTCCGCGCCGGCGAGCCATTGGGAGAACGTCTGCTTGCCGCGAGGCCCCGGTCCGGTCGGCAGCAGCGCGCCTTCGGCCATCGCCCGTCCGGCCGCGCCTGGCAGCCGAAGCGGCACCACGACCCGGTGGCCGCCTCGCGCTCGAAGTATCTGGCGAGCCAGATCAGTCATCTCCAGCTGCTCCGGTCCGGCCAGTTCAGGCGCCATTCCGACCGGTTCGCGCGCAGCGAGCCCGACGAGAGCCTGGGCGACCTCACGAGCGGCGATCGGCTGACTCGCCATCCGCGGCACCAGCGCGAACGGGCCGCCGCCCCGCTCCAAGATCTGTGCCGCGAATTCGTGGAACTGGGTCGCGCGCAGGATGCTCGCGGGGACTGAGCCGGCCAGGACGAGCTCCTCCTGGCGTCGTTTGCCTATGTAGTAACCGAAGCCGACCCGATCGACACCCACGATCGACAGCGCGACATGGTGCGACACGCCGGCGGCCTGTCCCGCGGCGAGGAGGTTTCGCGTGCCGGCCTCGAAGAAGGCGACCGACTTGCTCTTGCTCGTCGTCGTCAGGTTGCTCACGTCGATCACGGCGGACGTCTCCTGCAGCACATCTACCAGCCCGCTACCGGTCGTGATGTCGACGCCGTTGGATCGCGAGATCACTGTTGGCTCGTGACCCGCAGCGCGCACGGCATCCACAACGAACTTCCCCACCCAGCCGGTTCCACCGGCAACGGCGATACGCATCTACTTCCTCTCTCCCATTGTGCCCCTGTTCGGCTGCCGCGCGAATGACGGCGCGGCTCGCTCGGAGGTGGCAGGCCCGCTCGCCCGGCTGTCCGAGGTCGGTAGCAGGAGCAGCAACGCCAGGATGAGCGTGCCGGCCAGGCTCACCGCATTGCCCCACTGGTCGACGGCGTCGAACATGTCGAGATGGCCCAGATGAAACACCAGGTGCGGGACGCTGAACACAACCCACGCGGCGCCTGTGATCCGCAGGCTCTCAGATCGGGGCCGAAGCACAGACCAGACGCTGATCACGAGCAACGCCAGATATAGGCCGCCGACGTCACGCGTCATGTGCTCGTTGTACGGACCGAGTACCGACACCCAATGATGCCCAGGGGACGGAAAGGACCGATAGAAAGAGTGAGGCATGGCGGCGGCCCAGACTCCGACAACGACTGCCGAGAGCGCTAAAACCGCCGCCACTACCTGCTTGCTGCGAGTTCTCATATCTTCTTGACGGGGCAGCCCCCGCTGTTTGTGACATCGCACCTCGTCCTGTGATCTGTGCAACTCGCCTCCTCAGCTCGGCGGCGTCGAAGTGGTTGCGCCCCAGGCACTGTCTGATGGGTTGAACCTGTCGACCGTTTTCTCCCGTACCACTGAACGTTCCCCTGGGCGCGCGCTCTTGGGGGGTGGTTCGGCGGGTGCCTGCGGAGAGGTCACGAGCGAGTCAGCTCCGCAGGCGCCCGGCCGTGTGCCAGGCGACCGACCTCACAGCTGAGCCAGGAGCCGGTCGAAGCGCCGCGAGCCAACGACTTTCAGGCTGGGGTGTACGCCGCGGAGTCGCCGATGTCGATGCGGGACCGGTCGGGCAGCAGGGCCGTGGCGATCAACGTGAGCACGGCTCCCAGGACGATATAGGTTGAGATCGCCCACCAGCCGTAGTCGTGCAGCAGCCAGGTGGCGATCAGCGGGGCCGGGCCGCCGGCGATCGCAGACGAAAGTTGGTAGCCGAGTCCCGCCCCGCCATAGCGCAGGTTGGTGGGAAACGACTCCGTGATGAGCGCCGCCTGCGGGCCGTACTGCATCGCGTGCGGCACCTGGGCCAGCACCATCGCGAGGAAGACCACCACGGTGATGCCGGTGTTGATCAGCCCGAAGTATGGGAACGCGAAAAGTCCCACGACGAGGGCTCCGGCGCCGTACACACGCCTGCGACCGATGACGTCGCTCAGGTGACCGAACAGCGGAATCAGAACCAACTCCAGCGCCGCAGCCGCCGCGACCGCATTCAAGGCGAACGACTTCGACTGGTTCCCGTGTTCGACGACGTAGGTGAGCGCGAAGGAAGTGAAGATGTAGAAAGGCATCTGTTCGGAGTAGCGCAGCAGCGCGCTGAGCAGGATCTCCTTCGGGTAGCGCTTAACGACCTCGACCACCGGCACCTTCGCGGCCTCGCCCCGCTCGACCATACGGGCGAACAGCGGCGTCTCCAGGACGCGTAGCCGCACCCACAGGCCGATCCCGACCAGCACGAAACTCAGGAGGAAGGGGATGCGCCAACCCCAGTCCGTGAAAGCGCTGCCACTCGCCGTTGCCAGGGACGACATCGCGACCGTGCCGAGGATGAGGCCGATCGGCACACCGATCTGCGGCCAACTGGCCATCAGGCCCCGGCGCCGCTGGTCGCCCCACTCCATGGAGAGCAGGACCGAGCCGCTCCACTCGCCGCCGACCGCGATTCCCTGCAGGATTCGCAGTACGACGAGCAGGATGGGTGCCGCCGCGCCGATCGTGTTCGTGCCGGGCAGTACACCGATCAGCGCGCTGGAGACGCCCATGAGCAGCAGGGTGACGATGAGTGTGGCTTTTCGGCCGAGCCGGTCACCCCAGTGACCGAAGATCGCCGCGCCGATGGGCCGCGCGGCGAATCCGACGGCGTACGTGGCGAAGGACGCCAGCGTCCCCGCGTAGTCACTGGAGTGGGGGAAGAAGACGTCTTTGAAGACGATGGCTGCCGCGGTGTTGTAGAGAAAGAAGTCGTACCACTCGATCGACGTCCCCACGATGCTCGCGGCCACCGCATTGCGTATCTGGGAACGGCGGGTGGCCTCGTCGGCCGTCTGGGCGCGCCGGGCCTCGTCCGGATCCAGCACCATGGTGCGATCCCTTCTGACCGCCCCCTACCGGTCGATCATGGATGAGAACTTGCGAAGACGTCTACCCGGCATGCCTCAGACCTAACCGGTGTGATGGAACCGGGTCGAACCGGGCCATCACGGGCCAGGAGTGAGGCCGCACCGTCGCCTGCTGGAGCACAAGAGCGTGATCGGCGCTGGCTGCCCCAAGGATCGCTGACCTCGACGTTCATGGCCGGATAGGTAGCAAGATAGGTAGCGATCCGGGGATTCTCCCGTCGTGCCGCTCGGGCCCGCTGAGCGATGCTGGACACAACGCCTGACGGTTCTCCCGTTCATTGCGAAGGAGTACATCTGATGCGAAGGATCAAGGTCACAGTCCGACGGCCGAGCACGACCGAACGGTCTGACCCTGACCTGCGTACCCCGTCGGGCCGCCCGCTGCCCTACTGAGCGACAGTGTTCGATAAACGGGGCTCCGCGCCCTGGATGAGCACCCGGTGACGATCACACGTCAGCCAGTCGGAGGAGAGCCCTGATCCGTCCGGGCATCCATCGCTTTGTGAGTGTCCGTCGCCATCGGGCGAACCAGCCCGGTCTGATAGGCGAGGACGACTGCTTGGACGCGATCGCGCAGCCCGAGTTTGGGCAGGATGCGGCTGACGTGCGTCTTGATGGTGGCTTCGGAGAGGCCGAGCGTTTTGGCGATCTCGGCGTTGGAACAGCCGCGGGCCATCTCGATGAGGACCTGGCCTTCGCGGTCGGTCAGTTTGTCGAGGCGCGGATCGGCCGTCGCCCCTGATTGATCGGGCAGTCGATGGGCGAAGGCTTCGATGAGCCGCCGAGTCATCCGAGGTGCGACGACGCCGTCGCCTTCGGCGATGGTACGGATGCCGGCGACGAGTTCGGCGGGCTGGACGTTCTTGAGAAGGAAGCCGCCCGCCCCCGCCCGGAGTGCGGCGAAGGCGTAATCGTCGAGGTCGAAGGTGGTCAGGATCAGCACCCGCGACCCACCATGGCGCTCCGCGATGTGTTGGGTGGCCTCGATGCCGTCCATCCCTGGCATCCGTACATCCATCACCACCACGTCAGGGGCATGCTCGGCCACCAGCCGGACGGCTTCGAGGCCGTCACCGGCCTCACCCACCACGGTCAGACCGGGCTGTGCCTCCAGCACCAAGCGAAAGCCCATCCTCAGCAGTGGCTGGTCATCGACGAGAAGGATGCGGATGCTCACGTGGAACCTTCCAAGCGGGCCGGCAGGAAGCGGGCGCTCACCCGCCAGCCCGTAGTGGGCAGCGGGCCGGCCTGCACCTCGCCGCCGTAGAGGGCTGCGCGTTCCCGCATACCGGTGATGCCGTGCCCGTCCATCTGTGGGCCGGATCGGCCATGCCCATCATCGGTGATCTCGACCTTGATCGCCCGGACGTCATATCTCAGATGCACCCTGGCGGTGGTGCCAGGGCCGCCGTGCTTACGAGTGTTGGTCAGCGCTTCCTGGACGACTCGATAGATGGCGAGCTGGGCACCCGGCTGCAGCGGCGGAGGCTCGCCCTCGACCACGAACTCGGTGGGCAGCCCTGCGGCGCGCACCTGGGCGAGCAGGTCATCGAGCTGTCCAAGGCCCGGCTGCGGATGGCGCCCCGCACCAAGATCCCCTGCCGGATCATCGGCGGCTTCGTACGCCGTTTCGCCACGGCCCTCGGCATCGCCGCGCAGCACACCGAGCAGCCGCTGCATCTCTCCCAGTGCCTGCCGGCCGACATGAGAGGCCTTTCCGATCGCGTCGGCCGCCTGTTCGGGGGAGGCCGGGATCGCGTACGAGGCACCATCGGCGAGCGCGACCATCACCGACAGGCTGTGGGTGACGATGTCATGCATCTCCCTGGCGATCCTGGCACGCTCGGCCGCTACCGCGATCTGGGCCTGCTGGTCTCGCTCGCGCTCCAGGCGCGCGGCCCGGTCCTCCAGTGAGGCCAGATAGGCGCGGCGGGTGCGGACGTTCAGGCCGATGACGGACGCGGCCGTGGTCATCCCCGACAGCAGCACGAACATCTTTATCTGATCGCCGGGGGGAGCCCATTGGCCGGTCGCCAGTGCCACTCCGGCCTCCAGCACTCCGGCGGCTTGCAGCATGCGGCGTAGCGGTTCCTGCGCCGCCACCGTGTAGAGCGCGATCAGCAGCGCGAAGTCCCCGGCCGGCAACAGCACTCCGGTCAGCCACTGGGCGAAGGCGACCCCGGCAACGAGGGTGAAGACGGGGAAGGGTGCGCGGCGCCGCCACACCAGCGGCAGGAACAGTCCGATCTGCAACGCCCACACCAGCACGAACGGATGTGGATGTTCGCGCAGAAGGTGCTCTGCCGCGAAGGCCAGCAGCGCTGCCGCGAAACAGGCGTCGATCACGACCGAATGGCCTGCCGTCGATTTTCGCAGGGCCGCGAGTTTGCCCGGCAGGCCGGAACCCCGGCGCGCGGACAGCGCACCGGGGGCCGACCTGAGCCCTATCTGCACCGGCGTCAGGCGTCCCTGCGCTTGAGCAGGATCGCGGCGGCGGCCAGCGCGACGACGGCGTACAGGCAGAACAGCCCGAAGCCCGTCCAGGGCGCGAGACCGCCGGGATCCGGGGTGATGTTGAGCAGTGCCTGCCCCGCGTTACTGGGCAGGTACGGGGTGATGTGCTTGCCCCAGGAGGAGGGCAGCACCTCGCCCAGCACGGGCAGGACCAGCAGCAGGCCGAATACGGCGGCGATGGCGCCGGCGGTGTTGCGGATGAGTGCGCCGAGCGCGACCCCCAGCAGCCCGACCACCGTCAGATAGAGCGCGACGCCCGTGACGATGCGGAACGCGCCAGGCGCCGACAACGTCGTGTCCAGATGCTCTGACGACAGGAACAGCTGGCCGCCGAGGAACGCCACGAAGGACGAGACCAGCATCAGTGTCAGCGTCGCCGCCGCGAAGACCGCGGCCTTGGCCCACAGCACCGGGAGGCGTTTGGGCACCGCTGACAGGGTCGCCCGGATCATGCCGGTGGAGTATTCGCCACTGATCACGAGCACGCCGAGGACGCCAACGGCCAGCTGGGCGAGAAAGTATCCTCGCAACGGAACGGTGATGGCGCTGAAGTCGGCCTTACGCTGCGGCTCCATCGTGGTCCACTGGCTGGCGAACACGTAGGAGAACAGGAAGCCGAACCCCACCATCGCGATGATCGCGGCGAGCATGGTGAAGAACGTGGACCGCAGTGTCCGGAGTTTGATCCACTCGGAGCGGAGCACTCGGACCTGGGTCACCTTGCCGGCCGTCATGACGGCGGTCATGCCGCGGTCCTCTCTTCTGGGCGGCCCGGCGCGCGGTACTCCACGGAGTCGCTGGTGAGCTCCATGAACGCCTCCTCCAGGGACGCCTGCTGTGGCGCGAGTTCGTACAACGTCACGCCATGGTCGGCGGCCGTCTGGCCGATCTGATCACTGGACAGGCCGGTGACCTCCAGTATTCCGGCCTCGCTGCTCGCTATGGCCACATCGGGGCCGATGAGCAGATCGCGCAACTTGCTGGCCTGTGGTGACCGAACCTTGACGGTGTTGCTCGAGGCCCGCTGGATGAACTCCTCCACCGTGGTGTCGGCGATCAGCCGGCCCCGTCCGATGACGATGAGGTGCTCGGCCGTCTGCGCCATCTCACTCATCAAGTGGGAGGATACGAAGACGGTCCGTCCTTCGGCGGCCAGGCTTTTGAGGAGGTTGCGGATCCACAGGATCCCCTCAGGGTCCAGACCGTTGACCGGCTCGTCGAGAAGCAGCGTGGTCGGGTCGCCCAGCAGCGCCGAGGCGATGCCCAGCCGTTGCCCCATGCCCAGGGAGAAACCGCCGGCCCGCTTGCGAGCGACGCTCCGGAGCCCGACCAGATCGATGACTTCTTCGACCCGGGTGCGTGGGATGCCGGTGGTGCTGGCGAGTGCCAGCAGATGGTTGTGAGCGGTACGGCCGGTGTGGATCGCCTTGGCCTCCAGCAGCGCGCCGACCTCGTGCAAGGGCGCGGGGTGCTGGGCGTAGCCGCGGCCGTTGATCGTCACCGTTCCCGCCGACGGCCGGTCCAGGCCGAGGATCATGCGCATGGTCGTGGATTTTCCGGCCCCGTTCGGACCCAGAAACCCGGTCACGATCCCGGGACGCACGGTGAACGATAGGTCGTCCACCGCGGTCTTGTCGCCATAGCGTTTCGTCAGGCCACGCGCCTCGATCATATGGGCTCCTCCAGAAAGTCGGCTGATATTCCCCGACACCCATGACGCTATGGCGCCCTCAGACCGCTCACGTCGTCCAGCAGGCGGAACTTCTCCGCCGGCGGCGCTGAACCATCAGATGTAGGCACCTACATCCCGAGAATGAATGGGTCGGTCCAGTGTGACGAATGAGGCGCAGGAGCCGTCCCTCGGACACCAACGGTCCCGGGCGGAATCACCGCCCGGGACCGTGTGGGGAGGGCTTCGTTACGACGCGGACCAGTAGTAGAGGGCGTTGCCCACCAGCTTGAGTGGCCCCGGCCCGGCACTGGTGCTCGTCCAGCTACTGCCGTTGTTGTTGGAGTACTTCAGCTTCCAGGTGCCTCCGGCTCCGGCGTGGGGAAGCTTGCTGTGTTTCAGCCCCTGGCCCGCAGCGTAGATGGCCTTGTGCGTGGCGTTCATGCCGATGGCAGCCCCCGAGCTGACCGTGCCATCGTCGCTGGCGCCGATCAACGTCCAGTCGGTGCCCTGATTGGACTGCGGGTTCTGTCCCGCCCAGCTGAGGAAGCCGCTGCCCGGCCGCATGTCGCTGCACTGTTTCCAGCCATAGGCGACCGTGCACGCGGTGGCCAACTGGTTGCCGCTGAACGGTGTGCTGAGCGTGGCGACATCCTCAACATAGAGGTAAGGGGGCCACGTGTGATCGGCCTTTCCACCGTACCTCCGGGTGCCGGTGATCGCCGCGCGGATGACGAGTCCGCCCATGGAGTGGGCTACGACATCGACGGACTTGCCGCTGCTGGAGTAATGGGTGTAGATATCCCAGGCGAGCAGGCGGCCCAGCTCCTGGATCCGGGTGTTCAGATTCCCGTCCACCTTGCGCGTACAGTTCGTGTCATTCTTGTAATAGCCCCAGGTGGTGAATTCTCCTGTCCACCCCCGTGACCGGAGACTGGACATTGCGGTATTCCACGTGGACTTGCAGTTATCGCCGGCGCCTCCTACTTTCGTATGCATGACGTCGCTGCCATGGATGAAGTAGACGGCCTCGGATTTACTGTTGGTGCGAACGGGCGCCGCGCCGGCAGGGCTCTGCGCTGTTACCACCAGGGCTGCCGCGGCCATGATAGCGGCCACGTAGGGGGCGATTCTGCGAATCATTTCGCTCCCAGCGGGAGGCCGCCGACAGCGGTAGTTATTTGAGGGGCGACGAGGGTCATAATGATTCCCTTCATGGCGCGCGCCTGCCGTAATGAGAGATTGTTACGGCGGAGAGAATCATTATGATGGCCAGCATGAACTGCCGACAGGTCCCAGGGACCTAATGTGAAATGTGTGGGATAGGTCCCAAGACCCAGAAGGAGATCGCCGTTAGGCGGGCGGCATGGCGAGGAACTGCACGATGCGGCACATGTCGGCAGAGCGGCGCGCGATGCCGGTTATGGGCGGGGACAGGATGGTACGAGGCGCCCCGCCCAGGTAGAGAGGTATCTGTACCCCGATCTGCGTTTGAGGCGTACCACCGGGTGCGTGGTGATCGGGGCTGTCCCTTAAGGGTTGCTGACCGCCTTGAACGTGGTCTGGGGGATCGTTGCAGCCGGCTCTTTGGCCTTGCTGGGGTCGTTGGAGTCATAGGCGTTGAGGACCTGGGCGGGGATGCGCCCGCGATCGTTGACGTTGATGCCCTGCTGCTTGGCCCACGTCCGGATATCTGATGACCGCTCCCGGTTACCGGCCGTGCGAGGACCGGTGCCCTTGCGCGCGGACCGGGCAGTTGCGGTCTTGCGTGCCTTGTCCACGTACGGCGCAAAGTTCGTCCGGAGCGTGTCGGCGTTGCTCTTGCTGAGATCGATCTCGTAGGTGACGCCATCGATCGAGAACGCCACCGTCTCGTCAGCTGGTTTTCCGTCGATGTCGTCGATGAGCTCGACGACCGTTCTTTGTGCCATGGTTTTCTCTCCTGCGATGCTGGTGGTTGATCAGTCTTCGGGCTTGGCGTCCGGGTGAGCCACTATGAACTTCTCATATACATCATCGGCGATCTTCCCGCGTGCGCTGACCTCGACGCCCTCTTGGTCGGCCCAGGCGCGGACGTCGGTGTTGGTGTAGCCCTGAAGACGACTGCCGGTGTCGGCGGCGCTCTTCCGGGCCCGCCCGGCCTGCTTGACCTCGGACGCCTTCTCTACATACGGAGCCAGTGCGTCCAACAGGTCCTGAAGCTTCTTGAAGTTCCCATCTCCGAGGTCGATGGTGTACTTCGTGCCCCCGACTTCGAAATCCCGCTTGGCTACGTCCGTTCCCTCGTAGCCATCGACGTCATCGACAGTGATGACCTTCGTCGCCACTATTATCCCCCTCTGTGGTGCCCACCTGCCCGGTGCTCGATCTTATTCTGCTCAGGCATCCGTCTGGGACATTCTTAATGTGGTCAGAAAAGCTATCGGTGTTGCGCTCGCGGCGCCGGATTATGCGGCTGGTCCTGACCGCGAGGGACCGTCAGCGGCCGTGTGGCGCCCGGTCCTGTCCTTCACATGACGTGCCGGGGGATACGAGGTCCTCGGTGGGGCGGCGAGCCGGCGCGGAGCGGGAAGCGGCCGTGCGATCGCTCGAGGGTACCTGAGCCGCGGCCGAGCCGGTCCGGCGCCGGGACGGAAGCGCGGGCCGGAGGTTGCCAGGAAAAGCCACGGGATCTACCTTTCGCCAGATGGATCTTGCCATTATGGCGAATCGTGGGCGCGTCTGGTTCCGCTTCCGGCGGTAACGAGCACGACGACCGTCCGTCCCGAATCGGGGGGCATGGAAGCCCCTCGTTCTGCCACAGGCGTGGCAGACGGGACGGACGGTCGTCGTGTTTCTACTACTTGGTGGGGGGCTGCCCGGCCTTGTCCACCACGGCGGTCTGGAGCGTCGCGGAGGTGTACAGCACCGTGCCCTCCTTCACCTTCGGCCCCCCGGTCGAGGGCTCCGAGGGCTTTCCGCCAGAGGGCTTGAACGAGTGGTCGTTGCTGAAGACCTCACGCTCACCGAGGAGCTGGTACGTCTTCGGGGCGAAGATCAGCTCCTGGCGCAGGCCGTTCCAGGTCTGGCCGACGGCGATGCCCTTCCGCCCCGCCGAATCCACGGCGTTCCTGGTGACCGTGACACCAGGGATCTTCGCCGCCGCCGTGAACATCGCGGACAGCGCCTTGGGCGCGATGTACGACTCCCGGATCGTGTCCCCGACCGTGCGGAACGCCTGCACGTCCGGCGGGTTCCCGCCCATGCTGTTTCGGTAGAGCCACTTCCGCATGAGCGTGGGATCGGTCGGCAGGTTCTTGTTGTAGGCCGGGGTGTTCGCACAGTCACGCGGAGGGTTCTTGAGGTCGACTGGTGGGGGGAGCTTGTCTTTTCCGGTCTTGACCTGGTGTTGGTTGTCGCACAGCCATAGGCGCATCGTGTTGGGTGATCCTTGCTGGTCCAGCAGGCCCGCGTGGGTGCCATCGGCAGAGAGCCACACCTTGCGCTTGATCGCGCCGCCAGGCTGACCGGGTAGGGAGGCCTGCCGATTGCGTGACTCGGTGTACACGAACTGGTCCGGACGAGGCTTGAGGTCGGGCTGCGCGGAGGCGGCCTTGGCGGCCTGGGTGAAGACTTCGGTGGCACCCATCAGGGCGATCGGCTGGTCCGAACCGAACGTGGTCGTAGGGGCCGGCTGGTTCGAGCCGACCTTGGCACCGGGAGCGATGATCAGCGCCGCAACGCCGGTCGCCAGTCCCGCGGTCGCGAGGCCACCGATCAGAATGCGACGGCGGGTGGTCCTTCTGGGGGCCGGTGCCGCGATCGCCTGCATCAGGTGGACGCGCCGTACGGCGTGATGCCCGGCGGGCAGGTCCCGCTCCTGGGGAAGAGCCTGGTCATTCATGGGGTTTCCTTCGTGAAGAGTGTCGTGGGCCGTTCTCCCTTTTCGTGTCCGCGAGAGTGTCGCGGTTCCGCAACAGGGGGGTCGGTGCCATCCCTTAGTCGCGCGCGAGCGCGCGCCAGCCGAGACCGCACGGTGCCGACCGGGATGCCCAAGGCCTCGGCGGCTTCGTTATAACCGAGCCCCTCCCAGACACAGAGGGTGAGCACTTCCCGGTCTTTGCGCGGCAGGGCCTTGATCGATTCCAGCACCTGGCGCATCTGGCGTTCCGCATCGAGGCGTGCGGTGACTTCTTCCGCATCGTCGGGTGAGGAGGGGAGAGCGGGGATGCGAGCCAGCGCATCGCGGTGTCGGCGCAGGCTTCTGCGGTGGTTGTTCAGGACATTGGTCGCGACGCCGTACAGCCAGGGCAGCAGGGAGCCGGACTCCATCCGCAACTCCCCGCGCCGCTTCCAGGTCTCCAGGAAGACCACCGAGGTCAGGTCCTCGGCCGCCGACCAATCCGCCGTACGACGGAAACAGAAGTTGTAGACAGTGCGCGAGTGGCGGTCGAAGAGCATCCCGAAGGCCTCGTCGTCACCGCCCCGCGCGCGTTTCCACAGCGCGGTATCCGTGAGGGTTTGCAAGGTCATGCCCGCTTAGTGTCCGCTCGGCCGGACCGGTTCCACCGGCCAGCGGGATCAGGTCCAGGGTGATCCCTGGAAGGATCGTGCCCGGACGGGTCACCGGAGTGCGGTCTGGGTCAGAGGCGGGTGGTGGCCCAGGTGAGCAGCTTCGGGAGAGCGGGGTTCCAGGCGGCGAACGAGTGCCGGGCCCGGGGAATCGTCACCAGCGGCGTCGGGCTGTGGCGGTTGAGCACCGACTGGAAGGCGCGGGCGCTTTGGAGGTCACCTCGGTCCGAGGTGCCGGCCATCAGCCAGAAGCTCGGAATCTGATCGAGCGGTGTGACCTTGGAGGCCAGCCACACGGGGTCGTTGGCGAGTCGGAGCTTGGCGTCGCCCTCGAACGGGTCGACCCCGCGTTCCGGCAGCGGCTGGAAGTAGCCGCTCATCGACCCGGCGACCTTGTAGCTCCGCGGGTGCCGAAGTGCGAGGTTCACGGCGCAGAAGCCGCCCTCGGAGAATCCGGCGATGCCCCAATGCGGTCCGACGGGGTCGGCGCGGAAGCGCCGTGTGACATCGGCCGGGACGTCCTGAGAGAGGTACGTGTCGCTCTGCGCACCACCCCCAGGCAGGTTGAGACACTGCGAGCCGATATTGCCGTGCGAGGTGCCGTTGATGTCGGGAATGACGAGAATGACTGGTTTGGCCTGATGTTTGGCCATGAGCCGCTGGTAGGTCTCGGTCAGATGCAGACCCGTCTGCCAGTCGGAGGGATGGCCGGGGGAACCGTGCAGCAACTCAAGGACGGGAAAGTTCACGTTCGTGTACTTCGGCTGGAAGTACTGGGGTGGGAGGTAGACCAGACCGTTCCGGGTGATCGCACTCTGCGCTCCGCCCAGCTGCGTGTCGACCAGCAGGCCGTTCTTGACACGATCGCGTCCCGCGGTGAGCTGTTTCCCGCCCTCGGGGGGCAGGGCGACGACCCCTGGCTGCCGACCGGAAAGATCATTGAACAGGTCGCCCCACGTCTGGTAATAGTCGTAGTACCGGTTGACGCCGGCGGTCCCGAACACCGCGGCCACGGCGAACGACAAGACGCCGGCACCGATCCGCAACACCAGCATCCCCGGGCGTGCCAGAACGTAGGCCAGCCCCGCGAACCCCGCCACCAGCAGTATCAGCAGGATCATGCTCTGCGGACCGAACACGAATATGTCCCCCCCCATTTGGCATTGTGGGCAGCCAAGCGTTCCACACGCGTACGTATGCTTCGTCCGCACTGAGTCGGAACCCGTCTCCCTCTCCGGTACCAGGTTTCCCGCTGGATGTGATGCCGGAGGGCTACTACCCGTTCGCGGGTCAGGTCTGCTTGTTGGGCAGATGCGGGCCGATGTAGCCGACGTGGATCCGGCCGGTAGGCCCGGCGGTGTCGTCGTAGAAGTGCATGCGTGGGGCGGTCCGCCCGGCGGAGTCCAGCTTGACGTGCGCCCACATGTGCACACGCCCCTCCATATGCACCTCGACCGGCACGGCGAACTGCCGGGCGGCGGCGAATCTCCGGTTGCCCCTGGTGTCGTCGCTCTCGGTCATCGCCACGACGTTGGCGGAGATGCCGGTGCGGCCCGGCGGCGGCTGCTGGCAGTAGGCGTAGAAGTCCCGGTCGAACTCGCCGTTGACGCGGGCCTCGGCGTAGTCGTCCAGCGCCCGTAGCGCCCGCCACGCCTTGGCGGCCCAGGTGGCGGCCTTGAAGCTCTCGTCGAGCCGCTCGGCGATCTCCCAGTCGAGATCCACGCTCACCCGGCGCAGCCGTACGACGTGATGGCGCAGCTCGCCGACCGACAGCAGTTGCGGTGTGCGCTGATCGGACGGTACGGGAGCGTACGCGCGCTCGACCAGCCCGGAGTCGACCAGCTCGGACTGGAGCCACCGCACCTGATCCAGCGCGGCGTCCAGCTCGGTGCGGGTGGCGTCGTGGTCGAGGATCTCCTCCTCCGCCTGCCCCACCGCCTCGTAGGCCCGGTCCTCGGCCGCTCGCCGGCGCGCGGTGGCCTCCCGCAGCTGCTGGTCGTACTGTCCGATCCGGGCGAGGGCCTCCTGCAGCGCGGCCGACAGCCGTGGCACCAGATCCCCGGCGGCCTGGTCGGCGTGATCAGCGGTCGCCGGCTCGCGGAAGAGCCGGGCGGTGTCGTGCTTGGTCCCGCTCTCGAAGCCGTTGGCGTCGATGCGCCGCAGCGCCTCGGGTAGCGGGCGGGTACGGGCCTGTTGCCAGGGCAGCATGGTCAGCAGCATCTTCGCGCGGCCCGGGCTCTCCATGATCCGCGCCTGCGGCAGTACCCGGTGCCGGGCCGCATCCGCCGTGCTGGCCGGATCGACGCCGGGCAGGTAGGTGCGGACCGCCCCGCCGTACACCTTGTGGTCCTCGAAGGCCACCATGCCGTCGAGCAGCTCGGTGGCCTCCCGGTCCAGCACGTACACCGCGGCCGTCCCGGTCAGATTGGCGGTGAGATCGCGGGCCGTCTCGGTCCACTCGGAAGGGTTGCGCCAGGGATGGGTGCTGGCCACCACGACCGGTACATGGTGCTCGTCGTCGCAGAGCACGTCGATCAGCACGTCCAGCCCGGCCGCGGTCACCCGCTGTGGTTGCTCCGTCAGCACGGCCAGCCCGTCATGCCCGCTGATCTTCCGGAGGATGCCCCGGATCAGACCGGGTGGGCGCAGCTTGAGCGGCTCGACGTTGGTCGCCGACGCCTCGTACTCCTGCTCGAGCCAGAGCCACGCCCGCCCGCCGCGCTCGCGGTGCGCGGTCAGCGTGGTCATCAGCCGCACCGGATAGCCCGAGCTGCGGAGCCGGAATCGAGAGGTGTCAGGGCCTTCGGCGACCGCCAGCTCGATGCCCTCGTCGAGGGACCGGCGGCCGGGGGACAGGTCCACTCCCTCGTTGCCCAGCTCGCTCAGCCACGTGCCGAACTGCTCCCGCGCCAGTTCGGCCGGATCCGCGTCGCGGATCTGGAACACCGAGCGGTAGTGCAGCGGCACGCGGCTGGCCTCCCTGGAAGAGTCCCTCCAGAATACGAACCTCCTCCGTAAAGACCCTGTTAAGAGGGGAAATCAGCGCCGGACATAGACGCGCGTTCCCATCGAAGCGAGCGGATAGACGAGGTCACCGGTGTGCACCGGAATGCGCACGCAGCCGTGCGAGGCCGGATACAGCGGGACGCTGCCCTCACCGTGGACCGCGACGCCGCCGGAGAAATAGACCGGGTTGTAGAGGAGGCCCAGAGCGGAACGGTGCCATCCCTTGATGCGGCGGAAGATCTTGAAGTTTCCGGTCGGGGTGACGGCCTTGTGCCAGGAGCCCCGCGAGTAGTAGCGCTTACCGGACCCGGACGAGATGTGGCTGATGAGTGTGATCTTGCTGTTCTTGTAGAAGACCAGCAACTGCGTCTTCAGATTGATCTCGATTCGGCTCGATGCGCCGCCGTGAATGAGTGCCTTGGGCGTTTTCGGCTTGGCCAGCGCCTTCCAGGTGCTCGTGCCGACCGTGCTGCTCGGCTTGATCCCGTTGACCTTCTGGAAGGCCCAGACGGCGTAGACGGTGTTGGTGCCGTACTTCCCGTCGAGCGCACCCGGGTCGTAGTGCAGCGCCTTCAACCGCGTCTGCAGGTAGCTGACGGAGGGGCCCGTCGCGCCCTTGTTCAGGGTGGGCCGTCCGGCTGCGGCCGAGGTGACCGAGGCCGTAGTGGTCGTCGCAGCCGTCGCGTTCGCCGCCAGTGAGACGGTGGCGAGCGGAGTCCCGAGCAGTACGGTGGCGAGCCCTAGCGCGGCGGTTCTCGTCTTCATCCTCATCGACCCTTCCAGCCTCAGATCTATCGTCCGAAACAGGACCCTAGTCGGATCAAGCAACGGCAATGCATCGGTAAGGCGGCGCTGTCCGGATGTGGCGGCGAGATCACGGGTGGTCCGGCCCGGCCTCCACCGCGACCGGAGGCCGGGCTTGGTCGGAAGCCCGGCATACTGGACATGATCGTTGGCCAGGGGGAGCCACCGGGGCGGGCCGGTGGTGACGGGGGAGGGACGTGGAGAGCGCACGGCGGCGGAGCGAGTTGGTGCTCTGTCTGGCGGCCGCGGTGCTGGTCATCGTCCCGACGGTCGATGTCCTGATGACCGGGCCGCTGAGGAGGTGGGACCAGCGGCTCATGCTGGGCCCCGGCGGGCTCGAGGTGACGGGCTGGGCACATCTCTTCTGGCGGGTGGTCGTCATGGCCGGCCAGTTCTGGCTGGTCGGTTCGATCGTCACCGTGACGGCCGTGATCGTCGCCTTCCGCCACCGGAGTCTGAAGCTGTTCGTCGCGTTCGGAGTGTGGATCATCGTCCTCAACGTGGTGGTCCAGGTGTTCAAGATGATCATCGGACGCACCGCACCGCACTCAAGAGCCGATCTGCTCCATGCTGGAACCCTGTCCTACCCGTCCGGCCATGCCGCGCTCGGCGCGGCCTGTCTGCTGATGACGGCCGCGCTGCTGAGCCCGGATCTGGCGCCCCGTACGGCTCGCAGGGTGACCCTGACGGCTCATGTGCTGGCCCTCGGTGCGTCCATCGCCACGGTGCTGCTCGCCTACCACTGGCCCACCGACTCCATCGCGGGCTGGGCGCTCGGCGTCCTCCTCGCCATCGCGGGCCGGTACGTGGTGGCCTACGCCCTGCGGGCATCACGCTCCGCATAGGCGTGATCGCGGTCGGCTGGGTTGGCCACCACGGGGCCGTCGCCGGGTGCGGTCACGAGGTGACCACACCCGGCGACGGGTGAAGCAAAGGGGAGCTCAGATCCCAGGGCGCACCGCTCCGGCGAACGCATGCCGCATATAGCTATTGATCTTTACCTTCTTGACCCGCTGTCCGGTGTGCGGGGCGTGAATGATGTATCCCTTGCCGACGTAGATGCCGACGTGACCCAGGTGGTAGAAGAACACCAGATCACCGGGCTGCAGATCTTTGAAGCGGACCTTCTTGTGAACCTTCCGGTAGATCGAGTTGGTCACCCGGGGAATCTTGATGCCCGCATGCCGCCAGGCTCCGCCGGCCAGACCTGAGCAGTCCCATCGACTGGGGCCCATCCCGCCATAGCGGTACCAGTCACCGATCTGTGCATAGGCGAACTTGACGGCCAGCGCGGCTCGTTGCTTCTGGGTGAGCTTGACCTTCTTGCTCGCTGGAGCGGCCTGTTGCCACGCCGTGGCGACGTGGGTGTTGCCGGCCGATGCGGCGGGAGCCGCCACGATGCCCAGTGAGGTCACCGCGCACAGCGCGGTCCCGACCACGGACATCTTCAACGCACGAGCCGAGAGGAAGTTCTGGGGGGTATACAGGACAGTTCCTAACGTCGTCTGCGACGCCTACCGGGGCAGCACGACATCAGGGAATCGAATCCCCGACGTTTCACTGTCGATTCACCCCTGGCCCGGAAATACATCGGGCTCCACGGGTCCCCGGCTCCATGCTCCTGACTGCATGGACGCGGCACGCCGATCGTGACCCGTTCAGACAGCAGAGCTGGGTGCCGCCTGATCACGATGACGCGATGTTCTGTTGTCTTAGCGACCCCGTGTCGCTGGGGCCATAACCTAGCCAGGTGGGTCAAGGTTGGGCAAGCTGTGACAGTCCTGAGTGTTGTTTACCAATGTGATGAAAGAGCTTCATGAAGCTCGATATGCCAGTTGAGAGCGTTGGACGTTATCAAAATGTGAAGCACGCCACATTCTTCACAGAGTCGCGCCACATTCTTCACAGAGTGATGAACTCCAGCTTCACAGAGTGATGAACTCCAGGCCCTTGCTCTTCAGCCTGGGCAGGACGACCTTCAGCGACTTCAGGGTCTGCGAACGGTCGCCACCGCCGTCATGGCAGAGCAGGATGTCGCCGGCCTTTCCCTTCAGCAGCTCCCGGGTGACATGGGAAACGCCGGGGCGGGACCAGTCCCGGGGGTCGATGTCCCAGTCGATGGGGAGCATGCCGTGGCGGGCCACGGCCTTGAAGATCGTGGGGGACCAGGCCCCGCCGGGGGACCGGAACAGCCGGGGGGAGGTGCCGGTGACCTCGATGATGACCTGACGTGCCCTGACGATCTCCGCCTCCACCCGCTTGGGGGAGAGCCGGTTGATGTTGAGTGGATGGTGCCAGGTGTGGTTGGCCACCTCGTGGCCCGCCTCGACCATCAGCTGGACCACCTTGTAGTTGTCCCGTACCTGCTCGCCGATCAGGCAGAAGGTCGCCTTGACGCCGTACTTGGCGAGCAGATCCAGGACCCGGGGTGTCCACTCGGGGTGTGGGCCGTCGTCGATGGTGAGCGCGACCGCGTTCTTAGGGGCGTCCGGTCTGAGGTCGTGGATGGAGCGCGCGGGCTTGTGCCACAGGGTCACCGGCGCCGGTGCACTGACCGGTCGTGCCGGGGCGGACGTCATCTGAGGCATGAGACGGCGCTGCAACAGCTGCCGTGTGGGCCTGGGAACCGCACCGGAGTCGCCGGCCAGGAGCATTGAGCCCAGGCTGACCCCGAGCGCGCCCAGCGCGCCGAGCCCTAGCGCCTGGCGGCGTCCGATCTCGTGCGCCCCGAGGTCGTACGGCTCGAGGTCGTGCGGCTCCATGCCCCACACAGTAGTGCTGCCCCACGAAACATTTGCCCCCTTTGGGAGGTGGATTCCCGATCAATGCTGGGCAATCGGAGCGGGGGAACCAGAGGGGTGGCGAGGGCGTACAGCGGCACGAGATCGATCAGCGCCGCACATCGTTGATGCTCCGGGACGAGGAAGGCGACGGCGCGCCGCCGTACAGCGAAGTGGACCTCGCTGGGGGCACGGCCATCATCCGCGGGCGACAGCGCTGATCGCTGTTCGATCCGGGGCCGAGAGAGTTCTGTGCCAAAGCCGCACTCTTACCGCCTGGGCGGGTAGGTCTGCCCGTGAGGTTCCCATTAAAGTGACGCGTGAGTAACATCACCCGAACCACATTCGGTTCTCTTCAGTAAGGTGCTACTTATGGACCTGAATGGTGTTTCCGCCGTCGTGTCAGGCGGTGCGAGCGGCCTCGGCGAGGCCACCGTCCGCGAGCTGGCCGCCCAAGGCGCCAAGGTAATCGTCGCCGACCTCAACGAGGACAAGGGCAAGGCTCTTGCCGACGAGGTCGGTGGCGTGTTCGTCAAGACCGACGTCTCCGATGAGGCCCAGGTCGCGGCCGCCGTACAGGCCGCCGTCGACACCGGTGCTCCGCTTCGGGTGGTCGTCAACAGCGCCGGCATCGGCTGGGCCTCTCGCACCGTCGGCCGCGACGGATCGCAGCACGACCTGGCCACTTTCGAGCGGGTCATCAAGATCAACCTGATCGGCACCTTCAACCTCATGCGCATCGGCGCCGCCGCCATCGCCAAGACGGAGCCGGCCGACGTCGACGGGCTGCGCGGAGTCGTCATCAACACCGCGTCCGTTGCGGCGCTCGAGGGTCAGACCGGTCAGGTCGCCTACTCCGCCTCCAAAGGCGGCATCGTCGGCATGACCGTGCCGGCCGCGCGTGACCTGGCCGCCATCGGCGTCCGCGTCAACACGATCTGCCCGGGCATCATCGACACCCCCATCTACGGTGAGGGCGAGGCCGCCGAGGCGTTCAAGGCGACGCTGTCCAAGCCGGTGCCCTTCCCCAAGCGCATGGGCAAGGCGTCGGAGTTCGCGCATCTGGTGCGGTCCCTGATCGAGAACGACTATATGAACGCCGAGACCATCCGTTTCGATGGTGGCATCCGCTTCCAGCCCAAATAAACGGAGCCGCACATGTCTGACGCAGTCCTCACTGAAGAAGATGGCGGCATTCTCGTCATCACGATCAACCGGCCCGAAGCCAGGAACGCCGTCAACGGCGCTGTGGCTGAGGGCATCGCGGCCGCGCTCGAGGAGCTCGACTCCCGCAAGGACCTCGCGGTGGGCATCCTCACCGGCGCGGGCGGGACGTTCAGCGCCGGTATGGACCTCAAGGGGTTCCTGAAGGGCGAGAACCCGTTCATCGAGGGCCGTGGCTTCGGGGGCATCGCGCAGAAGCCCCCGGCGACGCCGCTCATCGCCGCCGTCGAGGGGTACGCCCTGGCGGGCGGCTTTGAGATCGCGCTGTGCTGCGACATGATCGTCGCTTCCCGTGAGGCCAAGTTCGGGCTGCCCGAGCCCAAGCGAGGCCTGGTGGCCGGCGCGGGTGGCCTGTTGCGACTCCCGCAGCGGATTCCGTTCCACATCGCCATGGAGATCGCCCTCACCGGCGATCACTACTCGGCGGAGCGGATGGCGGAGCTGGGCTTCATCAACCGGCTCGCCGAGCCGGGATCGGCGCTCGAGGTGGCGAAGGAACTCGCGGCCAAGATCGCTGAGAACGCTCCGCTGGCGCTGGCGGCGACCAAGAAGATCATCGTCGGGTCGACCGAGTGGCCTACCGACGAGCTCTGGGACCGCCAGAACGCGATCATGGGCCCGGTTTTCGTCTCGAAGGACGCGCAGGAAGGCCCCGCGGCCTTCGCGCAGAAGCGCAAGCCGGTCTGGACGGGCGAGTAGGCACACCTTCCCGGCGTGATCTTCGCAGATCGTTTAAGCAAGATTGCGCCGGGATGGGGGCGCCATTAAGAAGAGTTGAAGCCGGCATTCAGCTGACCCTCAGGTTCGGCCCGCAGGCTGTCCCTCATCATGCATCAGACAATGCCGGGCAGCCCCATGCGTCCTGTGGCCGTGAGGCCCCGGAGGGCTGCGGAGTGGGGAAAGTACGCGGTGGTGGGCGGTCTGCTGCTCGGGCAGGCCGTCGTCATCTGGTTGTGGTGGCGGAACACATCGTCGCTGAGCTCGAGCCTGGCGGATCAGTTCACCGCGGTCGGACGGCTCACCGGGTTGGCCGGCGCCTACCTGATCCTGGTCCAGCTGCTGCTGATGAGCAGGCTGCGCCGACTCGATCAGATGATCGGAGCCGAGGACCTCACCTCCTGGCACCGTGACTTCGGTGCGCTGACGGTCCTGATGCTGGCGGCGCACACGCTCTTCATCACGCTGGGGTATGCGGACCGCCAGGGGCCCATCGCCGAGACCTGGACGCTCATCCGGGAGTACCCCGATGTGCTCATGGCCTACGTGGGCTTGGTGCTGTTCCTCGGGATCGGCATCATCTCCGTCCGGGCCATCCGTAACCGCCTCGCCTACGAGACCTGGTACTACCTGCATCTTTATGTGTATCTGGCGCTGGGGTTGGGGTTCGCCCACCAGTTCGCGGACGGCCAGGAGTTCGCCTCCAGCCTGCCCGCCCGGATCTTCTGGAGCACCCTGCACCTCACGGTGATCGCCGCACTGCTCTACGGCCGCATCTGGACGCCGCTTCGACTCAACGTCAGGCACCGGCTCCGGGTGGCCCATGTCGTCCGCGAGGGTCCCGGCGTGGTCTCGGTGTACGTCTCCGGGCGCCGGCTCGGGGAGCTCAACGCCCGGGCGGGTCAGTTCTTCCGCTGGCGATTCATGACCAGGGACGGCTGGTGGCAGGCCCATCCGTTCTCGCTCTCCGCCGCGCCCGACACGAGGACGATGCGCATCACCGTCAAGGTGCTCGGCGACCACACCGCCGACCTGCGGAGGTTGCGGCCCGGGATGCGAGTGCTGGCCGAGGGGCCGTACGGCACCTTCACCGCCGACCGCCGGCACCACGACGACGTGCTGCTCATCGCGGGTGGCATCGGCATCGCGCCCGTCCGGGCCCTGCTCGACGATCTCCCCTTCGGCCGGGCGGTCGTCCTCTATCGCGCTCGCCGCCCGCAGGACCTGGTGCTGAAGGGTGAGCTCGACGCCATCGCCGCACAGACCGGCACCCGGGTGGTCTACCTGCCCGGAGGAGCCAACCGCGAGGCGCTGTCCGCGCGGGGTCTGGCCGCCCATGTCCCCGATCTCGGCCGACGTGACGTATACGTCTGCGGCCCGCCCGGTCTGGTCCAGGCCGTGCTCGGCTCGCTCCAGAGGCTGAAGGTGCCCAAGCGGCAGATCCACGTTGACCCGTTCCAGATGTGAGTTCCAGATGTGAAAGGAGAGCCCCATGCGCAGGGTGTTGCTCGCCCTCGTCTCCACGGTGGCAGTGCTGGTGCTGCTGCTCGGCTACAAGACGACGTCCCGGCAGATCGGTACACCGGCCGCGGCTCAGGGTTCCCCGCAGCCGAGCACAGGCGAGACTTCTGGGCAGACCAGCGGGCAGACTTCGGGGAAGACCGGGTCGCGAACGGTCACCGGCCCAGTCGTGCAGACTCGCTGGGGGCCCGTCCAGGTGCGGCTCAGCCTGCGGAACGGGAAGGTCACCGATGTCCAGGCCGTGCAGTACCCGAATGGCAACCCCCGCGACGACGAGATCAACTCCATCGCGTTGCCCCTCTTGCGCAGCGCCGCCCTCAAGGCGCAGAGCGCGCAGATCGACATGGTGTCCGGTGCGACCGTGACCAGTGAGGGCTATGTCCAGTCCCTGCAGGCGGCCCTGGACAGTGCCCATGTCTCCTGAGCTGTCCTTCTTCCCGGCCCGTGAGCTGTGCTCGGTTACGCTCACCGGACCAGATCTGGCCACCGCCGACGCCTACGCCACCGCCGCCCTCGCGATGGGGGCCGGCGCCCGCGACTGGCTGACCTCGCTGGACGGGTACAACGCCGCCCTGATCGACGTCCGGGGCGGTTGTTGGAGCTCGCCGGGCTGGTACTGCGACGATGGAACGGGGGGAACGAACGATGGTTGAGAGCACCACACCGGAGGCCCGGCTGCTCGTGGTCGAGGACGACCCGAACATTCTGGAATTACTGGCAGGCAGCCTGCGCTTCGCCGGTTTCGACGTGGTCGTCGCCACCAACGGTACCGACGCCGTCCAGGCGGCCCAGCGGCACCGCCCCGACCTGATCGTGCTCGACGTCATGCTGCCCGACATCGACGGCTTCGACGTCGTACGCCGACTGCGCTCGGGCGGGGCCTATACGCCCGTGGTGTTCCTCACCGCTCGGGACGCTGTCGAGGACCGGATCCGGGGACTGACCCTCGGCGGCGACGACTATGTCACCAAGCCGTTCAGCCTGGAGGAACTCGTCGCCCGGATCAGAGCGGTCCGGCGGCGGGCCGGCGGGCCCTCGGCAGAGCCGCCGCCGAGGCTGACCTTCGCCGACATCGAGCTGGACGAGGACAGCCACGAGGTATGGCGCGACGGCACGTTCGTCCAGCTGTCGCCCACCGAGTTCAAACTGCTGCGCTACTTCATGGCCAACTCCGGGCGGGTGCTGTCCAAGACCCAGATCCTCGATCACGTGTGGAACTACGACTTCCGTGGCGACGTGGGAATCGTCGAGTCCTACGTCTCCGCACTCCGCCGCAAGATCGACAGCACCGAGCCGCGGCTCATCCACACGCTACGCGGGGTGGGTTACGTGCTCCGGCTGCCCCCGAGCTGATGGCCGGGCTCACACCGCTGCGCCGGTTGCGGGAGGTCTCCGACCGTACGCCGTTGCGGGTCAAGCTCATCGCCGCGGTGCTGCTGCTGGTCGTATCGGCGTTGGCCGTGATCAGCGTGGCCACCGTGTACGTCATGCGCAGCTATCTGGCGGGACGCGCCGACGCCCAGCTGGGGGACGCGGCTCGCCAGCTCGTCCAGCAGGTCGACCAGGGACGGGTGCCGCGCGGCCCGGACGGAAAGATCATCCTGCGTGCGCCGTACGGGGTCGTCGTCCAGCTCCGCGATGCCGGTGGCACGCTGCTGCAGAACATTCCCTCGATGGATCCCTCAGCCGGTGACAGCGACGGTCCGGCTGTGACCGGCAATGTGGCCAAACGGGCCGGGCGGCCTTTCACCGCGCTCGCGGCCAACGGTGACGGTGATCAATGGCGCGTGCTCGTGCTGAACGTCTCCGGTGGCGGCACCATCACGCTCGCTCTCAACCTTAAGGAGGTCGACCGGACGGTCCATCGGCTGATCGTGCTCGATCTGCTGGTCGGCGGAGTGGTCGTGATCGTCTTGGCCGCGGCCGGGGTCTGGATCGTCAGGACCAGCCTGCGGCCGCTCGACGAGATCGAGGACACCGCCGAGGCCATCGCCGAGGGCGACCTCTCCCGCCGGGTCCCCGAGCGGCACCCACGCACCGAAGTCGGGCGGCTGGGCCGCTCGCTCAACGGCATGCTCGGCCAGATCGAAGCCGCCTTCCGGTCCCGGGCCGAGTCCGAGGAGGCGGCTCGCCGATCGGAGGCGGCCGCCCGCCGGTCCGAGGAGAGCGCTCGGGGCTCGGAGGAGCGGATGCGGCGCTTCGTCGCGGACGCCAGCCATGAGCTCCGTACCCCGCTGACGGCGATCCGCGGGTTCGCCGAGTTCTATCGTCAGGGCGCCGCCCGATCTCCGGCCGAGACCGACCGGCTGCTCGGCCGGATCGAGGATTCGGCCTTCCGGATGGGACTGCTGGTCGAGGATCTGCTGCTGCTCGCCCGGATGGATCGCCAGCGCCCACTGGAACGGCGGCCGGTCGACCTGCTGGCGGTGGCCGCCGACGCCGTACACGAGGGCAGGGTGATGGCGCCCGGGCGGAGCGTGGAGTTGTCGGTGCACGGCGACGTGGCCTACCAGGTTCTGGGTGACGAGTCGCGGCTGCGCCAGGTGCTCGGCAACCTGCTCGCCAACGCGCTCACCCACACCCCGGACGGAACCCCGGTCGAGGTACGGCTCAGCACCGGCACCCTTGTCGCTCCCGACGTACGCGGTGCGGGTGCGGCTCCTTCCGAGGCCGGGTCTTCCGAAGCCGGGCCGAGCGGCGCCGGCGTGGAGATCCCGGCGGTGATCTGCGAGGTCGCCGACCAGGGGCCGGGCCTTGCCCCGGACGAGGTCGGCCGGATCTTCGAACGGTTCTATCGGGCCGACACGGCACGTTCGCAGGGCGGCACCGGACTGGGGCTGGCCATCGTCGCGGCCCTGGTCGCGGCCCACGGAGGCACCGTCGAGGTCGATACGGCACCCGGCCAGGGGGCGACCTTCCGGATCACCCTCCCACTCGCCCCCGACTAGGGCTGCGCCTGAACTCTGATCACGGAGGGGGTGAGGCGTTCAGGAAACTTGCAGGGTGGTTGCAGGGACGGCCCAGGGGGGTTGCCGAAGATGAGGGTGTCAACGAAAAGGGGGGGCACCATGAACGCCGAGCACCCGACCGATCCGACTAGGGCCGCCGACCCGACCCACGTTCCGCACGACTTCATCCAGGCCGCCGCGTCCGGGTACCCGTCAGGCGATGGGCCGGGTCCGGACGCCACGATGGACGGACCAGGAGCGGCGCCGCCGCAGGCGGGCTCGCCGGCCTGGTGGACCGCACGGCGCAAGGTCGCGGCCGCCGGCGCGGCGCTGGTCGTGGCGGTCGGCGCGGGCGGGGCCGGGGCGATCGGGGCGATGGCGCTGGCCGGGCCGAACACCGTCTTCGCCAGTCCGTCCTCGGTGTCCCCGGTGTCCAGCAGTTCGGGCAACAGCACCACCGCGCAGGTGGCGGCGGCAGTGCAGCCCAGTGTGGTGTCCATCACGGCCACCTCGCCGGGCGCGCAGAGCACGGGCTCCGGGGTGATCCTTCGCTCCAATGGCGTGATCATGACCAATGCCCATGTGGTGAGCGGCGCGACCCGGGTCACCGTGAAGTTCAGCAACGGCAAGACCGCTCCGGCTCAGGTCTTCGGCAGCAACACCGCCAAGGACATCGCTGTGATCAAGGCCTCCGGGGTTTCCGGTCTCAAGCCCGCCACGCTGGGAGACAGCGGTCAGCTGGCGGTAGGCGACTCGGTGCTCGCGGTCGGCAGCCCGCTCGGTCTCGAGGGCTCGGTGACCTCGGGTATCGTGAGTGCACTCGGCCGTACGGTCTCGGAAGGCGGCAGCGAACAGGACCAGGGATCGTACCCGTACGGCATGCGGTCCGCACCACAGCAGAGCGCGTCGATCAACAATGCGATCCAGACCGACGCCGCGATCAATCCGGGTAACTCCGGCGGCGCGCTGGTCGACAGCGCGGGGCAGGTGATCGGTATCAACACCGCTATCGCCACGACCAGTGGCACTTCCGGCAGCATCGGTGTCGGGTTCGCGATCCCGATGAACGATGCCAAGAAGGTCGCCAACAGCATCATCACCAAGGGCGGCAACAGCGTCGCCTGAACAGACCAGCCGGGAGGGCTCATCAGGGCTCTGGGGGGAGGCCGATGAGCCTTCCGGCTCATAACGGCGGACCGGTCGCTCTACTGGGGGGTAGGGGCGGCCGGTCCGCCGCTTTTTTGCGTTGATCATCGCGGTCAGATCGCGGAGCGAACGGTGACCCGGGGCCGGTTCCTCTTGGCCAGCATCCGGCGGGTCTGGAAGAGATAGAACTCGCGCGGCAGAGTGCGCACCAGCAGCGGCAACCGGGGATAGACGACCGACAATCCGTTCATCAGCAGGCGGAACCGGCGCTCGCGGGCGGGGTTCCACTCCCAGCCGTACTGCTCGCGGAGTGGCTTGGGCATGAACCCCGCCGTGATGAGCCGGATGACCATCAGGCCGGGCTCGAAGAACCAGGGCAGTTTGGCCGGCTGGAGCACGCCCTTGGCGATGGCCCGGGAGGCGTCGTTGATCTGCAACGTGGCGACCATATGGGCGTAGTACTCGCGGAAGTCGGGATAGGTCGCCGGCATGGCGTCCTCAGGACAGCCCAGGATGGTCGCGTAGACCTTGGCCTGCTGGTAGAACTCCTCCAGCTCGGTCGGGGTGAAGGGCTTCCGGAAGAGGTACTCGTATACCTGCGCCGCGACGGCGAACAGCGTCGAGGCCACCCAGACCTGCAGCTCGGGCTCGTTGGCGTTATAGTCGGGGCCGCTGACCTGGTCGTGCATCTTTCGGATCATGGCGCTGAGCTGTTCGGCCTCCTCGCGGGTCCCGAACTGCACCAGGTAGACCCAGCCCATGGTGTTGCGCAGCCGCGCCAGCGGGTCGTTGAAGGTATAGCTGTGATCGTGCACCCCCTGGCCGACCTTGGGGTGAGAGGTCTGAAGTAGCGAGGCGACACCGCCGGCCGCGATGAGAATGCCCTCGCGGCCCACCGTGCGGATCAGGTCCCCGTCCCTGAAGAGCTCTTCGGCCATACCAAGGAGTGTAAGTAATTACTTGCTTCCATGCCACTATGCTCGCCGGCGCCCAGGACTCGTGGCGAGCTGTTCAACAAGGCACTGAGGGGAGTTGCGACAATCGTGACTGAGATCGTTTTCTATAACGGGACTGTCTTCGATGGGACAAGATTTCTGGAGCGTGGTGCGCACGTCAGGGTCCGGCACGGCCGGATCGTCGACGTAGGCCACGGTCAAGACCTCGGAACCGCCGAACTGGTCGACCTCGCGGGGGGAACCCTCCTCCCGGGATTCATCGACGCCCATGTTCATCCGGTGCACGCCGGCAACGTGCTGCGGCATTGCGACCTCCGCGACAGCAGGAACGCTTCCGACTATGTGGAGATCGTGGCCGCGTATGCCCGGGACCACCCCGAGGAGGAGTGGATCAGGGGCGGTGGGTGGTCGATGGAGGCGTTTCCCGGAGGGGTCCCCACGCGTCAGGCCCTCGACGCGGTCGTCCCCGACCGGCCGGTGTTCCTTCCGAACCGGGACGGCCACGGCGCCTGGGTCAACACCAAAGCGCTCCAGCTGGCCGGAATCGATCGTTCGACGCCCGATCCAGCCGATGGGCGCATCGAGCGGGATTCCTCGGGTGAGCCCAGTGGCATGCTCCAGGAGGGGGCTGCCGGACTGGTGTCGAGGCTGCTTCCGGACTTGACCGAAGACGACTGGTATGACGCGCTGCTCCTTGCGCAGACGCATCTGTTCTCCTGCGGCGTCACCGGCTGGCAGGATGCCATCGTCGGCTGGGATCAAGGTGAGGACCGCGTCCTTGAGACGTACCTGCGGGCCGCAGGGAACGGTGCGCTCCAAGCCAACGTCGTCGGTGCGCTCTGGTGGAGCCGCGAACGAGGCATGGACCAGCTCCCCGAACTCGTACATCAGCGCGGCGTCGGCCAGGCAGAACGGTTCCGGGCCACCACGATCAAGATGATGCTCGACGGCGTGGCGGAGAACCACACCGCGGCCATGCTCGAGCCCTACCTGGATCACGAGGGGTGTGCGACCCAGCACGCCGGCCTCGATTTCATCGATCCCCAGGAGCTGCCCAGGTTCGTGAGCGCCCTCGACGGCGCCGGCTTCCAGGTGCACGTCCACGCCCTCGGAGACCGCGCCGTCCGCAACGCCCTGGACGCGATCGAAGAGTCGCAGCGTGTCAACGGGAAGTCGGGACGGCGGCATCACCTGGCCCACCTCCAGGTCGTGCACCCCGACGACATACCTCGCTTCGCGCGGCTGTCCGCGACCGCCAATCTCCAGGCACTGTGGGCGGCCCACGAACCGCAGATGGACGAGTTGACGATCCCCTTCCTCGGCGAGCGCCGCTCCGGCTGGCAATACCCGTTCCGATCGCTGCAGGCGGCCGGAACGGACCTGTGCGCCGGCAGCGACTGGCCGGTGAGCAGCCCGAATCCCCTGTGGGCCGCGCACGTGGCGGTCAACCGGAGATCGCCGGGCGGCGCCGACAGCGATCCCTTCCTCCCCGAGCAGGCTCTCGATCTGCCGTCCTTCCTGGCGGCGTACACCTCGGGCAGCGCCCGGGTGAACGGCCTCGACGGTGTGACGGGATCCATCCAGGAAGGTCTCGAGGCGGACTTCGCGGTCGTCGACGCCGACCTCGCGCACATCGCCGACCATGAGATCGGCGACGCGGCCGTCGTGCAGACCTGGGCTCGTGGGGAAGTCGTCTACGGGACCGAGTGACCAGCGGAACAGCCGCCGATCGCACCCCGCGGCAGGAAAAACAGGCGACATGATCCCTGCAGCCGGGGATAATCGAGGGTATGTCCGCCCCGGTCCACGTCCGCGGCTCGATCATCATCCCGGTGACCGAGCTCCAGTGGCGTTTCACCAGGGCTTCCGGGCCAGGCGGGCAGAACGTCAACAAGGTCTCCAGCGCGGTCGAGCTCTCCTTCGACCTCGCCGCCTCAACCGCGATCCCCGAGCCGCTCAAGTTGCGCGCTCTGGACCGACTGGCCGGTCGGCTGGTCGATGGCGTGATCACCATCCGGGCCGAGGAGCACCGCTCCCAGTGGCGTAACCGCCAGGCCGCGCTGGCCCGGCTGGCGGCACTGCTCCATGCCGCCACCGGTCCGCTCCCCAAGGCCCGGCGCGCCACCAAACCCAGCCGCGGCATGAACGAACGCCGCCTGGACAACAAGCGCCGTCGCTCCACGACCAAGCAGATGCGCTCCCGCCCGGACTACTGACCGGGCGTACGGCAGATAACCCAGGCATCGCAGGCATCCACCCCGGCGCTTCACGCACGGGGTGTTCTTGCTCAAGGCATGCAAACGGCGCCGCTCCCCGGGGACGAATGCAAGGGGAGCGGCGCCGCGTGACGTGCTCAGAGCGAATGAACGCCCTTCCGCCGAGCCCTGACCCTCCGGCGGCCTTGTGGCCTACGAGAGGATGTCGGGTTCGGTCGGCCTCGGGGCCGGAGCGTACATCTGCCGTACGCCTTCGTTCTCCGAGATGGTGGGGGCGGGCGCCGGAGGGGCCGCCTTGGGTGCGGACGGTGCCGCCGGGGTGACCGGCTTGAACATGTCCGTCTCGGTGTCGGCCGTCCCATGCGGAGTGGTCGGCGCGGGAACGGCCGGCTTGGGAGTGTGGGGAGCGGGCGCCACTTGAGCGTGCTTGGCCACCGGAGCCGGCTTGGCCACCGGCGCCGGAGCAGCCTGCGCAGGTGCCTTGGCCGGACCGCCGGCAGGTGCGGCGGCGGGCTTGCGCGGAGCCTGCCTGACGGCCTCGTCGACCATCTTCTCCAGCGGACCGGCGTCCGCCTCACCCTTCAACAGGGTGTTGAGCGTGTCGCTGATCTCGGTGAGCCGCTGCAGCGCCTGTGTGTGGTTCCTGGTCAGCTGGGTCAGTCGCTGCGTCGCGCCCTCGTTGATCACGCTGGCGCGGCGCTCGGCCGCCGTGAGCGTGCGCTCGGCTTCGAGCCGGGCACTCGTCACGGTCTGCTCGGCCTCCTGCTTGGCCAGCGTCAGGACGTTTTCGGACTCCTTCTTGGCCGCTCCCAGGACGTGGTTGGCTTTGTCCTGGGCACTCGCGAGGTCCTTGTCGGCGTGGCTGCGGGCGTCGTCGACGATCCGCTTGGCCTCGGTGTCGGCGTCCTGGCGGATCTGGTTGCCCTTGTCCGCGGCTTCGGCCAGTTTCTCTTTGGCCTCGTCCTCGGCAAGATTGATGATCTGGCGCAGCCGGTCACTCAGGTCGTCGCCCGTGGGCTTGCGCGCGTCACGGACCTCGGCCATCTCGCGGCGAGTCCGTTCAACGTCATCGAGGGCGCGGGCGAGCCGGGTCTCGAGGTCGCGAATCTGGGTTTGGGTACGGGCGAGTGCGTCGTCGACCTGACGGCGGTTGTAGCCGCGCATCACGATCTCGAAGGACTCGTCCCGGAGGAGGTTCGGGAGGATCTCAGTTTCGTTGCTCATGAGCCTAAGGGGGTCGGAGGGTCGTCAAGAGTCGACTCTCGTCCGATCCACCCCATTCGCGCAACCGGAACGGTGGTACCTGGTGTGATTCTGTTACCTTCCCCGGGCCCTAATATTGCTCGATTTCATGAAATAGCCGGCTCCACTGACTGAGTGGCCAGGCATGGTCCAGGCGGAAATCCGATGCCAGGGCGCTCAATCTCAGTGGGCCGGCCGGGCATCTCCCCAGGCAGGGGCCCTTGTCGTAGCATTGCACGGCTGTTCGTCGCCAGTCCGTACAACACTCTGCCCACGGGGGAGGCCAATATCACCGTGCCGATGGCGGGACCCCTGTCCTCCGGCCGCCCTCCGCGAAGGGCACCATGGTGGGCATGAACTACGTGGGCGCGCTGGGGACGGACAGGCCGAAGATCCACCCGGACGCGTGGATCGCGCCGGGTGCGGTGGTGGTCGGCAAGGTGACGCTGGGCCGTGACTCCAGCGTCTGGTACGGCTCGGTGCTGCGCGCCGACGACGAAGAGATCGTGGTCGGTGACGAGGTCAACATCCAGGACATGTGCTGCATGCACTCCGACCCGGGCGAGCCCGCGATCCTCGAGGACCGGGTGAGCCTGGGCCACAAGGCGATGGTGCACGGGGCGTACGTCGAGACCGGTTCCCTCATCGGAATCGGTGCGATCGTGCTGGGCGGGGCGAGGATCGGCGCGGGGACATTGATCGCGGCCGGCGCGCTGGTGACCCCGGGTAAGAAGATCCCCTCCGGGGTGCTCGTCGCGGGAGTGCCCGGCAAGGTGGTCCGCGAGCTGACCGATGACGACCGTGCCGTACTCGCCTACACCTCGAAGGTCTATGTGCAGAAGGCGCAGCGCCACCGCACCGCCGACTGGGATTCATGACCTCCCCGCAACACCTCTCCGTGACACGGGAAACCTTTATTGCGGGGCCCGCTGGCTCGAAGGATGTCCCTTTTAGGCATTTCGCGTAGGCGAGAGGGGGGTGAGACCGGGCGCCTCCAACTAGCATGACCACGTGGCATGGGGAGTTGGCGGTGGCGACGGCGGCTATGGGGCCGCGCCGCAGCAGCCCGCGCAGGATCCGTTCACGGCGGCGGAGCGCGATACGAAGGCGATGGTGTCCGCGGCCTGGTGGCCGGCAGCGCCTCCTCAGCAGCGCCAACACGCAGTGGCCGGCCGTGTTCTCGCGTTGCCCGACGGAACCTGGTGGATCTTCGGCGCGTGGGCGCGCTGGTATCGCTGGCATCCTTCCGACGGCCAGTGGTATCTCTGCCCGCCCCCGCAGTCGGCGGCGACCCGGCAGTCCGCGCGCCCGGTCCAACAGGGTCAGGGGGTGCCCGAGCTTCCGCCGCATGTGGTGCCTGCCGGGCCGGACTTCGACCACGACATCCCCGATCCGCTGCCGTTCGTCGGCCAGGGCATCTCCGCGGATCTGTCCGCCCGGGTCCGGGCGACCGTGGAGTCCGCCGCGGCGCTGCCCGTGCAGGACTATCCGCACTGGTGGGCGCTGTTCTCCTCGTCCGTGCCGAGCACCGTCGCCGTCTCCTGGGGCGTCATGCTGTGGTGCGCTGCCGCGCCGGTCTTCGACTCCCGGCTGGACGACGACATGCTCGGCCTATGGACGCCGTACCGAGCCAAGCCGCTGCCCACCGTTGACGCACCGCGCTGGCTGACCGCGCCCCCGCTCGAGGCCCTCGTCGGGCTCTACGCCGAGCGGCTCCGCGCGAGCCGGGTCGACGCCGCCGTGGTCGTGCTGCGCACCATGTGGGCGGTGGCCAGCGCGCTGCGGGAAGATGTGCGGTTCCGCGCCCGTGCCGACGCACTGATCGCGGTCGTGGGCGCGACGCTCAGCAACCCCACGATGGACTATGGCGCGCTGCCCTACGGTGACCAGGCGCTGGTGCAGCAGTGGGTCACCCGGGTTCCGCCCAACCTGGCGCCCGCGATGCGGATCGAGAGCTCGCCGGGGGACAACTTCCGGCACGCCTACTACGACCTGGCCAACGCCGTCACCAAGGTCCTGGGCGATCCCGCCGAACCGTCGTACCTCGAGCCGCGCCTGGTGGCGGCCGCGCTCATCGCCGCCGATCTGGCAGTCACCAAGCGCGACAAGGTCGAGCAGATCGTGCCCTGGCTGGATCCGGAGATCCGCTACACGGTGCAGGCGGTGCTCACCCAGAACGGACATCCGTTGCGTCGGCTCTGGCCGGTGGACAACCGGCTGCCCGAACAGCTGCGGGCGAATCTCGGAGATCAGACGGAGGCCCTGCTCGCCGCGGTCTACAACGTCGATCTGGCCTGGTGCCGGCTGGCCGGGGGGATGCCCGCGCGGCCCCGCGGCTTCCCCGTACCCACCGCGATCATCACTGAGATCATCGGAGTGGATCGGGCCCGAGCCGCGGCCGCCGCCGCGCCGATCACCTCGCCGCCCGGGGTCGCGCCGCTGGCCCAGCAGTACCCCCCTGGCGGCGCGCAGCAGGGCGCTTCTGCTCAGCCAGGCTGGGGCGCCGACCCCATCGCACCGTCCCCGGTGGGCTCACCCGGCCAGATGCCCGGTCAGCCGCCGGCCGCGGAACTGCCGCAGACCCCCGCGGACCCGGCCGGACAGCACTGGGGTGCGGGTTTCGGTCTGCCCGGCGGCCTGCCGCCGATCCAGCCTCCGGTCGAGGCGCCGGGTCAGTCATGGGGTCAGCCCCCCGTACAGCCCGCTGCCTTCGGCATGCCGGCCCCTCCGGTGCCCGCTGGGGCGCCAGGGGGCGACCAGCAGCCACCCGGCTGGGGAGGAGGAGGAGGCACACCCGCCTCGCCGGGCTGGGGAGCGCCTGCTCAGCCCGTCCAGGAACCGATGGCGCCCGCCGCGTTCGGGATGCCCGCCCAGGGGCCCGAGCAGTACGGCCAGGGCCAGGCGGGTCCGGGTCCGAGCCAGCCACCGGTGCCCGGTCCGCTGGCCGGTTCGCAGCCAGAGCCCAACGACGACTTCGCGGTGCCTTACACAGCTCTCGGCTTCGGCCAGGGCCCTGCGGGCCCCGGAGGGCCACCAGGTCCTGCGGGACAGCCCTACGGGCCGCCTGGTGGGCGACCTGCCGGACCTCAAGGGCAGTTCGCTGACCATGGACCAGGTCAAGGCCCGGATCAGCACTGGTCCCCGCCACCGATGGTGTCCGACGAGGATCCCATGGCGACCCGGATGGACGGCCCGCGCGTCCCCGCTGAGGGACAGCCGATGGGCGGCTGGTCGGAAGCGCCTGCCGGAGGAATCGCACCGGGCGGCGAGGGGCCGCCGCATACCCGTGTGCTGGGTGCTGAACAGACCTCGTTCGATCCTGGGCTCGGTCACGAGCACGGACGTGGACCGGGACCCGAGTCCGCTGGGCCGGTGCCGCCCCGCCCGGCCCAGGTCGGCGACAACCCGGGCACCCGCGTCATGTCCGAGACCATGGTCGGCGGCATCCTTGACTACGCTCCGCTGCCCGACCAGCCCGTCGAGGACATCGAGCCGCCTCTGGAGCAGGCCGCCCGCCCGGTCACCGAGCGGTTCGGCGTGCGCTTCGTCTTCCGGGTGGGGGAGGAGCCGGAGGGGGAGCGGGACCCCGCAGTCCTGCTCGACGAGCTGCACCGCCGGGCCGGTTGGGCGCAGGGCATCGTGGAGCCCGCCGCGGAGAGTTCGGCGGTGGCGCCCAGTGTGCTGCTGGTCGGCGAGGTGCACACCGGCCAGCGCCGGCTGGCCCGGATGATCGCGCTCACCTTGGCCGACGCCGGAGCGGGTGACGGCGCGGTCCGTACGGCCGATGCCGACGATGTGCGAGGTGCCCCTCCCGAGCGGATCCAGTCCGTACTCGAGGCCGGGGGCGGAGCCAGTGCCGTGACGCTGTTCGAGCGGCTGGATATGGCGATCATGGAAGCGCTGGATCCGGCCGTGATCGCAGAAGCCGTGCGGTCCGTGCGGGCGGACCGGCCCGCGCACACCGCGCTGGTCGCCACCTGCAACCCGCGGGCCTACCGTCGGCTGGTCCAGGACTTTCCGGAGCTCCTGGCGGTCTTCCGGGTGTTCCGGCTGCCCGATCTGAGCGATCTGGCGACCCGGTTGGCGCTGCTTCACGTGCTGGCCGACGAGCGCCGGGTCACGATCGACTCCGACGCCCTCGACGTCGTACGGGAGGACCTGTCCCGGCTGCGGGGACCGGGGGAACTGGTCAACTCACGTCTCGTGGAGGCGTATCTGGATCGGGCCTGCCAGCGGCACATCGGGCGCGCGGGCGGCTCGCGGGACCGCCTGGTCCTGACGCCCCAGGACTTCAGCGGGGTAGCCGCGGAGATCGAACCATCGCTCCGGCCGCCCGGGGACGTCGACGGCTTCCTTCGCCGGCTCGACCAGATGATCGGCCTCGACCAGGTCAAGCAGGTGGTCCATGGACTGGCCGACGGCGCCCGCGACGGTGACGAAGCCACCCGGAACCTGATCTTCGTGGGCCGTCCCGGCACCGGGAAGATGACCGTGGCCGGGCTGGTCGGGGGGATCTATGCCGCGCTCGGGCTGCTCGACTCGGGTCACATCGTCGCCTGCCGTCCGGTCCATCTGGTCGGCCGCGACCTCATCGACACCGAGAACCGGGTGTACGCCATGGTCGAGCAGGCCATGGGCGGGGTGCTCCTCATTCAGGAGGCCCACCGGCTGGAACGTTCGCCCGATGTGGTGGCCGAGCTGCTGCGGTACATGGAGGAGCGGCGCGGCAGGTTCATCGTCGTCTGTACGAGCCCGGCGGCGGAGATGGACGGCTTCCTGTCGGCCGGCCCGGACTTCCGCGCGATGTTCGGTGAGGTGGTGGAGTTCGCCGACTTCAGCGACCGGGAGCTCGTCCAGCTGTTCCAGCGGTTCGCCGAGCGGGATCTCTATATGCTCGATGAGGAGCTGCGGGCCGAGCTGATGGCCCGCTTCGCCCGGATGCGCGACGACGAGAGCTTCGCGTACGGCCGGACGGTCCGGGAGATGTTCGAGCAGTCGGTGGCCCGGCAGGCGGCACGACTGGCCGGGCAGGATGTGACCGCCGCGACCGTGGCCCGGCTCAGCGCCCTTGACCTGCCCGAATCCGCACTTCAGCGAATGCTCGGCGATCTACATCAGAATAATCCCGGCTGATCATCTGGAGTCGGCCGAGCACGCATCGTGACCAGTTGATCTGGGCGGACCCCCGGTGAGGATGGCCTTCGAATGGCTCTCTTGGGTCATGTGCCTTCCGGTGAGTGACGCGTAGCCTGTTCACGGGTGTGGGGATGAACGGAGGTGGACGCGATGATGCGCCAGCAGGAAGTTGATCTGCGCGTTCACGACCGTGTTGCACTGGACGAGATAGAGCTCTATTCCGAGATCCTGAGTGCGGTGGCCACGGCCGACCGGTCGCTGACCACAGCGGAGATCGACATGGTGCTCGGGATACGTTCCGCAACCAGTCGTCGCGAATCTATGCCACAGGAGTGAATCACCGGTGGGGAGCGGTCCGGACGGAACCGTTCCTCACCGGAGTTCTCACCCCCCGAAGAGGTGGATGACCCCGTAGACGGAGGCGGCGACCAGGCCGGCCATCGGGATGGTGAAGATCCAGGCCAGGACGATGTTGCCGGCCACTCCCCAGCGCACGGCCGACAGCCGTTTGGTCGCTCCCACGCCCATGATGGACGAGGTGATGACATGCGTCGTGGAGATCGGCGCCTGCCAGATATAGGCGGTCGCATAGAGGATCAAGGAGGCCGTGGACTCGGCCGCGAAGCCCTTGGGCGGATCGAGCTCGATCACCTTGCGGCCCAGGGTACGCATGATCCGCCAGCCGCCGGCGTACGTGCCCAGCGACAGGATTCCGGCGCAGGAGATGATCACCCAGATCGGGATCGACTTGCCGTCGGAGTGGCCGGTGGTCCACAAGGCCAGCACGATGATACCCATGGTCTTCTGGGCGTCCTGCAGACCGTGGCCCAGTGCCATCGCGGCGGCGGACAGCGTCTGCGCGATCCGGAACCGGCGGCTCACCCGGCCCGGATTGGCCCGGCGGAAGATCCACAGAATGGCGATCATCACCAGGTAGGCCAGGAAGAAACCGACGATCGGGGATACCACCATCGGGACGACGACCTTGTCGACCACCGTGCTCCAGTGGACGGTCACCGAGGCGGCCAGACCGGCACCGACCGTGCCTCCGATCAGGGCGTGCGAGGAGGAGGACGGCAGGCCGAAATACCAGGTGATGAGGTTCCAGCTGATCGCCCCGAGCACCCCGGCCGCCACCACCGTCAGCCCGGCCACGCCGGAGGGCGGGGTGATCACGCCGCTGATGGTCTTGGCCACCTCCTGACCGAGGAACGCGCCCAGGAGGTTCATCGCCGCGGCCATCAATAGTGCGGCCCGGGGAGTCAGAGCCCGGGTGGAGACCGAGGTGGCGATCGCGTTGGCCGCGTCGTGAAAGCCGTTGGTGTATTCGAAACCGAGTGCCACCACGACGACGAGCAGCAGCACCGCCGTCTCAGCGCCGGTTCGCCGGCCGACCAGCGCCACCAGGGTGACCAGCACCACCCCGGCCAGCAGTATGAGCGCGGCCTTGCCGTGCCCACCACCGGGCTTCATGGCCTCGCTCTCAGTTGCCGGGACTTTGGCGAGCGTACTCATGACTCCTCGTCCAGTGGTGTGGAGACGCGTTCGCAGGCGCGCGGTGCTGCCTGAATCGCTCGGTTCCTCGTCGGGAGGTTCTTCACCTCGTTCAGGACTCCTTGACCGCGATAGTCTCGATGGTGTTGGCGACGTGCTCGAAGGCGTCGGCGGCCTCCTCGAGGCAGTCGATCACCTGCTTGAGTTTCATCACGGTGAGCGCGTCGTAGTCACCGCTGAACAGCTTGACCAGTAGCCGTCGATAGACCTGGTCGCCCTGGTTCTCCAGCCGGTTGATCTCGATCCAATACTCTTCGAGCTCCTTCATCGAGCGCAGCCGGGGCATGGCCTCGGCGGTCAGCTCAGCGGCACGTTCCAATACCTCGACCTGGTTGACGATGTCCTTGGGAAGCACATCGATCTTGTAGAGGACGACCAGGTCAGCGGCCTCTTCCATGTAGTCCATGACATCGTCGAGCAGTGAGGCGAGGCGGTAGATGTCCGCCCGGTCGAACGGAGTGATGAAGGTTTCGTTCAACCGGCGCATGATCGCGTGGGTGTACTCGTCACCTGCGTGCTCGCAGGCGCGTATCTTCTCCGCGACGGCTTCCCTGTCGGTGCCGTCGCTGATGAGTTCCACGAGCAACCTGGCACCAGTGACCAGATTGTTCGCGGAATCAGCGAACATGTCGTAGAAGCTGTCCTCACGCGGGGTGAGACGCAATCGCACGGCGTACTCCTGGAGAGCGGGAAACGATCCGCTGAGGATGGTAGGCGCAACCGGGACGAAAAAGAACCTCGCCCTAACTCAGGAAGAGATCCTTCTCCCCCACCTCAACGTTGCCCCTAGATCAAGTGCCGCACACCTCAACGCATGAGTTACCGCACCTTATCGGGTCTAACCGCCCGACTCACTCGCTCAATCCTCGTGCCCGCAGCCGATTCGGCGATGCCGATACCGTACGGTCGACCGGTAGGTTCGGTGGATGCCGGTACCGTACGGTCGGTCGGCAGGGCTCGGCCGCCGTGGCGGCCGGGGAGCCGTACGTGAGAATCAACACAGGAGAAACACATGGTTGAGGTCCGCTACAGCGTGCCCGCGATCAGCTGTGACCACTGCGTGAACGCGATCACCGGCGAGGTCGGCCAGGTGCCCGGCGTCAGCGAGGTGACGGTCGACCTCGGCGCCAAGATGGTCACGGTCCGTGGGAAGGACCTGGACGACTCCGCCCTGCGCGCGGCCATCGACGTGGCCGGCTACGACCTCGCCCCCAACGACTTCACCCCGCCGATCTTGATGTGAGCCACCCTTCGAGTTTCGTCGATAGGTGGCTCACATCAAGATCGGCGAGGCAAGGGGTTGAGCGGGGCGAGGTTCAGCCGAAGCGGCCCGTGATGTAGTCCTCGGTGGCCTTCTCGCCGGGGTTGGTGAAAATCTTGCTGGTGTCGTCGATCTCGATCAGCCTGCCGGGCTTGCCGGACCCCGCGATATTGAAGAAGGCCGTACGGTCACTGACTCGCGCGGCCTGTTGCATGTTGTGAGTGACGATGACGATCGTGTACTGCGTCTTCAGTTGGGAAACCAGGTCCTCGATCGCCAGCGTGGAGATCGGGTCGAGGGCCGAGCACGGCTCGTCCATCAGCAGCACCTGCGGCTCGACGGCGATGGCCCGGGCGATGCAGAGCCGCTGCTGTTGGCCACCGGACAGACCGGCGCCCGGCTTGGCGAGGCGGTCCTTGACCTCGTTCCACAGGTTCGCGTGGTGCAGGGACTTCTCGACGATCTCGTCGAGCCGGGCCTTGCCGCGCACCCCGTTGAGCTTGAGCCCCGCGGCCACGTTGTCGTAGATCGACATGGTGGGGAAGGGGTTGGGGCGCTGGACCACCATGCCGACCACCCGGCGGACCGCTACCGGGTCCACCGAGGCGCCGTACAGGTCCTCGTCGTCGAGGAAGACCTTGCCCTCCACCCGCGTGCCCGGAATCACTTCGTGCATCCGGTTGAGGGTGCGCAGGAAGGTCGACTTACCGCAGCCGGAGGGGCCGATGAAGGCCGTGACCGAGCGCGGCTCAACGGTCATCGAAACGTCTTCGATGGCGTGGACCTGACCGTAGTAAGCGTTGAGTCCGGAGACTTCGATCCGCTTGGCCATGGGATGGATACTCCTTAGCGGGTAGCAGGCTTACGCAGCCAGGCGATCAGCCGAGCCACCAGGTTGAGCAGCATGATGATGATGATCAGAAGCAGTGCGCCAGCCCAGGCACGGTCGACGGCGTTGAGGTTCGGGTCGGTCGACTGGTCCCAGATGAAGGTGGGCAGAGCCTCTTGCGGCCCCTGGAACGGGTTGGGATTGATCGCCTTGGTGACGAAGTTGGTGAGCAGTAGTGGGGCGGTCTCACCCATGACCCGGGCCACCGCGAGCATGACACCGGACAGAATGCCGGTGAGCGCGGTCGGCAGCACCACGAACATGATGGTGCGCCATCGCGGCACGCCCAGCGCGAAGGAGGCCTCGCGCAGGTCGTTCGGGACCAGCTTGAGCATCTCCTCGGTGGTACGCACCACCGTCGGGGTCATCAGGATCGCCAGTGCCATCGCTCCGGCGAAGCCGGAGAAGCCGAAGCCCAGCCCGAGCAGCCAGAACGCGAGCACGAACAGGCCGGCCACGATGGAGGGGACACCCGTCATCACGTCGACGAAGAAGCTGACGGCCTTGGACAGCCGACCACCTTGGGCGTACTCCACCAGGTAGACGGCCGTGAGCAGGCCGAGCGGGACGGCCAGCGCGGCGGCCAGGGCCACCTCCTGCAGGGTCCCGATGAGCGCGTGGTAGACACCGCCGCCGGGGTCATGACCGGCCAGGCCGTTCATGGAGTGGGTGAGGAAGGTGGCGTCCAGCCGTTTGGCACCGTTGCTGACCACGGTCCACAGCACCGACACCAGCGGGATCAGCGCCAGCAGGAACGACAGGTAGACCAGTGCCTGGACGACCCGGTCCTTGATCTTGCGGCCGGCTGAGACCTGGGTCAGCGACGGGGTCTGCCTGGAAGTGACGGCGCTCACACGAACTCCTTGCGCCTGGCGACGACCCACCGGGCGCCGATGTTGACCAGCAGGGTGATGACGAAGAGCACGAGACCGGAGGCGATCAGGGCGTTCTTCCCGACCGGGCCGGCCATCCCGAAGGTGTTGGCGATGTTGGCGGCGAAGGTGTTGCCGCCGTCCTGCAGGATGTGCCAGTTGATCCCCGGGGTGACCGACAGCACCATCGCGACGGCGATGGTCTCGCCCATCGCCCTGCCCAGACCGAGCATCGCGGCGCTGATCACACCGGAGCGGCCGAACGGCAGGACCGCCAGCCGGATCGTCTCCCAGCGGGTCGCGCCCAGTGCCAGCGCGGCCTCGATGTTGGCCCGTGGCACCTGGAGGAAAACCTCACGGGAGATGGCGGAGATGATCGGCAGGATCATGATGGCCAGCACGATGGAGGCGGTGAAGATGGACCTGCCTCCGGGGCTGCCGCCGCCGAAGAGCGGGAACCAGCCGAAGTAGTCGCTGAGGAATCCCGAGATCGAGGTCATCTTCGTCACGAGGAAGTTCAGGCCCCACAGGCCGTACACGATGCTGGGCACGGCCGCCAGGAGGTCCACGACATAGCCGAGCCCGCTCGCGAGCCGCTTGGGCGCGTAGAACGAGATGAACAGCGCGATGCCGATGGCCACCGGGGTCGCGATGATGAGCGCCAGGAAGGACGACAGCACCGTGCCGAAGGCCAGCTGCGCGATACAGAAGCTGGCCGGGCTGTTGTCCGGGTTCCATGCCTGGGTGGTCAGGAAGTTCGACTTGTCGGCCTGGATTGCGGGGATCGCCTTCCAGATCAGGAACGCGGCGATCGCCGCCATGATGGCCAGGATCGTGATCCCGGAACCACGGGCGGCACCGGCAAAGAGCCGATCGCCCAGGCGCCCAGTGCTCATTCTGGGGCTGACACGTTGAGCTCCGGCCGCGACCGCCTGATCGACGCCGGTCTCGCTTGTCACGGAATTGCCTCCCTCAGGGTCCGGGGGACCGGGGATGGCACGGGGGGTCATGCCCGAGCCTCCCCGGGAGCAGAACTTGCCCCGCCACCGAGGTTATCGGTGGCGGGGCCATTGTTCTTCCTGGTCAGGACAGAGCCTTCACGGCGGTCTGGACCTTGGTGAGAACGCTGTCGGGAAGCGGGGCGTAGCCGAGCTTGGAGAGCGCGGCCTGGCCGGCGGAACCCGAGGTGTAGGTCAGGAAGGCTTTCACGAAGCCGGCCTGGTCGGTCGGAAGACCCTTCTCGCAGACGATCTCGTACGTGACCAGGACGATCGGGTAGGCGCCCGCGGCGGTGGTCTTGTAGTCGATCTTGAGGGCCAGGTCGTTGCCGGTGCCGGTCGGGGTGGCGCTGGCGACGGCCTTGCCGGCGCTGTCGGCGCTCAGCTCGGTGTACTCACCGGCGCCGTTCTTGATCTTGGAGGTCGCCAGGCTGTTGTTGGTGGCGAACGACATCTCGACGTAGCCGATGGAACCGTCGGTCTGCTTCAGGGCGGTGGAGACACCATCCGAGCCCTTGAGGCCCTGACCGCCGGGGGCGGTCCACTTCTTGCCGCCGGCGAACTTCCAGATATCCGGAGCCGTAGCGGTCAGGTACTTGGTGAAGTTGTCGGTCGTACCTGAGTCGTCAGAGCGGTGGAGCGTCTTGATCGCCGTGGAGGGCAGCGTGGCGCTGGGGTTGTCCTTCTTGATCGCGGGGTCGTTCCAGGTCTTGACGGTCCCGGCGAAGATGCCCGCTACAGTGGCCGGTGAGAGCTGAAGGCCGGTGACACCCTTGAGGTTGTAGGCGACCGCGATCGGGCCGACGACCATCGGCAGGTCGATGGCCTTGCCGGTCTTGCAGCGCGCGTCGGCCGGGGCGTGCTCCTCGGGCTTCAGGGCCGAGTCCGACCCGGCGAAGGCGACCTGGCCGGACGTGAAGGCCTGCACACCCGCGCCCGAACCGCTCGGGTTGTAGTTGAGGGTGGCACCGGCGCAGCTGGCGCTGTAGCCCTTCGACCACTCCTCGATCGCGTTCTTCTGGGCGCTGGAGCCGGCGGCGTTGACGGTGCCCTTGACACAGTCACTCGACGAGGCCGCGGGGGCTGAACTCGACGAGCCACTGCTGTTGTTGTCCGACCCGCACGCAGAGAGTGCAAGCGCACCCGCAACGACTACGCCGCCGAGCGCGGCGAACCGAGTGCCGTTCTTCACGGGGAAATCTCCTCCTGAGTTGATGGGCGGTGGGATCCCCGTGTTTGTCCAGGCAGTGGGGCCACCGTCAGGGATGAACCTAGGGAGGGGAGGTGTCCAAGCACCCTGATCCAGGTAAACGCAGGGTGAACTAGATCGGGCGGCACTGCGAAGAATGTCTCGATTTGATATTGACATCAGGTAAACAAGTCCCCAGGCGGAGGTCATCAGACGCCCTCGGCCCTCTGGCTTCCGCGATACATGACATCGGTGTCCCAGCGTACGAATCCCAGGGATTCGTACAGCCGCACCGCCGCGGCGTTGTCCTCGTCGACGTACAGCATCACCTGCGACAGGCCAAGTGAGCGCAGGTGGTGCAGCCCGGTCAGCGTCAGCGCCCGGCCCAGCCCGGTGCCCTGTTCGCCCGGGTCCACGCCGATCACGTAAACCTCCCCGACGGGTGCCTCTCCCGGGTGAACCTTGGTCCAGTGGAATCCGGCGAGTTCACCGTCCCGTTCGGCCAGAAAGAAACCCGACGGGTCGAACCAGGCCTCGGCCTCGCGGTCCAGCAGGTCGTCTACGGTCCAGGCGCCCTGCTCGGGATGGTGAGCGAAGGCCCGCGCGTTGACGCGGACCCAGGCTTGCTCGTCCCGTCCCGATTCGAAGGTACGGATCCGTACGCCCGCCGGCACCGTCACCTCGGGCAGCGGCTCGGCCAATGGGCGCCGCAACTGCAACAGCGCGCGCATCCTGACGAAGCCGAGCGAGTGGGCCAGCGCGACGGCGGCGGGCAGCTCGCCGTGCGCCCAGACCCGCAGAGTTCGTTCCCCCGCTCGTTCCACACGGCCAGGCGCCGCGGTCGCCGGTGATCCGTCGGCATGGGTCAGCAGTGCCCCGGCCAGCGCCCGGCCGTGGCCGCGCCGCCGGTGTTCCGGATGGACGACCAATTCCCCGGCTGCGGACTCCGTATCAGTGGGCAGATCGAGGTGGCCATAGCCGACGATGATCCCCTCGGCCACCAGCAGCAGGCTCAGCGCCCGGTCCTTGCCGCCGTGGCGCAGAGAGAGCAGCGAGTGCTCGGAGAGCGGCTGTACGCCGTCGTGCCGGGCGGCGGCCTCGACCAGCCGCAGGACCTCGTCGATCTCTTGTTCGGTCGCCTGCTCTCGTACGATCACGTCGCGTACAGCCATGATCGCCAGCCTATGCCGGATCGGCCGGCACCGGCCAACACCGGCCATGCTGCGACCCTGTTCTCGTCAGCCCGGGGGGCGGCAGTGACCTCCGGGTCAACGAAAACAGAGCGTTCCAAACATCAGGTACGGACGGCGACGATCTCTTCGTTGTCGCCCGGACGGTGATCTGGCACGAATCGATAACCCACGTTCCGCACAGTGCCGATGAGCGACTCGTACTCGGCGCCGAGCTTGGCCCGCAGACGCCGCACATGCACGTCCACGGTCCGGGTGCCACCGAAGTAGTCGTACCCCCACACCTCTTGCAGCAGCTGGGCTCGGGTGAAGACCCGGCCCGGATGCTGTGCGAGGTATTTCAGCAGCTCGAACTCCTTGAACGTCAGATCGAGCACTCGTCCACGCAGTCGCGCCGTGTAGGTCGCCTCGTCGATTGTGAGGTCACCGCTGCGAATCTCCCCCGGCACGTCGTCGGGCTCTCCCACCGACACCCGTCCGACCGCCAGTCGCAATCGCGCCTCCACCTCGGCAGGCCCGGAGTTCTGCAGCAGGACATCGTCGAGACCCCATTCGGGGCTCAACGCGGCCAGGCCGCCCTCCGTCACGATCGCGAGCAGCGGGCAGTCCAGGCCGGTCGTCCGCAGCAACCGGCACAGGCCCTTGGCCTGTACGAGGTCACGGCGGGCGTCGACCAGGATCACATCTGCCGGGGGTGCGTCGATCAGCGCGGAAGCCTCCGCGGGTGCGACGCGAATCGAATGCAACAGCAACCCCAGCGCGGGGAGCACCTCATCGGACGGCTCTAGTGCGTTGGTGAGCAACAGCAAGCTGCTCAAATGCCGCCTCCTCGTCTCCTACCAGCCCATAAAAGACGTCAAGGACCCGGGGGCCTCGTCGCCCGGATCCCTCACCTTGAGGATATCCGACCATGACAACGGAGCAATGGGCGGCTACGACCGGTTTGCCGACGTTGCACGAATGAGACTATGGCCATATGGCGAAAGGCGTGATCAGATACTGGGCTGCGGCGCGGTCCGCCGCCGGGGTCGATGAGGAGCCGTACGACGCCGAGACGTTGGCGCAGGCGCTCGAAACCGCCCGTGCGGCAAGGGATATGGAGTTTTCCAGAGTCATCGCGCGCAGCTCGTTCTTGATCGAGGGTGACCCGGTCGGCACCCGGCCGCACGACACCGTGACGCTGCCCGAGGACGCGACCGTCGAGGTGCTGCCACCTTTCGCCGGGGGCTGACCGCGTGTCACAGGTCACAATTCTCTGAACGAAGTAGCCCGAACGAATGATCCCTTTTCGAGATCTCATCTTGGGGAGTGACTGCCGAGGACGGCCTCCATCGCTACTGTGAAGTGCGCCCGATGCCCTCGGTAGGGGGTCGCCCCTGGATGGCATTTCGCCCGAGGAGAGACATGCGCAAGGTACTGCTGGTGTTGGTGATCCTGCTCGCCGGAGGCGTCGTTGTGGCCGACCGGCTCGGCGTGAAGATCGCTCAGGACGAGATCGCCAAGCAGGTGGCCGCCCAGTACAACCTGCCGCGCAAGCCCGGGGTGAGCATCCACGGCGTTCCGTTCCTGACCCAGGCGATCGGCGGGGAGTACGACCAGATCGACGTGAGCATCGGGGACTGGACCCAGCAGAACATCACGGTCAGCGATCTGAAGATCGAGCTCACCGGGTTGAAGGCGCCGCTGAGCGAGGTCATCAGCGGCAACAGCTCCAACATGGCCGCCCGCACTGCCACGGCCTCAGCGATCATCCCCTACGACGTGATCAAGAAGCGGGCGCCGAAGGGCGTCAAAGGGATCTCTCCCGAAGGGAAGGACCTGAAACTCCAGGGGACCTACGCCTTCCTCGGCTTCAACACCGACGTCACCATGGTCGTCTCGGTCAAGGCCACCCCGGAGGGAATCGCGATCACACCGCAATCCGTCCAGACGGCGGCAAGCTCGATCCCGGTCTCGGTTTTGCAGCAGCGGCTGACCTTCACCGTGCCGGTGCGGAATCTGCCGATCGGATCCCGGATCAGCAAGGTCGAGGTCACTCCCAACGGCCTTCGGGTCGCGGCCACCGCCGACAACGTCAAGTTCAACGACCTGCCAAAAGCTTGACCAGGGGATTGTGAACCGGGGGGCAGCGGCGTACGTGTCGTAGGTGTGGGGCGAACCGCTGATGAGCAGCTCTTGCGAGCGATGTACACCGACCACGGCGGACCGCTGCTCGGTTACGTCCTCCGGCTGACCGGGGGCGATCGCCAGCAGGCTGAGGACATTGTCCAGGAGACGCTGCTGCGTGCCTGGCGGCATCCGGAGGCACTGACCGAGCGTCCGGTCCGGCCGTGGTTGTTCACCGTGGCCCGCAATCTGGTCGTCGACGCGCACCGGGCTCGCCAGTCGCGGCCCCCCGAGTCCGGCGATTCCCTGCTGGCCGCGATGCCCGCCGCCGATGACATCGACCGGGCGCTGGAATCGTGGACGGTGGCGGAGGCGATGGCCGATCTCAGCCCTCAGCATCGTGCCGTGATCATCGAGACGTACTACCGGGGCTGCTCGGTCGCGGAGGCCGCGGCCATGCTCGGTATTCCACCGGGCACGGTCAAGTCCAGGACCTACTACGCGCTGCGCGCGCTCAAACTGGCATTGGAGGAACGGGGGTTGGCGCCGTGAACTCGCCCATGATGGGCCCATGTCCGCAGGTGCGGGCGGCTCTCGGCGTATATGTGCTCGGGGCGATCGACCCGGCCGAGCGGAGCCAGGTCGAGGCGCATCTGAGCATGTGCCCGATCTGCCGCGACGAGCTGGCCGGGATGGCGGGTCTCCCCGCGCTGCTCAGTCGGGTCAGCGAACCTCAGATCGCGCACGTCGCTGGCCCTCCGGAGGAACTGCTCGACTCTCTGCTCGCCAAGGCCGCCGACCAGCGTCGATCCGAACGGGAGCAACTACGGAGCCAGGCCGAACAGGCCGAGGCGGACCGGGCCGAGCGGGAACGGACCGAGCTGCGAACTCGTCGAGCGAGCCGGCGCCGTCGCTGGCCGCCGATCGCCGTCGCGGCCGGGATCGTGCTGTTCGCCGGCATGCTCCTCGGCGGTCTGGTGTTCGGCGGAGGCGGTGGTCGAACCTCCGGGGGCATCGTCACTCCCGTCCCGCACTCCACCTTCGCCGCGCCCCAGCCGCCGCCGGTGTCCGTCGTCGACGTGGTCACCCGGACGGACCCACGCACCCATGTACGGGCCTGGATCGGGCTGGACAAGAAGGAATGGGGCACCGCGCTGACCATACGGATTGACGGCGCCCCCGCGGGGGCCCGCTGTCATCTGTACGCCGTGAGCAAGAACGGGAGCCGCGACATCGCGGCCGGCTGGCGGGTCGAATCCGAGGGATACGGGGACTTCTTCGGCTCCACGATGATCGCGCGTGACCAGCTCACATCGTTCGAGGTCGTCACCAGCGACGGCCGTACGCTCGTCACCGTCCCGGTCAGCACCTGATTCGTTGACTCGTGGCGTGTCCCGCGCCCTGACGACCTCCGGATGCGGGACACGTCACAAGTGAACGGGAATTGCCTACCGATCTAGTAGGTTGGGACCCTCATGGTCGGTGCAGTTGTCGCAGCCGTAGTGCTGCTCGTGGCCACGGTGTTCGGCCTGGTAAGGCGGCATCGTGATGGTGTGCTGCGCCCGATCGCGGTGCGAGCGGACACGGCAGGAGACGACGCGATGCCCCTGCGAGATGGCGGTGAATCCGCGCGGGAAGGCGGCGCGATGGCCCGCGACGCGGCACTGGGGAGTGTCGATCTGGGCTCCGAGCTCGGCACCAAGGCGACACTCGTGCAGTTCTCCACTGCCTTCTGTGCCCCCTGCAGGGCGACCAAGCGGATCCTGGGCGAGGTCACCGA
>JAOPYO010000332.1 GCA_025964575.1 Actinomycetes bacterium
GTCCACCTGGTTGGCCCCCCGAGCCGGCGTGGTCTTGGCCGGGTTACGGAGGGTGAGGAGTGCAACACCCTGGCCGCAAACATGAGCGTCTCGCTACGCAACCTGATAGATCAAGGCCCAGGTTGGGATCATGTCCCCGGCCTGGGCCTTCGTGGTGGAGCGGGTGACGGGAATCGAACCCGCGCCGTCAGCTTGGGAAGCTGAAGTTCTGCCATTGAACCACACCCGCGTGAGCCGCCTTCGAAGGACGACCGCCCGCTTATGCTACCGGAATCCGGTAGCAGTAGGAGACCCGCACCACGATCACGATGGGTGTCTGCGTGAACTTCGTGGAAGGGGTACCGTTCTGACGTGCTGCTCTCCGATCGTGACATCAGGGCCGAACTCGATTCCGGGCGAACGAAGATCGACCCATATGACCCTGCCATGATCCAGCCGTCGAGCATCGACGTACGGCTGGATCGCTACTTCCGGGTCTTCGAGAACCACAAGTACCCGCACATCGACCCCGCCGAGGAACAGGCCGACCTGACCCGCGAGGTCGAGATCGACTCGGACGAGGCGTTCATCCTGCACCCTGGGGAGTTCGTGCTGGCCTCGACGTACGAGATCTTTGCGCTGCCTGACGATCTAGCTGCCCGGCTGGAGGGAAAGTCCAGTTTGGGGCGTTTGGGGCTGCTGACCCACTCCACCGCCGGCTGGATCGACCCGGGGTTCAGTGGGCACGTCACGCTGGAGCTGTCCAACGTGGCCACGCTCCCGATCAAGCTGTGGCCGGGCATGAAGATCGGCCAGATGTGCCTCTTCCGGACGACCTCGCCGGCCGAACACCCCTACGGCTCGGAGAAGTACGGTTCGCGCTACCAGGACCAGCGGGGCCCGACCCCGTCCAGGTCCTACCTCAACTTCCATCGAACAAAGGTCTGAGCCGAGCCGGCCATGCGATTGTCCCCCCGACGCACCACGGCTTACACGCTGCGACTACCTGAGAGCGCCGGCGCCGACCAGGTGACCGAGCTGCTCCAGCGATACGACCCGTACGCCCGATGGCGGCGCGGGACGGTCAAACTGGCCGGGACGAACCTCAGGCTGCGCGGGGGAGATCTTGTGGTCCCCCCGACCGAGGACGTGCTGGCGCGGGCGCTGCGGCACCACCTGGGTGGCTCATGGTTGGTGCCGCCCCCTGCGCCAGGGGCGCAGCAAGAACCACTCCAAGACCTGGTGCGGGTCTTCGTGCCCCGCAAGCTGCTGCCGGCCCAACTGGCCACGCTGCTGCAGCCGCTGCTTCCGGGCGTGACGATCCAGGAGGACCCGAAGCTGGGGCTCTTCTGGTTCAACGACGAGGAGAGCCAGCTGACGATCTCGGCCTCGGACGTCCAGGATCGGACGGCGCTACCGCTCGCGGTGAGCGCGCTGCGGGATGCCGAGTCCCTGTACGAGGTGGGTATCGACGACGTGCACGGTCCCACCCCCCTGAGCGCCGAGGAGGCGTGGCTGATCGTCGAGCTGTTGGAGCGTGAGTTCGGCGGCATCCCCGTCGACCGCTTCGGCTTCCACCTCGCCGACCCCAGCGACCTCCTTCCCCGCTGAAGGCCCCTACTCCGCCCCGACGGCCTCCTGGGGGGCCTCGCCCTTGACGGACTTGATGAGCAGCTGGGAGATATCGACGACCTCGAGTGACTCCTTGGCCTCGCCGGAGTTCTTCTTCTCGTTGATGGCGTCGCCGAGCATCACCAGACAGAACGGACAGGCGGTCGAGACGGTGTCGGGGTTGGTCTCCAACGCCTCGTCCACCCGCTCGGTGTTGATGCGCTTGCCGATGCGCTCTTCCATCCACATCCGGGCACCACCGGCACCACAGCAGAAGCCCCGTTCCTTGTGCCGGTGCATCTCCTGTGTCTTCACCCCGGGCACTTTGGCCATGATGTCGCGCGGCTGGGTGTAGACCTTGTTGTGCCTGCCCAGGAAGCACGGGTCGTGGTAGGTGATGTTCTCGTTGATCGGCATGATCGGGACGAGCTTGCCCTCGTCGACCAGCTTGGCCAGCAGCTGGCTGTGGTGGACGACCTCATAGGTGCCACCGAGTTGCGGATACTCGTTGGCGAGGGTGTTGAAGCAGTGCGGGCAGGTCGCAACGATCTTCTTGACGCCGGCCTCGTTGAGGGTCTCGACGTTCTGCTGGGCGAGCATCTGGAAGACGAACTCCATGCCGAGCCGGCGGGCCGGGTCACCGGTGCAGGCCTCCCCCGGGCCGAGCACCGCGTACTTGACGCCCGCGATGTGCAGCAGTTCGGCGACGGCCTTGGTGGTCTTCTTGGCGCGGTCCTCGAGGGCACCGGCGCAACCGACCCAGAAGAGGTATTCGGTGTCCTCGGGCATCGCGTCCTCGATGACCGGGACCTCGAAGTCGAGGTCCTCCATCCACTCGAGGCGCTTCATCTCGGACATGCCCCACGGGTTGCCCTTGTTCTCGAGGTTCTTCAGCATCACCCCCGCTTCGGAGGGGAACGAAGACTCGATCATGACCTGGAAGCGGCGCATGTCGAGGATGTGGTCAATGTGCTCGATGTCGACCGGGCACTGCTCGACGCAGGCGCCGCAGTTGGTGCAGGACCAGAGCACATCGGGATCGATGACGCCGTTGACGTCGGCGCCACCGACCAGCGGGCGCTCGGCCTCGGCCTTGACGGAGGCGGGGAGCTTCGCGCGCTCTTCGTCGGAGGCGGCCAGGATGTAGGGCGCCTTGGCGAAGGCGTGGTCACGCAGCTCGAGGATGAGCATCTTCGGAGACAGTGGCTTGCCGGTGTTCCAGGCGGGGCACTGCGACTGGCAGCGCCCGCACTCGGTGCACGTGGCGAAGTCGAGGAAGCCCTTCCAGGTGAAGTCCTCGATCTTGCCACGGCCGAAGACGTCCTCGTCCGGGTCGGCCTCCTCGAAGTCGAGGAGCTTGCCGTCGCTCATCATCGGCTGCGCGGCACCGAGGCCGTCCGGCCGACGCTTGAACATGACGTTGATCGGCGCAAGGAAGATGTGCAGGTGCTTGGAGTTGACCACGATGACGAGGAAGACCAGCGCCACGCCGATGTGCATCAGCAGGCCGACCTTCTCGAGGACCTCGAGAGTGCTGTGGCCCAGCGGGTGCAGCAGCTTGCCGACCCCGATCGAGACGAAGGCGCCGCTCTTGTACGGAAGGTTGCCGAGGGCGGAGGAGGCCCCGCGGAAGAAGAACAGCGTCCAGATGACGTTGAAGATCATGAACAGGATGAGCCAGGCGCCGCCCGTGTGCGAGCCCTTGAAGCGGGACTTGCGGTCCAGCCTCTTCGGCGAGTCCTTGATCCGGATGATCGCGAACGTCAGCAGGCCCAGCGCGCACGCGATCGCGATGAAGTCCTGGATGAACCCGAGCACGGGCCAGGTGCCGATCAGCGGAATGTGGAAATCCAGCCCGAGGAGCAGTGCACCGTACGCCTCGAGATAGACGGTGATCAGCAGGATGAAGGCCCACATGACGAAGAAGTGGGCGAGGCCGGCCACGGTCCACTTGAGCAGTTTCTTCTGCCCGAGAACCTCGACGACCTGAGTCTCGACGTCTCCCTTGGGGTCGCGCTTGACCGAGGCGACGCGATCAGGCGCGGGCTGGCCGCTTTTGGCCAGCTTGTACAGGAACAGCACTCGCCGACCGGCGAGCGCCACGGCAAGTGCCGTACCAGCGAGCCCAATGAGCGTTACAAGCCACACGGTTCCGTCCTCCTTGGCGGGACTACGGCGGTACGGCCGCTGCCTGTCAGCGTAGGACTCGCGACAGACTGTTCTTCATCCGGGTCCCAGATACTACTCACGGGTAGCTTACGGGTGATGAGCAGGCCACCTCGCTCTTCCACGTTTCCTCCGCGCCCCACTAGAACCGGATTCGATGCGGGGCATTGTGGGGCTTGCTGCAAAGACGTGTCAAACGTACGACCCGTACCGCTGAGAGCAGGACGGCCCCGGAACCCGCCTACGGGTTCCGGGGCAGTCGTCATGCTCAACCTATGTTCAGCCGCCAGCTGGCACGGTAGCGGCAGGCTCAGGCGCGTTCGCTTTGGCCTGCTTCTTGAGCGGGCTGGGAGAGCCGACCTTGACGGGCTGGCTGTCGCTCCAGCCGGCTGACCGGGTGGCCTCCCAACGGAGAACGGTGCCGGGCTTGGCCCAGGCGTTCGCCCCCGCGGGCCGCAGCGCCACGGTCTGGTCAGCGAGCAGGAGCCCGGTCTCCGGGTTCACGATGATCTGGCGCTGCTCCATACCCGCCCCGTAGTTCGCGTTCAAGCCGATGGCCTGCCCCTTGCGCCCCAGCGGGTCGGTCACCTGACCCAGCGCCCGCACCCCCTTCAAGCCGGCGAGGATCTTGTACGCGGCGGACCGCGTGGCGGGCTTCACCGGCATGTCCCGGAGCAGCCCGATGGTGATCTGGAACAGCCACGGGTCCCGGGCCATCGGGTCGTTCGCCTCGGTGCTGTGGCCGGCGTAACTCTGCAGGAGTCGCTTCTTAAGCCCGGCCATGTCCCCCGGCAGCGCCTGAGTTTGCGCCACGGTCACGTTCTTTCCGGCCAGATCGAACACCTTGTCCCCGAGGTTGGTCTGACCGCCGAACAGCTTGCGCGGGGCCGAGCTCAGCGTTACGACGTCGACCGCATTCTTGTTGTCGGCCTTGGGAGCGCTGGTCGTCACCTTCCAGCTGGTCGGGGAGCCGTCCTTCATCCAGGCCGCCTTGCCCTCGGCGGTGAACGGCCCGGCGCCCAGGCCCTGGTCGGCGAACCAGCTGTTGCCCTTGGGCGAACGGGCCGTCCACTGCCGGTGGCTGCTGCGGTCCACGATCAGGTACCTCACCTTGGTACCGGCCATGTTGACGAAGCCGTTCACGCCCTCGACGAACCAGTACGCGCCACCCGCCACAGGGGTCTTCAGTGAAGATTCTGCCGCCGAGAGCAGCACCGTACGGGCGGACAGCACGACATTGCTCCCCGCTGTCGGCCCCGCCTTATCGATGCTTTTCGCACCGGTGCCGGTGGTGGAGACCACCACCGCGGCGGCCGTGACTCCGGCCGCGGCGACCAGTCCCACCGCCCAAAGCGGTCGCCGGGCACGGCGCGTCGGCCGGGGCGTCTGCGCGGTCTCTTCCCTCTGTCCGGTCATGGCCATGGTCAGCTCCTTCTCGCGGGTGTCGGTCGGGGTGGGGATGCTCGGGTCCAGGTGGTGCGGACGGGCCTCAGTGAGATTCCGCAGCACGTCACGGGTCATGAGGCTTCCTTTCGGGCAGGCACTGTCTCTCGGGTGATCGGCACCGGACGGCGTACGGGTCGTACCGCTTCAGCAGGCGGCTCAGCCGGATGCTCCATCAACGCAGTGAGCCGCTTGCGGGCCCGGTGCAGCCGTACGCGCAGCGCGGTCGAGGTGCAACCCACGACCTTGGCGGCATCCCTAGGGGTGAGCCCCTGCCAGGCGACCAGGATCAGGATCTCCCGGTCGTCCTCGGCCAGGAGGGTCATCGCCCGGAGCACCGCGAGCCGTTCGGCCACGTTCTCGGCGATATCGACCCCTCGAGGCTCGCCCCAGCTGCGCTGCTCGGCGGCGAAGGACTCGCGGCGTACCTGCGCACGGATGTTGTCGCGCAGGACGTTGCGGGCCACCCCCAGCAGCCACGGCAGCGGCGGCTCGGGCACATCGTCGAGACGTCGCCAGGCGATGGCGAACGTCTCGCTCACCACATCGTCCGCGATCTGCCGGCCTGCCCGGCTGACCACATAGGCCCACACGCGCTGGCGACAGCCGTCGTACATCGTGGTGAAGCGTTCGGCGTCGGTCACCGCCTACCCCCATCCGTTCCGGCGTACATGTCACTAGGAAGTGGTCCCAGACGTCCCATCGTTACCGGGCACCCCAAAACAAATGACCGCCCCTGTCGAGGGTGGCCGAACCGCGCGACGACGAGCCCATGGCGGATCAGGTTACGGACGGGGTCGGTGCGCAGACGGCGCATCGGGAACTGGCCGGAGCGCTCGGCGTGGTGCCCGGCGCTGGTATCGGGATCCCCTGCTGCTCGTCGCCTGGGGCGATCTCGGCTACGAGGAGGCGGCGGACCTCAACCGGCCGGCCGCCATCCACGAGTCAACAAAAGCCGGCGGCTCATACTCAGTATTCCGTGTCGTTCTTTTTCTTTGCTTTTCGACCGAGTGAAAACAGCCGGTACGTCGATAGCCGCGAGAAATCGCAGAGTGCGCTGGAGGTGAGTCAGATTCAACAGCCACCATGGAGGAGCAGAGCTGGATTCATTCTCTTCACCTCGCGGCGCCGAATCGGACAAAAGAGGTTTCCACCCACCAAAGATATCGGCACTCGGGTTCAGCGCATACTAATAGAGTCGACGGGTCTCGCCGGTGACCAATATACCAATTCTGGTTTCCGGGTGGAGTGAGGGTCGCTCCCGCGGCCCTCAGTCCACCCGCCTCTCGAGCGGCGCGCTACGCGGTGGGTACGTGCGGCTTTTCGTCGGTCCACCCGACCTCGAGGTACGTCACGTTGAAACGCATCATGACGGCACCCACTTTGATCTTGAACTTCTTGAACTTGGCGTCGGCGGCCACGCCATGGCTCGCGTAGACCAACGCGGATTGCCTGGACAGCACCAGGGAGGTGCGCGGGTCGATCACGACGCGAGAGGTCCCTGGCCTACCGTTGGCCTTGATCGTGAAGCCGATGCCGGCCCGGCCGCGCGGATCGGTGGTCTTACCCTCCAGCTTGACGTTTGGTGTCCCAGCGAGCGCCCGAAAAGCGGCCGCGCGAATCTTCGGCGTGGCGGGGACGTCCACCAGCAACTGCTCAAGGCATCCCGCCACGAAACCCTCCCGGGCGCCGGCGGGCACCGGACCGTCGTCGTTGTTCTGCATGGCCTTCCAAAGTGCGGCCTTCAGGCCGGCCACATCGGAGGGGAGTGTCACCACCTGCTTGAAGGTCATCTCCTTGTCGCAGACGAGGAAGGTGTCCGTCCCCTTCACCTTGGAGACATCGGCAGTGCCGGCATGGGCACCCGCGATCTGACGCCAGCCCACCCAGGCCTGCCCGTTGGGCTTCGTCCATATCTCGGAGTATTCGCGGCGATCATTATTCGCCCCCACCACGAAGTCGGTCTCTTGGTACGACTTGACATGCCAGTACGTACCGGTGGTGGAAGCGAGCTCGGCCTGGTGCGCGGCGGCGAGCAAGATCTCCCGACCCGACAGATCGGTGCCCCCAGTACGAGGGTGGGAGGTCGTTCCAGTGCTGCTCACCGCGATCGCGACGGCTGCCGCCGCCGCGGTGACGGCCACGCCCAACCCGGCCAGCATGGGCCGGGAGAACCGGAACGTGCGGTGTTGCGGCCTACTGTGCGCGATCAGCCGAGCCCTGGCGGCCGCGAGGAGTTCGGGTGACGGCGGTGGCTGGGCGTCGTGGCGGTCCCGCAGCAACTGCATCTCATCCATGGCTTGCTGTCTCCTGTCCTAGCGCTTGGCGGAGGTGTTTGCGGGCGCGGTTCAACCGGGAGCCCACGGTTCCTGCGGGGATGTCGAGGGCGAGCGCCACCTCGTCGTAGCTGAGCTGACCGCACGCGGTGAGCAGGAGTGCGTCTCGGTCGCCCTGTGAAAGGCCGGCCAGCCCGGCGGCCAACTGCGGTTGCATCTGCTCGGCGCTGACCCGGTCGGCGACCCGGTCGGCGTGGCCGCCATCGTCACCGTCCACGCCGGATCGCTCCAGCGCGCGATACATCCGTTCCTCCGCTCGCCAGTGCCGGCCGATCAGATGGGTGGCGATGCCGTACAACCAGGCGCGTGCCTTCGGCCGAGCCAAGTCGTACCGGTCACGTTGGTCGAACGCGGCCAGGAAGGTCTCGGCGGCGACGTCGTCGGCCGCGCTGTGCCCGAGCCTGGAGGCGACGTATCGGTGGATCTGGGGAAAGTATCGATCGAAGATCACGGCGAACCGTTCCGGTTCGCGCCGGGACTTCTCGATCACGTCGGCATCGCTGGTCTCGTCAGGCATCCAGGCGACTCCGGTCGGGGGTGGGTGTGTGACGGTCATCCATCCGGCGCCTTCCTTGTGGCGTTATGGTCACCGGTGATTGCCCGCAACCCGGGATCGTCTTCACGCCTGCACCGGCTCGCGCCAGAGTCATCGATGACGTGGTAATTCATGACAGATCCTCTGGGTGCCTGCGAAAAGCACTGTGTAGTCGCATGATTACGTTATGGCGGATGAGTTGCGCCCCACCGTCCGGAACCGCAGGCTCGGCATGATGCTGCGGCAGATCCGCGACGACCGAGACCTCACCACCCATCAGGCTGCCCGGATGCTGCACCGCAGCCAGGCCTCGATCAGCAAACTGGAGACCGGTCAGCGCGGCATCCGTCGGCCCGCTCTGGAGAACATGCTGGACCGGTACGGAGTCGAGGACGAAGAACTGCGCGAGACGCTCTTCCGGCTCGCCCTCGACTCCCGCAAGCCCGGTTGGTGGCAGTCCTACGATGGCACTCTCTCCCCCGAGGCGATGGACCTGATCGGCCTCGAAGCCGATGCGGCGTCCATCTGCTTCTTCGAGCTGATCCTGATCCCGGGACTGCTCCAGACCGAGGCGTACGCCCGCGCGCTGCTCAGCCAAGGTCCGTTCTCGTATGACGCGAAACTGGTCGACCGGCTGGTGGCCGTACGGATGAAGCGCCAGCGGATCCTCACCCGGCCCGACCGGCCACCCAGGGTGCACGCCATCCTCGACGAAGCCGCCCTCCGCCGCCAGATCGGCGGCCCCGAGGTGATGCGCTCCCAGCTCCGCCGCCTACTCGAACTGTCCGAGCTCCCCAACGTCGCCGTGCAGGTACTGCCCTACGCGGCCGGGGCCTACCTGGGATTGAGCGGAGCCTTCACCCTCATGGACATCGGCAGGCACGGCGATCTCCGCGTTGTGACCGTCGACTCGCTCACTGAGATGTCGTACCGCGAGAAGGAGCACCAGCTGCGCAGCTATGCCGAAGCTTTCGACCAGCTTCGCGACACCGCGCTCCCCGAAGCAGATAGCCGGGCGCTGATCCAAGAGCTACGGTCGGATTCATGAACAGCTCTGATCTTTCCCAGCTCGCCTGGCGCAAGAGCACCCGCAGTGCCGAACAGGGCGGAACGTGCGTAGAAGTCGCCACCTGGCACAAGAGCAGCCGCAGCGCAGACCAAGGCGGAGCCTGCGTCGAGGTCGCGGCGCTGCTGGACGAGCGATTGACGCTGGTCCGGGATTCCAAGAACCCCGACGGCGCCGTCCTGTCCTTCACCGGACCCGCCTGGGCCTCGTTCACCCAG
>JAOPYO010000359.1 GCA_025964575.1 Actinomycetes bacterium
GCGGGGCCAAGCAATCGCCGACAGTGGCCACTTTCTTCCGGAGGAAGCACCTGAAGGTGTCGCACGTGAGCTGCGAGCCTTCTTCGGCTGACCTGCGTCGTTGCAGAGAACTGAAAGGCGTGACCGCCCCGGCTGCGTGTCCCGGAGGGCGAGCCGCAGGTCGCTCTTACCCACGTGCCGGCGGCCGTGTGGGTGGCGGGGGCGCCTGGTGTCGACGTTGCTGGTCAGGGTCTTGAGGACGCCGGGTAGGTCTGCCACGGTCTGGGCAGGCAGGCCGGTCACGGTTTCCTCCGCCAGAGCGCACCAGAGCTGCTTGGCCTGGTCGGCTAGCGCCTTGCCGCTGTCGGTGCGGCGGTGACGTTCATGGTGATCGCGCGATGGGCCGCCGCCCTGCTGCCGCGAACCGGTGTGCGCCCTCTGGTGCTGGCTGGCTGCGGCTGTTTCCTGGCCAGTTTCGGCTGGCTCGCCCAGGCCCACGCCGACAGCGGCTACGTCACCAGCGTGCTCGGGCCTACGCTGCTCATCGCGGTCGGCATCGGGCTGACCTTCCCCACCCTCATGGCCGCGGCGACCGCCGACGTTCCCGAGGGCGACGCGGGGATCATCGGCGGCCTGGCCAACACCGCCAGTCAGGTAGGCGGGTCGATAGGCCTGGCGGTGCTCGCGACGGCTGCCAGCGCCAGAGCCACGATGGAGGCCGGCGGGAGTTCCCCGGCCGCTGCCCTCGCCGCCGGCTACGACCTGGTCTTCCTCGTGGCGGCCGGACTCGGCTTGGCCATCGCGGTGGTCAGCGTGCTGCTGCCGCGGCACCGGCGCGGCTGACCGACGACGACGCCGCGTGCTCGCTCGCCGCGCCCCTGACCCGGTCGATGACCCCGGCCGGGTCAGGGGCCACGGTTCCCGCGCCAGGCGACATGCTGGTCCGGGCGCACCAGCACCAGGTCGCGCTCGCACAGTTCGCGCACCCGGCTTTCCCTGACCACCACGTCCACACCAACCCGCAGTTCCCGAGGGGCTGTCCGAGCTGCTGGCCGCAGCGCTGGCCCGGGACCCGCTACGTGAGCTCGTTGGATCGACCGCAGTCCCGAGTCTCGGAGCCAGGCCTTCCTGACAGTGATCAACACGTGCCGGCTGTTCCGCCGATAATGTTCTGCGGAGGCGGCGACAATACACACTGGAGGATGCCATGTCCGGAAATTCCCAACGGCCGTGGAAGCTTCCCGTTCTCACGTCATCGGCGTCCCAGGTCCCCACCCTTCTGGATACGAGCAAGCCGCACTCGGCCCGCATGTACGACTACTACCTGGGCGGTAAGGACAACTTCAAGGTCGACAGGGAGACCGCCGACAGGGCGGCACAGAGCTGGCCCGCGGTGCGCACCGCGGCACGGGAGAACCGTGCTTTTCTGGGACGCGCGGTCCGCTACCTGGTCGAGGAGGCCGGTATCCGGCAGTTCCTCGACATCGGCACCGGCCTGCCCAGTACCAACAACGTGCACGAGGTCGCGCAGTCCATCGACCCCACCTGCCGGGTGGTGTACGTCGACAACGACCCCATCGTGCTCGCCCACGCGCACGCACTGCTCACCAGCAGCCCGGAGGGCAAGACCGCCTACATCGACGCGGACCTGCGCGACGTACAGACCATCCTGGACAATCCAGTCGTCCGTAGCATCCTCGACTTCGACCAGCCCATCAGCCTCGGGCTGTTCGCGATCCTGCACTTCCTCGTCGAGGAGGACCAGCCCCGGCAGATCGTGCGCACCCTGCTGGACGCGCTGCCTTCCGGCAGTTATTTCATAGCCTCACACGTCAGCGCCGAACACGACACGGCCGGCGTACGCGGACTCGAGCAGACCTATCGCGACAGCGGCATTCCGGCCCAGGCGCGCGACGCCGCCGACTTCGCCGAACTCGCCTTCGCCGGGCTCGATCTCGTCGATCCCGGCGTGACCCTCATTTCAGAGTGGCGATCCGACGGCGATGCTGCGCGCCTGCCGGCCGAAGCGGTCAACGCCTACGGCGGTCTCGCGCGCAAGCCATGAGCCTGTGCGCTACCGAGGCCATCCGCCTCGCCCGCACACTCGTGCACCTTTGCCCGGCGAGCGGGCTGGAGGTGCGTCGGCCGCGCCTGTGATCGCAGGCGCGTCGGGAGGCAGCTGGGCACGGGGCCGTACAGGTGGGTGGCTAAGTGGTCGACGCTCGAAGTCCTTCGGGGGTTGATCACGCGGCGAGACGGGCGGAGGATTTTTCCTGTTGATCGAGTGTGTGTCGGTCGAGCCTCGCCAGCAGATCGTCCAGGTCGGAGGTGGTGAACCTCCACTGGAACGGCTGTGCCGTGGCGTTGTAGCGGTCTTCGAATGCTCGGAGCCGGTCCCGGACCTCGCTGAGGTCCGTGAAGTCGTTGGGCGAGACAACCTTGCGCTGGACGATGGAGAAGAAGATCTCGATCTGGTTCGTCCAGGAGGCATGGACGGGGGTGTGGACCATGACAGCGTTCGGGAACGCTGTGGTCAGGCGGTCGATGGCTTTCTTACCCCGGTGGGAGGAGCCGTTGTCGACGATCCAGAAGACGCGTCTGGCACTGGCGTAGGGCTCGGTGCTCATGATCTGGGTGACCAGGTTCATGAAGGGCACGATGCCGGTCTTCGGCCCGCAGCGGCCGAAGACCTTCGCCTGATGGACGTCGTAGGCGGCCAGATAGGCCAACGCGCCGCCGCGGTCGTATTCGTGGTTGACGCGCATCGCCCGGGCCTGCCCTGGCGCCAGGGATGGGTGGCAGCGGCAGCGGGCTTGAATGGAGGTCTTCTCGTCCGCGGAGATCACGTACTCGTCCTCGCCGAGCGGGTTGCCGTCGAAGGTACGGGCGTACAAGTCCAGGACCCGCTGTGCCGTGGCGCGGAAGTTCGGGTCGCGGATGAAGATCCAGGACCGGTACTGCCAGGGTTTGAGCGCGTCCTGCTTGAGCCAGCGCCGCACGGTGGAAGTGGAGATCGACCCGACGACGGACCGGGCGACAACCTCCCGGGCCAACTCCGGACACGACCAGCGCGATAGCGGCGCGCCGCTCTCGGCGGGCAACTGACAGGCCAGCGATTTGACCTCGGCAACGTGCAGCGCGGTGAACGAGCCCGGCCGGCCGGAACGCTTGCGGTCGGCGAGGGCGGGCAGGCCGCCGGCGGCGAAGCGGCCCCGCCAGGTGCGCACCGTGTCCACGTGCAGACACGTCTGCGCGGCTATCCGGGCGTTGGGACGCCCTCGGGCCGCCAGCAGAACGATGGTTGCCCGCTGCCGGGCCTGATGCGGGGTCTTGTGACCGTAGGCCATCTTCTTCAGCCGGTGGCGCTCGGAGGCGGTCAGCACGACGGGCACAGCGGAGGCAAGGGGCATGGGAGGAAAGCGGCCGATCCTTCGGAGGCAACGGGGAACGGGCCGACACCAGGCCGCACCCGTCCCCATATCCTGCGACGTCACGGCCCCGCTCCCGGCGCAGCCCCCGGGTTGCTTTCGGGAGATCTCCGCAAGCCGGATTCTGTCCTCGACCAGCTCCCCGCCAGCATGCAGACGGACAATGACGCCCTGCCGGAAGTACTGAACCGGGCTTTCGACGGTCACCGTGCGGGGTTGTCAGTGCGGTGTGCGAGGCTGCTGCGCGATACAGACGACCAAGATTCAAGGGGTGCGGAATGAGCACGAAGGCCAGCGGAACGTTCGACCTCACGTCATTCGAACCGGAGGTGCTCGACGAAGGTCAGGGCGCCGCGCTCGGCCGCGTGCGGATCACCAAGACCTTCCAGGGCAGTCTGGCTGGCACCAGCACCGTGAACATGCTGTCAGTGGCCGACATCGAGGGCAGTCCCGCAGCCTATGTCGCCGTGGAGCGCTTCACGGGCGAACTCGACGGCCGCAAGGGCTCCTTCGTCCTCCAGCACAGCGCGCCCGGTAGCCACGGTGAGCAGATCGCGATCCGCGTGGTCCAGGGAACGGGCTCCGGTGACCTCGCGGGGCTCACGGGCGCCTTCGAGATCATCCAGTCCGAGGACGGCAGCCACTCCTACGTTTTGGAATACACGCTGGGCTGACACATGCCCGCCTCGCCGTCTGGACCATCAGGGTGTCGCTGACACACTCGTCAACGACACACCTGACTGGGCGATCAGTAACTGGGCCCGGCGAGCAGTAGCGGCGGCGCCGATACGGCGGTCCGACCCTGGCGGCAGCCTCGCTCTCCAACCAGACCACCCGGACCGGTCTCGCCACAAACCCTGTTCTCGGGTCAACCCCCGAAGAACTTCTAGCGTTGACCACTAAGCGCTCCGTCCACCCGGGGTCGTAGTCAGCAATCTCCACTGGTTGATCGGGCATCTGCCGAACCTACAAGCCGTTCTGGACGGGTCGTGGACCGGAGGTTGCCCCTGCGCGGAAATGGCTGGCCGGGCCGGGATCTGTCTGGTGAGCTGTCGGTGTGAATGATCGTGACCTGACGGGAGCCGAGCTTGCTCGGATGTTCCATGTCGATGTCGTGGAGCCGCTGCTGACAAGGGCTCTGCCGCGGCTTCGCTACGCCGCCGGAAGGCTGGGATCAGGGTCGGACGTCCTCGGGTTGGACGATGTGATGAGCCGCGATCATGACTGGGGATGTCGGCTGACGCTGCTGGTCGACGAGGCCGATCGGGAGATGGTGCCGCAGATCAGCCGGTTGCTGGAACAGCGGTTGCCCGAACGGTACGGGGGCTTCCCGGTGAGATTCCCGGTCACCTGGGACGCGTCGGTCTCGCACAAGGTCGAGGTCGCGACCGTCGCCGACTTCGCTGTCAGCCGTCTTGGGGTGGATCCGACCGGTGGGCTGTCGGTGCTGGACTGGTTGTCCTTGACCGGCCAGAGCGTGCTGGAGGTGACTGCCGGACCGGTGTTCACTGACCAGACCGTCGCGTTGGCGCAGGTCCGCGCGTTGCTGCACTGGTATCCGCCCGACGTCGAGCGGTACGTGCTGGCGGCCGGTTGGCAGCGGCTGTCCCAGCAGATGCCGTTTGTGGGCCGCAGTGCAGAGTGCGGTGACGAGCTCGGCTCGCGGCTGCTGAGCGCGGGGCTGGTTGAGGACACGATGTGGCTGGCGTTCGCGCTGGCCCGGCGGTGGCCTCCCTACGCCAAATGGCGCGGCACGGTCTTCCGGGAACTCTCCGTCGCAGGGGATCTCATCGGGCTGCTCGAAGCGGCCACGACGGCGCCTGGATGGCGAGAACGTGAGAGCGCCCTCGCTGATGCCGCCGAGGTGCTCTTGGGCTCCCAGCGCGCACGCGGGCTGCCGGCACCTGCATCCGCGGTGACCGGCTTCTGGGATCGGCCCTATCGCAGTGTCGATCAAGCAGTGCAGAGGGCGCTCCTCGTCGAGGTCACCGACCCGGACGTCAAGCGGCTGCCGCCCATGATCGGCTCTATCGAGCAGTGGGCCGACGGCGTCGACGTTCTCTCCAGCCCCGGGCGCAGGGCGGCCCTCCAAACCGCATACCGTGCCTGGATCGACCTCGCTTGAAAGACCTGACCAGCCACACGCCCAGCCGTAATGACGCTCCGTGGCTGGTGTCTCACGTTGGTCTCGTTTTGGGTTCATCCGCCCCGAAGAGGTCCTCTCCTTCGACTCTCGGCTTTAAGCCAAGCGCGTTGACTCCGAAGGTGCGCAGCCGCTCGTCAAGGTGGCGAACATCTGTGGCAGCCTCGCACTCGCGGAGATCCAGCGGTTCTTTTCGTACCGGGCGTGAGACCGGCACGGTGGTCAAGTCATACGGTCGAGGGTGACCAATATTGGCGGCCGTGCGGCCTTCCAGATCTTGGTGTTCCCGTTCCGGCGGGACGGGGAGGGTTTCACGTATGCGCTGCTTCGCCGCGAGGATGCGGGCTACTGGCAGGGGGTGGCAGGTGGCGGAGAGGATGGAGAGTCGCCGCTGGACGCGGCGCGACGTGAGGCAGGCGAGGAGGCCGGGATCACGGCCGGGGCCGAGTTCATCGCGTTGGACGCTCGCGCGACGCTCCCTGTCGTTGCGGTGACCGGCGAGTTCACGTGGGGGCCGGAGGTGCTGGTCATTCCGGAGTATGCCTTCGGTGTCCGCGTGGACGGGCCGGAACTGACCTTGTCACATGAGCACCTGGAGTACGGATGGTTCTCTCTGGAGGCGGCGTCCGAGGCGGTGCAGTGGGATTCCAACCGCACCGTGTTGTGGGAGTTGGATCACCGGCTGCGTCACGGCCTGCTGGCCCGGTCCGCCTAACCAACCGGGCCACCCAGCTTGGCTATGATCGATTCTTGCGCTTGGCGAGCTTCTGCGCCGACTTGCAACCGCACGGCTTGGACGGTGGCGCGGGCTTGCCGCAACGTGAGGCGATGGGCATGGCGAAGCTGTGGCAACGCCGTGTCCAGTCGGGCGTGCTCGTGGGGCTCGTCGGTGAACCAGTCGCTCAGGTAGGCCGCGGCGAGAGCCTCCTGAGTGTCCTCGGGGTTGAGAACAGACCGCCTCATCCCATAGGCACCGCGTTCGCGCCCATCATGAGGAGTACGTCATCGAGATCGAGTACGAAGCCCGTGTCCTGGACATCGACCCCGCGACGGTGGAGCAGACGATCGTCATGGCCGGTGGAGAGAAGCAGGGCGAGAAGTTCATGCGCCGTTACGTCTACGACCTCGACTCAGCAGATCAAAGCCGCTGGATCCGGCTCCGTGACACCGGCACTCAGGTCACCCTGGCGGTCAAGGAGATCGAGGCCGACACCATCGACGGCACCCGTGAGACCGAGACCATCGTCGGGGACTTCGAGACCACGAACCAGCTCCTGGGCCGTCTGGGGTTCACGCCGAAGTCCTACCAGGAGAACCGGCGCACCAGCTTCCTCATGCAGGGCGTACGGCTGGAGATCGACCAATGGCCTCTCATCCCTCCGTACCTGGAGATCGAAGCCGACACCGAAGCCGACGTGCTCAACGCAGCAGCCCTCCTCGGGTACACCCCCGAAGACCTCACCGCTGAGAACACCATCAAGATCTACCGGCGGTACGGCCACGAACTCAACGACCTCCCCGAACTCCGGTTCCCGCAGTAACCGCCACTGCAAACAAGATCTGCGCCAGCCGGTTCACGGCGGGGGATGGGCTGTCGAAATCGTCCATCAGTGCAGCAACCGCAAACCGAACTCGGCGGGCAAGGGGCATCCCGTACGGAAACCGTCTCGCCGCCGACGCCGCCCGTGGACTGCAGCACCTGGCCCGGCGCACGACGACGAAGCCAGCGCCGACATCCTGGCCGCCCACACCGAAGCGATACGGCGTCGGAATGCCGACCGCAGAAGTCATCCGTAATCTCGAAGTAACACACCCATGAACGCCCGCTGTCCTCTTCACGTTCCGAGGGCGCCCGCACCCGGCAATCGCACCATGTAGATGTCGATCGGGTCCTGAACCTCCACAGTGAACCCGTGGCGCTCGTACAGCCGCCGGGCGGCGCTGTCCTGCAGGACGTTCAGGCGGACGAGGACGCCGTCGGCATCGGTCCGGTCCAGCAGTGTTCGCAGGACAGCCGAACCGAGCCCCCGGCCCTGGATATCTGGGGCGAGATAGAAATGCTCCAGCCACTGCCCGTCCTCCGCCGGCCGCAATGTGACGCAGCCCGCGAAGGCGCCATCGGCCAAGATGACCGACGTGTGTTGCGGGGAGAAGGAATCCCGCAGCCGCTGCCGGACCCGATGCTCGTCGAACCGACCCAATCGCTCCAGGTCCGGGCGCATCACCATGGCCCGCAGCTCCGCGATCGCCTCGACATCTGCTAGCTCCGCGGGGCGCATGGCCCATTCTGTGGGCCGGTCCGACTTGACGCCAGGTATCACCTGGCCCGCCTGTATCTCGTCCGCCTTTGTACTCGCATGCACGGCTGGATTATGTCAGTGGGCCGCTGTGACGACGTGCGTAGCAAGATCGATCACCGGCCACTCGCGAGCAGTCCTTATCGCGCACCACGTCGGGGCTTGCCGACTATTAACACGCTCAGTTGATCTCTGTGGTGGCGGCGGGGTTGTCGTGGGTGAGGTAGGAGATGAGGTCTGTGGGGGTGCGGAATCGTGCTGTTGAGGGTGTGATGGCGCGGCTGTGCTGGCCCAGCAGGTCCCGGGTGTCTTCGACCGCGCGGGTGATGGTGCTTCGGTTGACGGTGAACAGTTCGGCCAGCAGTGCGTGTGTGCAGGATCGCCGCAGGTAGAGGATGGTGGCCAGGATCCGGTCGGCGTCGGTGAGCTGGGGACGGGGTCCTGCGCCCGCGGCGCGGCGTCCGGCACCGCGCCGCCGATGGCGTTGCTGCTCTCGCTGGGCGGCCTGGAGCGGTGCCAACTGTTCGGTCAGGTCGGTGAGTTCCCGACGTGACATGCCGGTCAGCTCGGGCCCGAACTCCAGGCCTAGTGCGAGGGCTGGGCGGGAAGGGGATGTCCTGGGCGGCCGTAACCGGGTTTGTCGGAGTGGTCGAGGCCGTGAGCGGCCCAGCTGTAGAGGTGGATTTGGAGGCCGTCGGGGTCGCCGAAGACCAGCAGCCAGCCGACGGAGGCCTCGATCACGGGTGAGTGGTGGACGTCGAGTGTGTCGAGGTGGGCGGACCAGGACTGGATGTCGCCGTGATCGGCGACGGCGAAGCTGATGGGGTCGAAGCCCTGGCAGCCTTCGGCGGCCTGGGGGTTGACGCGGAGGGTGAGGAGGGTGTCGCCGAGGCCGGGTACTTCGCCGGCGACGCCGCGGAGGATGCCGTCGGGGTCGGGGAACTCCATGGTCACACGGAGTCCGAAGACGTCGGAGTACCAGGCGACCGAACGGGCCAGATCGGTGACCGGGATCTTCACATGGTGGATGCCGGCCAGCAGAGGGCGGGTCATGAGAGCCTCCAATTTCGCCGCAGTAACACTGCGGCTAATATGGGTATGATGCGTCCCATGGCCGAGACAGTCAAGAGGGCATACCGATCAGACAAGCGGGCGGCAGCGGCCGCGGCGACGCGCGCCAAGATCAGAGAGGCGGCCACCCGGCTGTTCGTGGAGCAGGGTTACGTCGCCACGACGATGCGCCAGATCGCGAAGGCCGCCGGGGTCGGCGAGCGGACCCTTTACGACGTCTTCCCCAGCAAGGCGGCCCTGTTCGGGCACACTCTCGGCGTGGCCACCGTCGGCGACGAGGATCCGGTACGCGTGGCCGCCCGCCCCGAGATCACCGCCATGCGCGAGGAGGCCGATCCACGCGCCGCGATCGAGCACCTCGTCGCCTACTCCACGGCGCTACTGGAACGCGCCGGGGATCTGATCATGGTCAGCGTGGAGGCCGCGGGCGCCGACCCCGACATGCGCGCCGCGGCCGACGCAGGGGCGGCCGCCACGCACCAGGTCCATCTGGCGCTCACCGAGAGGCTGTACGAGCGAGGCGCACTGCACGACGGCCTAGACCCGGTCACCGCGGCCGACCTCCTCTACGCCCTGGGCTCCCCCCACATGCACCAACTGCTACGCCGCCACCGCGACTGGAGCGTCGACCGCTACCGCGACTGGCTGGAGACCACGATCATCCGCGACCTGCTCGGCTGAGCCCTCCGCCCCAGAGGCCACCGCAAGAGCCAAAGATTCAAACAAGAGCCCGCCAAGCAGCTGCGGGCCGAACGGCCAAGCTCGACGCACTCGCGCAGGCCAACTGCCGGGAAGCGATCGTGGAGACCGCCAGCACCCCATAGTTCAGAGAAGCCGGAGTCTCCAGGTCCTGGCTCTACGCCCAAAACGATCTGCGCGCCAAAGTCGAGCGACTACCGCGAGATCAAGGCTCCTTGTGACACGCCAGGCGGGCAGTACCCCCGATCCACGGTCCCAGCATCAATCAAGTTGATCCCGAGCATCTGTCCTCGACACTGTCCACGACGAGTAAGTACAGGTCAGAGCACTGTGGATCTTGAAAGTTCAAGATAAGCCCGGAACGTCTCCATGACGGCGTCGGCTTCCATCGCTGGGTCGTTGAAGTGGCCTTGGCTGGAGGGGAATTTCGCGGCTTCGGTGGCGAGCCAGTCGCTGGCGGCAGTCACCCGCTCGTCGACGGTGAAGATTCCCTCAGCGGCGCGCTCCTCGTACGGTAGCCAGTCGATCGCGAGTCGTCGGGCGATCCAATCCACGACGCTGCGCACTCTGGGGATTTCGGGGTCGTCGGTGTGGCCGTTGGGCACGAAGTAGAGGTCCAGGCCCTGGTGGATCAGGTCGATCAGCGGGATGCCGTGCTGTAGGCCGACCGACAGGGCGACGGCGTAGAGGTCCATGAGGCCGGCGCCGGTGGTGCCCTGCTTGCCCCACTGGATGAACACCTCACCCAGGGTGCCGTCCTCCCGGCCGTTGGCGGTCAGGTAGAACCGCTCCCCGCCGATGGTGACGGAGGTGGTGTGGCCGGTACGCCGCCGGGGCAGGTGCCGCTGGATCGCCGACTCGACCATGTACGCCTCCGAACGAGATTCCACAACTTGTGGGATTGATGAGCCCGCCGAACCCTAGATGTAGACGCTATTGGGGTGGGGTGACATTCTGCGGCCCGGCTCGCCGGGTGTGACCAACGATCGATAGTTGGCCCTTTCGGTCGATAGGCGGCCCCTGGAGGGGCCGCTCGACGGAGCCGGTCGGCTCTCCGTGGGTGAACACTGATGGAATGAGTGGAATCACCATCAGACAGATCCAGCCTGGTGACGGCGACGGCTGCGCGCGGGCGTGGCGGGACGCCGGACGCTATTACGCGGCCCTTGTCCCGGAGGTGATCCACGAGCCCGATGCCGAAGGACTGGTGGAGTGGTTCGAGCAGGCCATCGCCGATGAGCGAGACGACGACGCTCTATGGCTCGTCGCCGAGGACGACGGCCAGGTCGTCGGCGTGATCGAAGCGACTGTGGAACGGGCCCGCCCGGATGGCCGCTGGCAGCTCCAACGCGACCTGTCCAGGGTCCGGCTTCTGATCAATGCCCTCGCTGTCACCGACGACCACCGCCGCCAGGGCGTCGGCACCATCCTCATGGAAGCCGCCGAAGAATGGGGACGGCAGAGGGGAGCGGTCGTCGCGGCTACCGACACCAACCTGCACAGCCCCCTGTCGGTGCCGTTCTACGAAGACCGGATGGGCTATCTGAGACAGGCGGTCATCCTGCGCAAGACCCCCAGATGACACCCAAGCGGGACCAAACTCGACTCAGTAGATCATCAGAGCTGCTGGATCCGGCCCCGCGACGCAGGTGGCCAGGTCACGTTGACGGTCAAGGAGATCGAAGCCGACACCATCGACGGCACCCGCGAGACCGAGACCATCGTCGGGGACTTCGAGACAACGAAGTAGCTTTCAGAAACCCGGCCCCAGGCTCCTGCGCCCATACTCGAGCTGTCTGGGATTGGTGCTGATCAGCTGAGGTCTATGCAGGTCAACCCGCTGGCCAAGGCACGCTGAGTCGTCAGATGCCGATTTCTCGGAAGGGCCCGCGGAGGAGGCGCTGTAAGCGCCACCGAGCGCTCCTCGCGCGTCGGCGTTCATGCGGTCTTACGGAAGGTTTCGTATCGCTCTTCCAGTGCCTGTTGGTCAGGGTGGTCGCCTCGCCTGCGGGGAAGGGTCAGCGGAGCTCCATGCATGTCCTGGAGTCCATGGCGCAGCATCGGCCCGTCGATCTCTTCCAGGATGTCTGTACGCACCTGAATCACCAGGTCTGGTCGTACTCCGAGGATGTTCTGATCGTATGCCGCATGGTGAATCTTGCAGAGTGCTAGACCGTTGGACACAGCCGGCACCCCTTGGGGGTGACGATCGGGGAGGATGTGCGCAGCGTCCAACAAGGAGGCTTGGCGCAGGTGGCACATGGCGCAGCAGGTTTCGTACGCTTGAATCACACGTTCCCGGAACACCGGTTGGTGCAGGCGTTGTCGAGTGAGCCGCTCGGCATAGCGTCGCTGCACGAGGTCGACGACACCCGCGCCAGCGATGTGAAGCTGCGCTTCATCTAGGGCTACCGCGAACTGCAGCTGCTCGGGTTCGTCGGCGACGAGCCAGACGGGATAGCGCGGCAGGTAGAGGCCCGTCGCGACACCGAAGAACCACATCAACGGAACCTGCCGTTCGAATGCGCGGCGTAGCCCCACGTTGTCCGGATGCATCGGGTCGGAACCCCGGTACTTGTAGCGGAGCAGACCGTCCGGGCCGGGGGCGTCGTCGTATGGCGCTTGCTCGCTGGCAGAGGTAAAGGTCGTCAAAATCGACAGTGCCGCAGGCAGCACTGCTGGCTTACGGATGCCCCGGTTCTGGTCAACGAGGGCCAGTGGCCGATCCTCGAAGCGGAAGTCCATGAGCTCTGCGCGGCGCACAACTGGATTCTCAGCGGTAC
>JAOPYO010000386.1 GCA_025964575.1 Actinomycetes bacterium
GCTTCGCCTGGCGGCGTTGTCGTCAGTCGACGGCCAAGCCCGGGCCGACTCCTTCCTCCGCCTTGCCAGGCTGTGCCTGGCCGCCGCTCGCTGATCCAGCGCCCTATCCGCGCGGCCTCTTACGCGAGTGGGTAGCCGCCGACCCGGGCGATGATCCAGTCGGCGGTGTGCTGAGCGCTGGTGATCCGACGCCGAAGCTTGTCTCCCGGCGCGGTGGGCTTGGCCGCGGCGGGAGGGCGAACCGCGCTCCTCCCGGCTGTCTTCCCGGTTGCTGCGGCGCGTGCCTGTTCTACAAACTGTGCTCCCGCTGTCGCGAGCTCGATCATCAGGCGACGCTCGGTTTGCGCGTCAGTGGCGGCCAAGGCGCACCCGTACAGCGCCTCGATCTCCGCCATCCGCGCGCCCAGCCGCAGCAACGCCTCATCGCTCGCGATCGGTTTGCTCCCCATACCCTCATCGTGCGTGAATCGGTGCGTATTCGCACCTGTGTTTCCGAGGCCAGGCCGTGCTGGATGCGGGGGGAGAACCGAGCCTTGGGGTGGTGCGGAGGGCACGCCACAGGTATAACGGCATAAACTGCAAGGTCAGCGGCTCGCTCTCGCCCGGAATCCAAACCGGACAATGATCGATATCTCCGGCTATGATTTCCGACGGATTCACGGATTCCGCAGCGGACGACGACTGAACTCGAAGGCAGTTATGCCAAGAGGCGGGTAGGTGGCGTCAGGTTGGTAAGTGGACGCTTCGTTCGGTCAGCCGGCTTTCCGGGCCGGTCTACTCGGATGAGGCGGGCCAGTCCCAGAGAGGGACCTCCCGTAGTGGGTGCAACTGGTCGTCGGTTTCGGCATGGGAGTTCTGCATGGCTACCTGTGAGCCGAACTCCACATGAGAACGCAGCGCCTCCCGGAACGGCGGGTCGGCAGGTAGCCCGGCTTGATCGGCGGCTGCCATGTACAGATCGATGAATCGCTGCCGCTGCGTTTCGGTGATCTTCAAGCCTCGGTGTGCCTCGATCAGCAGTGGAAACCCGCCCATGTCCTTGGAGAACGTCTCGGGGCCACCGAAGGTCTCGGCGCTAAAGGCCGTCAGGTGCGCGACATGTTCGGGGCGTCCCGCACCGAACAATGGCTGGAGTAGCGGATCGGACAAGACGCTGCTGTAGAAGATGTCGATGAATCGGTGGAGACCTTCGTGTCCACCAGCGTGTTCAAAGAGCGTCACCATGATTACATCATTACACGCACATCCGGAGGTGCGCCAGACCCTGCTGTTAACCGGCCTCGCGCAGATCACGTACTTCCGCAGCTTCGCCACCTGGCACTACAGCGCCGGACCCGGCGAAGGGTACGTACAACCCTGACGAGTGGCTTATTCTTTCGAGCACTTCGGCCATGGACTCCTGGTCCGCTCTCGTGGCGTTCTTTCTCCAGTTGGCGAGGACCGTCTCACCGTGCGAGGTGAGCCGCCACGTGGCCACTGGTACTCCCGTTTGCAGACCAAGCATTCCACCAATACTTTCCATGAGCCGGACTAAATGGTCAATATTTGACGCCAGGCGGTAGGCAGTAGGCGGCCGAGGCTCGGCGGCGCGCGCTCTCATTGAAGTTTGCCTGTACCGCCCGCTGGGAGGACCTGAACTCGGGGCGGCGTCCGGCTGGACAGTGATCGCGACGTGGCGCTGTCGAGCCGATAAGGATGACGGCCAGAGCGAGGTCGTCCTCGCTGCGGCCAGACCGCCGGTGGTTCCGTGATAGTGCAGGTGCCAGAGCTGTTCGTCGTGGCGGTTCAAGCGGGGTTGAGCCCTGGTGTCGTCGAGGAGACGGTTCACCTGCTCGGCGGCTGTGTCCAGGTCTCCGTCCGCGACTGAGGCGAAGACCGAGCCGTTGGCGATCAGAGCAGCCTTGGTTGACATCCACCACTCCTTTACATAGATTTCAATGCAAAGAAACTTTGCTTACAAAGCAAAATACTCGCCGCGTTCATGCTTGCGCATGCCGGCGACGCGATCGATCAACCACTCGAGCGGAGGCCCGTACGGTGCCGCATTTCAACGTGCAGATGTTTGAAGAGGTACTCGACGGAGAGGTCGAGCCGAAGATCATCCGGGCTCTGACCGACGCGGCGGTCAAGGTGTATGGAGAACAAGCGCGCCCGCTCGTGGTCGTGGAGCTATTCGGCATCCCGCAGCACCGCTGGGGCTTGGGTGGCGTGCTAGCCGAAGGAAACTCGCCGATCGTCACGTTGAACATGCGCGAACCGGCGTTGAACAGGCCGACGATCGACGATGTCCCCGCGCAGCTGATCGCGTCTATCACTGATGCGATGGTCGAGGTCTTCAGTGAGCGCATCCGAGAGCACGTGAACGTGCTCGTAGTCGGGATTCCCACGGGACGATCCGGCGTCGGCGGCGACGTCGTCTAGTTCGGGCGCGTGCCTCGCATCCTAGGCTTCATCCGCCGGCCACGAACGGATCCACAGGTCGCCGAAGCCCGGCACGCGGGGCGTCCGCGGTGCCGGGCTGTCTGGTGCTTGGTTCAGACGGTTCGGAGGGCTTCGGTGGGTTGCATGCGGGCTGCGCGGAGGGCGGGGAGGAGGCCGGCGATGGCGCCGATGGCGATGGCCGCGCCGAGCCCTCCTGCCCAGGCGAGTGGCGGGACCACGGTGGCCCAGCCTTTGATGTTGGCGTAGATCGCTGTGGCGATTGTTCCCATGGCCACCCCGGCGGTGCCGCCGAGTGCGGCGAGCAGGATCGCTTCGGACAGGAACTGGAGGCGGATGTTGCCCTTGGTGGCGCCGAGGGCGCGCCGGAGTCCGATCTCGGAGCGGCGTTCGAGGACGGAGATGACCATGGTGTTGGCGACTCCGATGCCGCCGACGAGCAGGGCCACCGCTCCGAGTCCGAGGAACAGGCCGTTGAGCGCGGACTGGGCCGCGGCTCGGGCCACGAGAGCGGCTGAGGGCTGGGAGACGCTGACCTCGTTGGCATTTTGCGGGTTGGCGGTGGCGGCGAGCACCTTCTGTACGTTGTGGACCTGGTCGGTCTGGGCCCGCACGTAGACGATGGACGGGTGGCCGTCGAAGTGCAGGTACTTGCGGGCGGCGGGGTAGCCGACCAGTACCGAGGAGTCGATCTCGGGTGTCAGGGTCGCGGGGTTGAGGATCCCGGCGAGGTAGAACCACTGCCCGCCGACCCAGATGCGCATCCCCGGGTGGATCCGGGAGATGCCGAGGCGGCTGGCGGCGGCCGAGCCGAGCACGGCGAGCGGCTGGTCGGCGGTGGCGGCGTTGAGATACTTGCCCTGGGCTACGGTCGTGCGTATCGCGGCGGGCAGGTCCAGGCTCGCGGCGTTGACCGTGAGGGCGTTGGTGTTGATGCTCGGGATGTAGGGGCTGCGGAAGGCGTTGGCCTTGGTCTTGCCGGTGCTCTGGACGGTTTCGACCGGGCCGATCCGGGCGATCATTGCCGGGGCGTCGTAGGGGAGCTTGGCGTCGTCGCCGCCCATGGTCTGGCCCGGGGTGACCGTCAGCAGGTTGGTGCCCAGTTTGTCGATCTCAGCCAGCAGCCCGGCCTGGGACGAGGCGGACAACCCCATCACCGCCACCATCGCCGCGACGCCGATGGCGATGCCCAGCGCTGAGAGTGCGGCCCGCATCCGCCTGGTGCGCAGCCCCACCCCGGCGGTCCGGGCCAGGTCGGCCGGATGCAGCCGGCCTGGAGCCGTGGTCGTCATGGCAGGTGCCTTTCCGTGTCCGGAGGCTGCTCCGCCGCGGTGACGTCGGCGACGATGTGGCCGTCGAGGACCTCGATGCGGCGCGGCAGTCGTGCGGCCAGTTCACGGTCGTGGGTGATCATGATGATGGTGGCGCCCTCGGCGTTGAGCTCGGTGAGTAGCGTGAAGATCGCGGCTCCGGAGACGCTGTCGAGGTTGCCGGTGGGTTCGTCGGCCAGGACGATCGCCGGGTTCCCGACCAGGGCCCGGGCGATCGCGACCCGCTGCCGTTCACCTCCCGACAGTCGCGGTGGGCGGTGGTCGAGGCGGTGGCCGAGCCCGACCCGCTCCAGCGCCGCGGCCGCCGCCTCCAGTCGCGCGCCGTGCCTGGTGCCCGAATACAGCAGCCCGTCGGCGACGTTGTCCAACGCGGTGGCGTGCTCGGCCAGGAAGAACTGCTGGAACACGAACCCGATCCGGGTGGCCCGCAGTCGGGCCAGGGCCCGGTCCGACATCATGGCGACGTCATCGCCGACGATGTGGACCGTCCCCGAGGTGGGGCGGTCCAGGGTGCCCATCACCTGCAGCAGCGTCGACTTCCCCGAACCCGACGGGCCCACGATCGCCACCAGATCACCCCTGCGGATGGTGAAGGTGGCCTTGTCCAGCGCCACCACCGGCGACACTCCGGGGTAGATCTTGGTGACCTCCTCCAGCTGCAGAACCGGCTCACCGGTGTGCCGGCCACCGGCCACCCTCGTTTCCGCGTCCACGCCGGTCATGAGGCGGGCACCACGATGTTCTGGCCGACCGCCAGGCCGTCACCGGTGACCTCGACCGTGCCCGCGCTGTCGTCGAACAACCCGGTCTTCACCGGGATCAGGCGGTGTGCGCCACCGGCCTGCACGACTTCGACCGCGTACCCGCCGCCGGCCAAGGCCAGCAGCGCGCTCACCGGCACCGACAACACGTCCTTCACCGTGTCGGAAATGATGGACACCTGCACCGGTGCCTGGTCGAGCTGTCCGGTCACCTTCGGCTTCGACGGCGTGATGTAGACGTTGATGGTCGTGCTGTTGTCCGCCTTGGTCGCCACCTTGCCCACCGACGAGACCACACCCGGGGTGGTCTTGCCGGTCGGTAGCGTGATGGTCACCTTGTCGCCGGCCTTGACGTCGGACTGCTGGCTCGCGCTCAGCGCGACGGTGACCTGCCGGTCGGTCGAGGAGGCCTGCAGGACCACTGATCCGGCCATCACGGAAGCACCCCGCACCGCGGTGACCTTGGTGACCCTGATCTCCTTGGCCGGGACGAACACCGCTTGGCCGAGCGTCAGTTCCCCGGTCTTCTTCAGACGCACATCGTCTTGCAGCTTCTCTAGGGCGTAGTAGGTCTGCCATCCGAAGTAGTTCGAATTGGAGTCGATCTCGTCCTTTGTCGCATACCCCAGGGCGACCAGCGCGGCGTTCAACTGCCGGACGTCGGCACCCTCCATCCCCCACGACAGAGCCCGGTAGACCGGCACCGCACCCTGCAGCAGGACCACCGGCTTGCCATCGACCTGGTACAGCACCTTGCCCTGACCGACCACCCGCCCCACGCCCGGCAGCTTCGTGGCAGTGCCATTGGCCTTGCCGACCACCTGATAGTCACCCGCATAACCCAGCGTCCCGTTCTCCTGGGTCCGGGCGGACAAGGTCCCCTTGGTCACCTGAGCGAGCCCGGTCCGTGCGGTGCTCACGATCGAGGTGCCCTTCTTCTGGCCACCGAACGGATCGGTGACGACCACCCCCACACCCACCGCGACCACAGCTCCCACAACAACCGCAACCACCCGCCCGCGCCGCCCCGAACGCCGACGTGGACGCCGGTCCTTCCCACCGGACGGGCTCACATCCGCCGCTTCCACCGAGATCTGCGTAGCACTCACGACCCGCCCCCGGGACCCGTCTTCGGCATGTTCTGCGGCTGGTACTTTTTACAAGCGTCCGCCGCCTTCTTGAACTGCGGCGACTCGGGGTCGAGAGGGCCGCCCTTGATGATCGGGGGAATGCTGCCGTCCGCGGCGGGGTCCGGGAACTTCGGCACGCCGCTGGCACGCATGCACTGGGCGTACCTGAGCTTGTCCGCCGCGGACCACAGCTGGTCCGGGTTCACCCGCCCCGGGCTGCCGGACCCCATGAACTGCTTACAGTGACTCTCCGCCTTCTTGAACGCCGGCGACGCGGGGTCGAGAGCGCCGCCCACTTTGAAGGCGATACCGCCTCCGGGCTTGGGGTCAGGGAAGTCCGGCAAGCCGTTCGCGCGCATGCACTTGGCGTAGGCCAGCGGGTCGCCCTTCCCCGAGGATGCCTGCGTGGCCGACGTCGAACCGCTCTTGGGTCCCACGGACGCCACGGTCCTGCCCGGTCCGTTGCCGCCGGAGCAGGCCCCGGCGACCAGCGCGACGCTCGTCAGCACGACGGCCATCGCGCTGGTGCGGCGCAACCGCCGTCTCCGGTCCGTATCCCGGCTGGGGATGCCTTCCATTTCGTCCTCCATCACGTGAGCGAGCACCGGCGTTTCGGCCTTGATCGTGGTCATGGTGGACAGGCTGGCGATGGAGGCGTTGCGCAGGCGTGAACGCGAGCGTTAACGCCGCTGTTACAGCCGATCCGGTACGACTTCGACCATGCGGGTGCTGGTGGTGGAAGATGAGCGGGATCTGGCCGATCTGGTGGCCGTGGGGCTGCGCCGACACGCCATGGCGGTCGATGTGGCCTACGACGGCGCGTCGGCGGCGGAACGGCTGGCCGTCAACGACTACGACGTGATGGTGCTGGACCGGGACCTGCCCGGGGTACACGGCGATGTGGTCTGCCGGGACCTGGTGCGGTCGGGGGCCCGCACCCGCATCCTGATGCTGACCGCCGCCGCGTCGGTGCTCGAGCGGGTCGCCGGCCTGGGCCTGGGCGCCGACGACTACCTGCCCAAACCCTTCGACTACACCGAGCTGGTGGCGCGGGTGCAGGCCCTGGGGCGGCGCAGCCAGGCGGCGCTGCCGCCGATGCTGGAACGGCACGGGATCGTGATGGACACTCACCGTCTGCAGGTGTCCCGCGACGGCCGCTTCTTGCGGCTGTCACTGAAGGAGTACGCGGTGCTTGAGGTACTGATGCGGGCCAACGGGGCCATCGTCAGCGCGGAGACGTTGCTGGAGTCGGCGTGGGACGAACACACCGACCCGTTCACCACCGTGGTGCGCGTCATCATCAGCCGGCTGCGGTCCAAGCTCGGTGATCCGCCGTGCATCCGGACCGTGCCAGGCGCCGGGTACCTCCTGTGACCCGCCGTACGGCCTGGAAACCTACGGTGCAGCCGCTCGGCACGGTGCGGGCACGCCTCACCGTCCTGTACACCGGCCTGTTCCTGGTCACCTCCACGATCATGCTCACCGTGGTGAACCTGTTGCTCAAGAGCATGCTGGACCACCGGGTCACCACCCTCATGAAGGGCGATGTGCACCTCCGGCAGCTGGCTCCGGGGGTACCTCCCGACCACGCACCGGCCCCGGGCAATTACAGCGGGAGTGACGTGATCGTGAGCCGTCTGCCTGGCGCGGTGCTGCAGTATCAGTGGACCGTCACGGCGATCACGATCGCCGTGCTCACGGTCATCTCGGTGGCCGTGGGATGGTGGCTGGCCGGACGACTGCTGCGCCCACTGCGGCACATCACCGCCACCGCGCACCGTCTCTCCC
>JAOPYO010000395.1 GCA_025964575.1 Actinomycetes bacterium
CGACTGGGTGATGTCGTGCGCGAACACCGCCACGCCAACCGGTACCGGGCACGGCTCGATGCGCCGCGGGGTTTCGCGGGACAGCCGTGCCGAGGAAGCCGCGGTGGCGGTCAGCCAGTACAGCGAGATGTCGGTGAGCATCCGCTAGTCCCTGATCTGCGAGCGCGGGTCCGGCCACTGTGCGAAGCGCTCGGCGATCCAGGCCAGCTGGCCGACCGGCGAGTCGGTCAGCGCGTAGCCGATGGTCTGCGGGGTGAGGGCCTGCAGAGTCTGGTACGGCGGACGATTCGCCATCATCTGCCTGACCTTGTCCAGCCGGGCTTCATCCGTTTCGGACAGTTCAATGTCGGCGTCCGGGACCGGCCGGGTCGGCAGGTAGTTGACGTGCACCCCGACGACCTGCTCGGGTGCCACCGCGCCGAGCGCCATTGAGATGCCCGAGCCGTAGTCGCCGCCCTGCGCGCCATAGCGCTCGTACCCGAGACGGCGCATTAGCTCAGCCCAGGCCCGCGCGACCCGGACGATATCCCAGCCGCGCTCGTGGGTCGGCCCGGAGAAGCCGTAACCCGGGATGGACGGAATCACCAGGTGGAAGTCGCGCGACAGCGGCTCGATCACGTCGAGGAACTCCAGGAACGAACCGGGCCAGCCGTGGGTGAGGATCAGCGCGAGCGCGTCCGGCTTCGAAGACCGGACGTGGACGAAGTGGATGTTCTGGCCCTCGATCTCGGTGGTGAAGTGCGGAAGCTCGTTGAGCTTGGCCTCGTGCTCGCGCCAGTCGTAGCCGGTGCGCCAGTATTCGGCCAGTTCCTTGAGCCGCGCCAGCGGGAAGCCGTAGTCCCACCCGGCGTCGGCGACCTCGTTGGGCCAACGGGTGCGGGAGAGCCGGTCGGTCAGGTCGTCGAGGTCGGCCTGGGGGATGTCGATGCGGAACGGCTTGATCATGGTCTTAACTCCAGGGGGATTCATTCGGCGCCCAAATGTTCGGACGACTAGGCCTTCCGGTAAAGAAGCTGCCACCAGCCGCCCTCTGAGCGTTCGAGCTGGTCACGCTCGGTTCTGAGGTCGTTATTGAGCTATTGCAGTTCTTCCTGCCGCGTGGTCGGTTGCCGCGGGGCCGGGCGGAGCCGCATGACGACGCGGTCGCCTGCTCCCCGGCGTGTCCCCGGCCTCCCGGAGGGAGATCAGTTCTCGTGCATCCAGGCGAGCATGATCCGCACCTCGCGGAATCGCCAGCCCGTCGGCGTCCGTACGACGGTGCCGGCGATCTCGACGGTCGGCGATCTGCGTATCCGTGGACATGACATCCTCTTTCATTGGCGACACCAACATTGGTCACGCCAACTATACAGCCATTCATTGGCTGGGCCAACGATGTAGGGTGACTGCGTGGAACAGATCCCCGCACGCCTGACCGCGAAGCCGAGTTGGCTGCTCACCCAGGTGGCAGTGCACGCCCACCGGTTGGCGTCTGACGGCTTCGGCGAGGTGGGTGCGCGTGGATACCACTACCGCATCCTGGCCGCGCTGGACGAGTTCGGGGTGGCCAGCCAGGCCGAGCTCGGTCGCCGGTGCAGCATGGACCGCAGCGACGTGGTGGCAGCGATCAACGAACTGGCCGCGCAGGGTTTCGTCGAGCGGACGCCGGACCCGGATGACCGAAGGCGCAACATGGTGACCCTCACCAAGGCGGGTGATCGACAACTGCGGAGCATGGAACGAGCGCTCGACAAGGTGCAGGACGACCTGCTCGGACCGCTTTCGCCCGAGGACCGGCAGACCTTGACCCGCCTGCTCACCCGCCTGTTCACGCACCACCAACGGGTGCGGAGGTAGAGCAGCGGCGACGTTGCCAACGGCATTTCTCCGGCTGGACCAAGACCTTCACCGACCCGCGCCTTTGCGCCGCGATCGTTGACCGGCTCACCTTCGCCGGCAACATCATCGAGACCGGCACCGACTCCTACCGCCTCGCCCACACCCGCGCCCGCGCCCGCGCAGAACAAGCCAACTGACCATCGCACCGAGCAACCACAGCCATTCCCCGCCCCGCGGGACATGGCTCTCATTTTCACCGACACAGCAAGCCCAGACGATCACCAACTGGCTCTCGAACTGACCGACATTCGGCTCCCGCTCCCACCTTCATACCCATCGCGGCGGCCGCGCGGACGTCGCGGGCGTATCCGGCGGCGGTGCGGGTGGTGAGGTCGACCTCGCGGGCCAGCGCGCCCACAGGGCCGGCCTTAAGGTCCGACTCTGGGGAGGCCCGGACGGCAATTATCGGGTTCCCGGCGATCCCGGCGGATTCTTCCCGTGCCTCAAGCTCCGGGGCACCAGTCCGGTGAAGGGGGCCTTCAAAACAATGGTGGAACGCCCAACTGGAGGCGGGCGTGGACTATGTGATCACCAACCATCTCGATCACACCGCCAGGAAGTTGCGCGACTGTGGCCGTAAGAGCTGACCGAAGCCGACCGCCGTGACCAGCCAAAAGACCCCGGAGCCACTAAGGCTCGGGGTCTTTTGACAGCAACGCTGGGGCCGACTCAAACAACGAGCGGCCTCATTCTCAGACCCGATGAACGTTCATCGACAGCCCACTAAGTTACCGACGATCACCGGAGTCGTCACGACGTCGATCGATCAGACGCTGACCATGGGCGACAGATTCCACGCGCTCAGGATGTAGCGCTCGGGCAGGTACCAGCCGACGGACGCGTTGCTCGTATAGCGGGCGACTACCTCGCCGAACGCCTTCAGCTTGCCGCTGGACTGGATCTGGTAGACGGGACCGCCGCTGTCACCCGCCGAGAACGCGTGCACGCCCGATGTCTGAGAACCTCTGACCAGGTGCTTGACGGTGTAACCACTGTAGGAGACGGTATTGTTGACGGCGGTGACCTGCACGGCCATGACTTCACGGTCGGTGGCGCCATCGGTGACCACGATCTGGCCCAGCACGTCGGAGGTGGCCGAGGTCCGCACCAGGCGGGTCGACTTGTTGGGGTCGGCCCACAC
>JAOPYO010000049.1 GCA_025964575.1 Actinomycetes bacterium
CACCACCGGGATCGGTATCGCGATGGGGCCCATCTTCGGCGGATGGCTGCTGGAGAGATACTGGTGGGGAAGCATTTTCGTGTTCCTTGTCCCGGTCGCGGCCGTCATCGCGGTGCTCATTGCCGTCGTCGTTCCAACATCGCGAGAGTCGGGCACCCGGCCGCTAGATGTGCGCGGGCTACTGCTGTCCACCGCGGCGATGGGAGTCCTCGTGCTCGGCGTCATTCAGGCGCCCGAGTGGGGTTGGGGCTCTGTGGCCACCATCGCAACCCTCGCGGGAGGTGTTGTCCTGCTCGCAGTCTTCCTCGCCGTGGAGCGCAGCACCGAGCACCCAATGCTGGACGTCGCGCTGTTCCGCAACCTGCGCTTCTCCGCGGCGAGCGCGTCGGTGACCATTTCGTTCTTCGCGCTGATGGGCTTCATTTTCCTGGTCGTCCAGTACTTCCAGTTCGTGAAGTCCTTTAGTCCGCTGGGCACGGGCGTCCGCCTGCTCCCAGTGGCAGGATCCGTCGCGGTCTCGTCCCTACTTGGCACGAGGCTCGCGGTCCGCATCGGCAACAAGGTCATCGTCAGCACTGGACTCGTGCTGTTCTGCATCGCGTTCCTGTGGATCGCCACCGCGGGCCAGTCCACCTCCTACGGCGTGATCGCGGCCCAGATGGTCGTGCTCGGCACCGGCATGGGGCTCACTAGTGCTCCCGCCACCGAGGCGATAATGGGAGTGGTCCCCAAGGAGAAGGCTGGGGTCGGCTCGGCGGTCAACGACGCGACCCGCCTGTTCGGCGGCACCCTCGGCGTCGCGGTCATCGGAAGCGTCGCGGCCTCCCTGTATTCCAGCCGTCTGACATCAACGCTTCCCGATGGCCTCCCGGCCACTGTGGTCTCGGCCGCGAAGGGCTCAATCGGCGGCGCGATCATCGCCGCGCAGCAATCCGGCCACCCCGCCCTGGCGGACGTCGCCGTACGCGCGTTCCTGCACAGCTTCGCCGGCGGTTGCCTCGTCGCCGCGGGAGTCGCCGCGGCCGGCGCTCTCGTCGCGGTCCTCCTGCTGCCGTCCCGGCCCGCCGTCCCATCCGAATCAGCTCCAGCAACTCCGGAGGCTCCCCATGTCACAGTTTCGTAGCTACGTCGCCATCTGGACGACGGACCCCGCTCGGCCCGAGATCACACAGCAAGGCGAGTTGCTCGCCTGCGGGCCGGTGAAAGATGTGATCGAAACGGCGGCGCACCCTATCCCGGCGTGGGTCACGATCGCAGGTTTCGCCGACGATGACACCGCGAAGAAATGGTTCGAGTCCGTTGAGGATCAGGTCGACGGCACCGCGCTGCTGTTCCCCGCCCACCCCGAACCGGTGTGGTGGCCGTCGGAGCGCGAAGGCGACCGGCCCGAATGGTCCGGGCGACTCTCGCCACCCCAGGAGAGGCTCGGTGTGTTCGTCTCGGTCTGGGCCGACATCACCCACCTCGAGCCGTTCCTCGACTACGCCCAGCACTTCAAGTGGACCGTCGAGCACCACGGCGGCGCATCTCTGGGCAGCGGCCCGATGCCGACCGTGCTCAAAGGCGGCCCGGGCCCGACGGCGATGGCGCTGATGGCCTGGCCCACCAGCGAGGCCGCGTTCGCCTGGTACGACAGCGCCGACTACGTCCCCTACCGGAACAACCGGCACACCTCGTCCAACGCCACGGTCGTCAGCGTGGCGGCGCTCGGCTTGGCCGATGAAGGGACGCATCGGTGATGGGCGCGATGACGCAGACCGATCAGGCACCGGACAACAGCTACACCGCGACATGGAGTCACAGCCGCGGCGAGGTGAACTTCCTGACGCGCTCGAACGGCTCACGTGTGCGCTACCTCAAAGCGGGAGCAGGGCCGCCGCTGGTGCTGCTGCACACGGTCCGCACCCAGCTCGACTACTTCCAGCTGGTCATCCCGCGGATCTGGGACTCCTTCACGGTCTACGCGCTGGATCTTCCAGGGATGGGCTGGTCGGACATCACCGACGGCGCGGGCTACGAGGAACCTGACCTCCGGGGCGCCGTCGTGGAGTTCGTGACCGCACTGGGCCTTGACGGCCTCACACTGGCCGGCGAGTCCATGGGAGCGACCCTGGCGTTGTCGGCATCCGCGGACCTCGGCGACAGGGTGAGCCGGGTCGTCGCTTTCAACACCTACGACTATCCAGAGGGGATCGAGCGGGGCAATCGGCTCGCCAGGCTGATTGTGGCGGGCGAGCGTCTCCCCCTCGCTGGTCCGGTCCTCGCCAGCATGGAGAGCAAGCCCATCTTGAGAGGGGTCATGCGCGGCGGCTTCGCCGACAAACGGAACCTCCCGGAGGACTTCCTGACCGAGCTGCGCCGAGTCGGCCGCCGCGCCGGTTACCCGCGGGTCGCCCGTGCGGTTTTCCGCAGCGTGAACAGCCTGATCGCGGCGCGGGAGCACTATCGGCTGGTCCAGGTACCGGTCGTCCTCGTCTACGGCGACGGTGACTGGTCACGGCCATCGGACCGCGAAGGCGTCGGACGCCTGCTCCCGGACGCCAAGCCGGTAGTGCTGCCGCATACCGGTCACTTCTCCGCTCTGGAGCGACCCGCGGAAATGGCGCGGATGCTGCTCGACACCCGCCCATCACAGCAGCGCCCCGACACCCCTGCCGCTCCGCAGGACCCGATACGCGCTCGACCGTACGCTTGAGGTCATCGGTCCACCAGACGGGGGAAGGCCCCTCATCCCCAGCTCGAGCAAATTTGGTCTGCCCGTCCCGAGAGTCGGCTGGGCTGGCCGGTGGCCCTGAGCTCTGCCGAAGCAACCGCTCCAGCAGCTCCCCGGCGTTGGGTCGGGTCGCGGGGTCCTTGGTGAGGGCGTCGCCACCAGATCGCGCAGCGGTCCCGACAGGTGTCCGAGGTCAGGCTCGGCGTGGAGAATCCGGTCGGCCACCGCCTGGATCGTGTCCTGGCCGAAGGTGAGCCTGCCGGTCGCCGCGAAGGCAATCGTCCCCAGGCGAACACATCCGCCGGCGGGCCCACTGGCTGCGAGGGCAGCTGCTCGGGCGCCATGTATGCGGGGGTGCCCACGAGGGCGCTGGACACCGTCCTGACGGTGTCCAGCGCCCGGGCGATACCGAAATCGATCACCCGGGGCCCATCCGGGCCGAGAATCACGTTGTGCGTTTGAAATCACGATGGACGACGTTGGCCTGGTGTATCGCGACCAGCGCGGTCACCGTGCCGATGGCGAGCCGCCCCAAGGCGCCATCGGACAAGGGCCCCTGTTCGGCCACGCGGCGGCTGAGCGACAGACCCTCGACATACTCGCTGACGACGTATGGGCGGTCCCCGTGCACATCCGCCTCCAACACCTGAGCGGTGCAGAAACGAGCCACCGCATAGCCGCCGCCAGCTCCCGACAACTCCTGGGTGGGTGCGGTGGGGTCGACCTCGCCCAATGCCGTGCGGAGCTTGGCCCTGGCCTGGTTCCAGCGGGAGCGGACCGTGTCGGCCGGGACGCCCAGCGCCTCGGCCGTCTGCTCGTACGACAACCCTCCCCACGCCATCAGCAACAGCACATCCCGGTAGGGCACGGCGGGCGGGATTGCGTCTGCTGGTGAGGCCGGACACGGTGTTACGGTGGCACCGTGCGTGTTCATGGCACTAGAGTTGACACTATGACTGCCGGGTCGGCCATGGGCCAAGAGCGAGTGGGGCACCCGGCCACGGCGTGAGCGCCGGGCGGGCGAGAGGCCCGCCTTTCCTTGTTCCACGTACTCCGCGCATTCTGCGCGATGTTTCCACATGCTTGGCGGTGTCGGTCGCCGCCTATTTCGCGAGCCATCATGAACCGACCCGGTCGGTGAATCGCCAACCCGGTCGGGTATTTTGCGCGCCTTCCACCATTTCCCGCACCACGGTCGAAGTCGCCCCCTGGTGATTTCGTTCTGCCCGCCGTGCGGTTCTTCGTCATGCCCGCGAACGGTCCGCGGGATCACCAATCCTGGAGAGAAAACAGAGAATGCCGATCGATTTCAACCAACAGATCATCGAGGAGTTCCGCGCCAACGGCGGACGGGTCGGTGGCCCTTTCGAGGGAGGCCGGTTGCTCCTGCTGACCACCATCGGAGCGCGGTCCGGCGCGCCGCACACGACCCCGCTCGGCTACCTTCCCGACGGCGGCGAACGAACCCTGGTCATCGCGTCGGCCGGTGGCGCGCCGAACCATCCGGCCTGGTTCCACAACCTGGTGGCCAATCCTCGCGCCAAGGTCGAGGTCGGCGTCTTCACCTATGACGCGCAGGCCGTCGTTTTGGAGGGCGCCGAACGCGACCGCGTCTTCTCCCGCGCGGCCGAGGCCGACCCCGGGTGGGCCGACTACCAGGCCAAGACGACCCGGACCCTTCCTGTGATCGCCCTCGTTCCCGTCCCTGGCCCGCCCGACCTCGGAGGCCGGGCGATGGGAGAGGGCCTCAAGGCGATCCACGACGGTTTCCGCCGGGAACTCGCGATCATCCGCAAGGAGATCGCCCAGTCCGGCCCCGGCCTCGGCGCGCAGCTCCGCATCAACTGCCTGACCATGTGTCAGGGCCTCACATACCACCACATGGGTGAGGACGGCCAGATGTTCCCCACCCTTGAACGACAGCACCCGGAACTGGCCGAGCCCTTGGCACGGCTGGGCCGCGAGCACGAGGTGATCACGCGGCTCCTGGCCGACATCCAGAGGCTGAGCTCATCCGACGACGTCGACCCCGCCACGCTTCTCGCCGAGTTCGACCGCCTCGCTACCGAGCTGGAAGCCCACCTGGACTACGAGGAGGAACAGCTCGTCCCGATCCTCAACACGGTGACGGTTTAGGCACGACGCCCCGCGCCCATCCCGCTGGGCGCGGGGCGCCCCGCGAGTGTCCCGCCCGCCGGGCTTGCGGAGAACAGATGACCGCCAGTTCGCCCGCGGCCGCCAAAAATCGGAAGAAATGTGAACTGTAACCGCGCCACTACCGGCCGGGTGCGCGGTGGCGTGGCCGGGGACAGTTGCGGCGCCTCCCTTGCTCAGCCCGACGGCGCCAGCTATCGTACAACTCGATGGTTGTACGTCAGGAGTCCGACGAACACGCCGATCGCCTCTTCCAAGCCCTGGCTGATGCGACGCGGCGCGAGATCGTGGCCCTCACCCTGACTGGTGAGCACTCGGTCTCGGACCTCGCCCGGCGGTTCCCGATGAGTTTCGCGGCCGTCCAAAAGCACGTGGCGGTGCTGGAACGCGCCGGGCTGGTCACCAAGCAACGGCAGGGCCGGGAGCAGCGGGTGCGGGGCAACGCGGACGCCCTGCGCGAGGCCCATCGGCTGCTGGACCAGCTGGCAGCCGTGTGGCGAGGGCGCATCGACCGGATCGGCGCGATCCTCGCCGATCCCGACCCAGGAGACAGCAAGGAGCACGGGCATGACCGTGATCGACGTTCAGAAGAACCCTGAAGCCCTCACGCTGACGCTCACCGCGCGGTTCGACGCGCCGCCGGCGCGGGTGTGGCAGGTCTGGCAGGACCCCCGCCAGCTCGAGCGGTGGTGGGGCCCGCCGACCTACCCCGCGACCGTCATCGACCATGACCTGACCCCCGGCGGTGCGGTCACGTACTTCATGACCGGGCCGGAGGGCGACAAACACTACGGCTGGTGGCGCATCCTGTCCGTCGACGCCCCGCACCGGCTGGAGTTCGAGGACGGCTTCGCCGACGACTCCGGCCGTCCTGACCCCGACATGCCCACCACGACCGTCCGCGTGCAGCTCACCGCAGACGCCGAGACGGCCACCGTGATGACGATCGAAAACACCTTCCCCACGCCTGAGACGATGGAGCAGCTGGTGTCCATGGGCACGGTCGAGGGCATGTCCGCGGCCCTAAGCCAGATCGACGCGCTACTGGCCGACCCTGCCGTTTGACGGGGTCACCGCGGCGGCCTCGTACGACCCTCCGGTCGGGTGAGCGGGTGATCTCGGATTGGGCTGTGAGCGGAGGGTGTACCGCCGACCGGACAACGACGTGCCCTTCGAGTAGTACGTCGACAGTGCGAGATCGTGCGCCTTCTCGTGCGGGCCCAGCGGCTGGGTGTCCAGGCATAGCGGCGGGCTGAACCGCACCTGCTGCGGGTGTGGAATGCGCTGGCCGTGTGGCGGGTGATCGCGGTGCAGAACCTGCTGGTGGTGCAGTGGGGCACCGGACGTGGTCAACGACATTGCCGCTCGGCAACACCGCACAGGGAGGCTCAACATCATCGCGTGGAGGCGATGAAGCTCCGCAGCCGACGGTGATCTATCAGTGTGACAAGACGGAAGCAAGGGAGAACGGCATGCGACTTACTCTCACACGTTCCTAACACTCGACGGGGTCATGCAAGGCCCTGGGCAACCCGACGAGGATCGGCGAGGAAGGTTCGAGCACGGTGTAATGAGCTGCAGGTACACGGCAGTGGCCTGCTCGCTCAGACGTTGATGGCCCACGACCTCATCGACGAGTACCGCCTGTTGATCTACCCCATCACCTTGGGCACGGGCCAGCGCCTGTTCGCCGAGTCCACGACGGCGGCGATGCGGCTCGTGGAGGCCACGACCACCAGCACGGGCACCATCGTCGCCGCCTACCAGCCGACCGGAAAGCCCGGCTACGGCTCCTTCGCCCTCGACCAGTCATAGCCGTCGGGTGTTGTGTCAATCCCCTCGTTCTGTAGAGACCTGGTTAGTGGTGGCGGCGTAGCCGCCTCGGCTGTGGTTCTTGGTCATGGAGATTCCCGCTGGTGGGCCTGGACGCGTTCGTAGTCGACCGGCGCCATCATGGACGCCCACGGCGAGTGGAAGTACGCCGTCCACCCCGCAACGGTGTCTGTCAAACCGGCTGACACATGTCAGGCTGCGTCGCTCTGAAACCCGCACCGCTTCCACCGCAAGCCAGTCCCACCTTGCGGCCTGCTGACCTGTGGCGCGCACGGCGAGATCGCCCACTACCTCTGCTTCGGTCCCGCTGCCACGACCCTGCAGGAGCTGGTGGGCGGTCGAGATGTGCTTCCAGTCCGCTAAGAACGAAGCCGGCCTGGATCACTACCAGGTCAGGCACTACCAGGGCTGGTACCGGCGGTTGTTGATCTGTGGGCGGCCGGTGTTCATCTGGACCCTGGGGCGGTGAGATTGGGTTCGGTGATTCATCGGCGCGTTGATGTGGTGCGGATCGTAATGGTTGCGCGGAGTTGGTCGATTTCGAGGGCGCGGCGGAGCCGGGTTATCGCTTGGTGGGTGCGTTGGGTGGCGGTGGCGGGGTCGGTGTCGGTAGTGAGGGTCAGGGCTAGCCGGGGGGTGATGGGGGTGCCGGTGAGGGTGGCGTTGGCGCGTTGTATGTAGGGGCTGGCGGTGAGGTCGTCTTGCAGGGCTGTGGTGGCGGCGCAGGCGGGCAGGCGGGTGGTGCCGTGGCGGGTGTCGGCCTCCAGTTTGAGGTGGTGGATGGTGTCAGTGCGGGTTTGGAGGGCGAGCCAGCGCAGCGCCAGTAGCGCGATCACCGCGGTCGCGGCGGCGATGGCGGGCCAGAACCACCAGTGCCCGGCCGGGTAGCGGCGGGTGTGCTCGGCGAGCGCGGGGGTGTCGGCTGCTCCGAGTAGAGCGGGGCGGACGGCGAGGCCGCGGGCGAGCGCGGCGGCGCCGGCCGCGGTCAGGGCGAGGCCAACGAGTGCCAGGCCGAGGCGGTTTCCGCGTGCGGTGCGATGGCTTGGTCCAGGCATCGGCTCAGTCCTTCCGTCTTCGTACGGTGACGCGGACCCGCAGCCGCCGTAGTGGCGCCAGTTCGTCCAGGCGGCCGGTCACGGCTTGGTGTACCTGTTGGGACAGGCCGCGGGCGTCGCGTAGCGGGCTTGCGGCCTTCACCCGGACCAGGCGTCGGCCGAGGTGTACCCGGGCACGGGTGATGCCATCGATTTCGGTTGCGGCGGCGGCGAGGTGGCGGCGCAGCCCGGTGCGGGTGATGCCGATCACCGTGTGCGGGTCGCGGGGGGTGAGGGCGATGATGCGGGGGCGGCCCGGCACCAGCGCGAGTGCGATCAGCAGCACCCCGAACAGGCAAGCGATGGCGGCGGTGACGATGGCGGCCGGATCGTGCCAGTGCGTGTCGTGGCCGAACCGGGTCAGCCACGCCACTGGGAGTAGGTGCACCCTGCGGTGTATCAGCCCCGCCACCACTTCGGCGGTGGTCAAGATGGAGGCTGCGGCCAGCGCACCCGCAGCCACAACCGCCGGGAGGGTCCGGGAGGGCCGGAAGGCGCGTGCCGCTGCCCGCCGCTGCGCCCGGCTGACCCGCTGTGGCGGCTCGGGTGCGGTTTCGCGCTCGGCGGTGGTTGCGCGGATGCGATCGGAGGTGGTGGTCATTGCACGCGCCGCCGCTGCTGCCCGGGACTGGTGAGGTGGGCGATGTCGATGTCGACCTGGCGCACGTCCAAGCCGGTGAGTTCTGCGACGCGGGCGGTGACGTGCTCGCGGACGTGGCGGGTCACTTGCCGGATCGGTGCCGGGTAAGTCACCGACAACCGCAGCGCCACGGTGGCCAGGTGCCCGTCCACGTGCGCGGTGACCCGGGCGGCGGGCTGCGCGGTGTCACGTCCTAAGGGCACACCGAGCAGCCGCCGCGCCGCCCCGCCTGCCTGTTCCACTTCGGTGACCGCGCGGGCGGCGATCCGCTCCAGCACGCGGTCAGCGATCTCGGTGCGTCCCCGGGTCTCGGGTGGCCCCAGCGCCGCCGGTGGGGCCGGAACCAGATCCGTCCCTCCTGGGGTGCCGGTGGTCACGGATGCCTCCGGCCGCGCACCAGTTCGCCCAGGTCGAGTTCCCCGCTCAGCGCCCGGCCGGCCAGGAACCCGATCACCCCCAGAACCAGTACGATCACGAACGCGGTGAAGCCGCCGAACGCCCCGGCGAACCCCAGCGCTACGCCGAACATCAGCCCGATCACCGGCCACCAACCCATCTCATCCATGTCTGCTCACCTTTCACTGCTGCTGTCGCACGCTGCTCCTATAGGACTCGCCGGACGTGCCGGCGCCGGTGGCGGTGCCAACAGCGCGCTATCAGCCACCACCCGCCCCGGCTGCGGAACACGCTGACCTGCACGGCCTCGCGCTCGGGCGGGGTCACCTGGCGGAGGCGCCAGCCGGCCAGCCCGGCCGTGAAGGCCTCCGGATCACCGCCGACATCGGGGTGGCAGGCCCGTACCCAGGCCCGGAACGCCGCCCGAGATGCCCACTGTTGCTCCTGTGGCCACATCGCGTTCATATCTCCTGGTCCGGGCCGATCTCGGGGAGGGCGATGTCGTCGATGCGCACGTCGACCCGCAGACCGGGTGCCAGCGGTTGTACCGCGGCCCGCACCTGGTCGGCGACCTCGGCCAGCGGCAGCCCGAAGCGGGCGATCATCGCGATCTCCACTGCGGTACCGCGGACGGCGACCCCGGTCACGGTACGGCCTGACAGGTAGGTGGCCACCGGGCCTTCGGCCAGGGTGGCCACCGCTGGACAGCCGGCCGCGGCCGCAGCGATCCGGTCAGCCAACAGCGCTACCTCGCCCGCGTCCCGGTCGGCGGGTGATCGGCTCACGGGCGGTGCGCTCATTGGACGCGCGGCTCGGCCGTCTCGGCGGTCTCCTCGCCGGGCAGGTGAATATCGCCGACGGTGATGTTGACCTCGGTGATCTCCAAGCCGCACATCTTCTCCACGGAGGCGATCACGTTGCGGCGTACCCCGGCGGCCAGGTCCGGGATGGACACCCCATACTCGACGATCACATCCAGATCGACGGCAGCCTGACGCTCGCCGACCTCGACCGCCACCCCCTGGGTGATGCTGCCACCGCCCGCGCCGGGCAGGTGGCCGCGCACGATACCGAACGCGCGCGCCATTCCGGCGCCCATCGCGTACACACCGGGCACGTCACGAGCCGCCATTCCCACGATCTTGGCCACGACCGTGTCCGCGATCGCCGTCTTGCCCTGCTCGCTCGCCAGTTCCGTCGCGCCGCGCATCGCCGGCCTCTGCCTGGCCTTGGACTCTTCGCCGGGCCTGGTCGTCGTCTCGTTCATCTGTGTGCTCACCACGGTGCTCCAAATCTCGACTGCAGCGCGTTATCGGTCGTCGTAAGGGTCTCGGCTGCCGGACTTAGCCAGACCTCGGCTGATCAGATACCCGATGGTCAGCAAGATGACGTAGAACCACGCCTGGTCGGCGCGGAAGTAGTCGTCGTGGCCATCGGAGGCGCCGATCACCTGTGAGGCGATGAGCACGGCGACCACGGCGGCCAGGTAGACGAAGAACTCGGTCGTCTTGTAGGACGCCTTGGTCTCGGCGGTCAGCCGCCGCTGCATCGGCGCGTGGCCCTCGGTGGTGGCTTCATAGGCGCTGGTACGACCGGTCGTATGAGGACTTGGGTTGCTCATTTCCCCTCCTTATGAACTCTGATCACCCCGGGCTTGCTGCCTACCACCGTCGATCTTCCGTGCCGGCCGGCATCAGTCGGCGTGCATGGGGTTGTCCTCAGCCTTGCCGTACGGCCGCCCACTGGGACCGGTGCCTTCGAACTCGGTATCAGCGATCTCCTCCGCGCGGCGCGTCATGCTCTCCCCCATCCCGTGGGGAGAATCAGGGATGCCGACCTCTTGCTCAGTGGGCTCGGGGTCGGTCTGGCCTCCGGACGTCCCCGAGGAACGGCTGATCGGGTTCTCCTGGACGGACGGGTCGTCTCCCTTGCCATAAGGAGGGACGGGCGGTCCATTGGGGTCGTTGGACATGATGTTCCTTCCAGTCGCGAAACCAGCGGGCCGACCTGGCCCGTCAGCTTCGGCCCCTACCCCGCTCGCTTCGCCGAAACTCAACCTCATCCACCTGACCAGAGGTTTTACCGGACCGAGGCGCCCTCTAGAACCTCCCCATCGAGCACCCGATCTCCTCAGCGATCCCGATCACCTCGCCCACCGCCGTCCGACCTGTCGCCCAATCGCGAGGGGGACTGGCCTGGCAGGCCACGTGCCCCTGGGTGCCTGTGCCTATCGGGTGGTCCATTCCGCGGTGGGGTGGGCGGTAACTGCGAGCATGCGGATGCGGCGCGTGGCGTGTTCGATGACGGCGAAGATGTAGTACGTCGTGCCGCTGCGGTTGCGGTTGATCCTGGAGGCGGCCGGGCGGCGACCGAAGACGGTCTCGCTGCTGCCGACCATCTGATTACCTAGCCGGGCGCGGCGCACCGCCAGAAGTTGCCGGAAGTCCACGACCTGATCAGGCAGGATGGCCAGGAGCTGAACTGGTTGTAGTTCGCTGTCCTACGGTCTGTTGCGATAGGGGTCGCCACGAGAACGCATCAGCCCTGGCATGAACCCCCAGGAGGGGAAGCGCACCCGACCTTTAACTCGTAGCGTGTAAGGACAATCTTGAGTTGGGTGTTGTGTCCTTACTTAATGCGCCACACCCGCTGGTTCCTGGCCGACCGGAACCGTTGTGTGGGACGGCGCCTCCGGTCCGTCAGGTACGGGGAGCGGCGATGTCGATGTTCTCCAGGATGCCTATCGCGTCGGGGACGAGGATGGCCGCCGAGTAATAGGCACTGACGAGGTAGCGGGCGATCGCCTGCTCATTGATGCCCATGAAACGCACGTTCAGTGACGGCTCGTACTCGTCAGGGATGCCCGGCTGGTACAGGCCGACGACACCTGACTCCTCCTCGCCGGTCCGCATGGCGATGATCGAGCTGGTGTACGCCAGCGAGATGGGGATCTTCCCGCAGGGATAGATCGGAACGCCGCGCCAGGCGAGCAGGTCGCGGCCGCTTTCGCTGATCTGCTGCGGGTAGACGCCGCGTTTGGTGCACTCCCGCAGGAACGCGGCGATGGCCTTGGGATGGGCGAGGAACAGCCGAGTGCCGCGCCGCATCGTCAGCAGATCGTCCAGGTCGTCAGGAGTGGGCGGGCCCGACCAGGTGGAGATTCGCTGGCCGTGGTCGGCTTCGTGGAGCAGCCCGAACTCACGGTTGTTGAGCAGTTCCCACTCCTGGCGTTCCCGCAGTTCCTCCACGACCAGTCGCAACTGCTGCTCGAACTGGTCCATCGGCCCGTTGAACAGGTCGGACACCCGGGTGTGGACGTTGAGGATCGTCTGGGCGACCGACAGCTGATATTCGTGGGGGAAGAGCTCGTAGTCGGCGAAGGTGTTCGGGATCTCCGATTCGCCGTGATGACCGGCCAGGAGCTCGATCGCGGCCTCGCCCCTTCGGTTGACAGCCTTGGCTGCCCTGGCCCGATACGCGGCGATGTGCGCCAGCAGGGCCGGGCTGCCATCGAGGAGGTCCTGGAACACGGCGCGCGGCAGTGTCAGAACCGTTGCGGCCGTCGCGGCACGGACGGTCTCCGCCCAGACCGGCTCGTCGGTCCCATCCCGGTGGGCAAGGACCTCGCCGCCGAGATGGTCGCCGTCGGTGAGGACGCCCAGCGCGGCCACGGAGCCGTATCGACCGGCCCCAAGCCGTTCCAGGCGGCCGTGGGCGAGGACGAGCACCTCGGTGATCGGCGTCCCCGCCTCCAGGAGGACCTCGCCGACAGCGACCTCCCGGTGGGCGAACCGGGACGCCAGCTCGGCGAGCAGGTCCCGGTCGGCCGGGGCGACACCGAACCCGCTCAGGGCCGGGAGTCCGGTGAGGGTCCCGGGGACGATGCGCGCGCTGTCGGCCCCGCTCCCGACGATCGCGATCCGGCGCTTCCCTGCGGTGTGGGTGCGTCTTCGGTTGACCCGGTAGGTACCACCGGCCACCTCGACCCAGGGCAGTTTGCGCAGCAGCCATCGGGAGGAGATGGCCTGCATCTGAGGCCGGGTCTTGGTGGTCGTGGCGAGGTTGCGGGCCGCCGACGTGGACAGGCTGAGAGTTTCCGTCACGGCGCTCAGATCCGATCGGCGACGATGAGCAGGTAATGGAAACTGCCGTCGCTGTAGGCGTCGAGGAACGCCTCCTCGATTCCGGTGACCAGATGCGACCGTGCGCGCAGCCGCCAGTAGGGGATCGTCGCCTCGGTCAGGTCGACGACGTTGATGGGGACGAGGTGGTTGGCGGCCATGGCCGCGAAGTACGCGCTGCGCGGATGAATGTTGCAGATGTAGTGCGAGTTGATCTTGCTGACCGACTTGGACGGCAGACCGTAGACGTCGTTGTAGCAACCGGTGATGCAGACGTAGCGTCCGCCGGGCATCAGGAGCCGACTGTGCTCGGAGAAGAGGTCGTTGAGGTTCACGTACATCGTGGACTCGTTGTTCCAGCTCCCGATGAAGCTGCTCGCCTCGAAGCCGGTGTCGAGCATGTTCCGGAAGCTGAAGGTCACCGCGTCGGAGACCTGCCGCCGGGCGGCCTGCTCGTTGGCGAACCGTACCTGTTCCTCGGAGATCGAGATGCCGTCGACGCGGCAGCCGAACCGCAGGTTGGCCATCAGGCTCGTGCCACCACGTCCAGAACCGGCGTCCAGCAGCCGGCCCGTGGGCGGGATGGCACCGAGATGACTGAGCAGAACGTCGGCCTGGGCCGTCTCAAGCCGGTGCAACTCCTCGACGATGCGCTGCTCGCGGGTCTCCTCCGGCCCCTCCAGCACCGTCCAGTCGGCTTCCCCGATGCCGTAGTGGTGGTGGTAGATCCCGTCCACGTCTCCGAGCCGCATGTTGACCGGGTTGCACTCCTGGTTCCAGTAGCTGGCGACGGACTGCTGGTACGCGCTGGTCAGCACAGTCCCGATGGGGTTCTGTACGACGGTCATGAGATGTCCTTTCGTTCGTCGCCGATGTTGGTTGGTGATGACGCGTAGCGTGCGTTGGTGGCGTGCCATTCGAAGCCGCCGCCCATCCACGCCCGAAACCCGCGCAGGAACCACTGGAGTTCCGGGGAGGGTAGGGAGGCGAGTTCCTTGTGGGTGGCCTCGAAACTGCGGACGAAGTCGTTGTGGAGCGCGACGGTGATCTCGACTGCCTCCTCGATGGAGCAGCCCCGGTCGGCGGCGACCAGCAGAACCATGTTGCAGACCGGCTTCTCGTCGGCCGCGTCCTTGGCCACCGAATGCAGGTCATTGACGAGTACGGAGGCGGTACCCGCCTGGAAGGCGGCGTTGCGGACCCGTGGTTCGTAGAAGAGGTTCGCCGGGAGTTCGTAGCCGCCGACGATGTCGATCAGCGTCATGGAGGTGTAGAAACTGTCGTGCTGGCGGGCCGCCAGATACTCCCACGCGGGTGGAAGCGCGCCGCTCTCGCGCCAGGCCGCGTACGCGGTCCAGCTCACGAACATCGCGAACGTCGAGTAGCAGGCCCGCTGGACCTGGGCCGGGGTGCCGTGCCGCACCAGGTGCTCGACGGCCGAGCCAAGCATCCTGAGGACGAGATCGTCTTGCAGCGCCTCCTCCAGGGGAGGGGTGAAGTCACCCGCCGCCGGAGGCGGATCCATCGCCGACATCGCAAGAGTGAGACGCTGGGGAAGCTGCGCCGGTATGGCGCCCAACGCGGTGTCGTCGGCGTAGTAGTCGTCCGCAGCCCACCAGGCGGCGTTCAGCTGAGCAGCGATCAGCAGGGCGTCAGGATCGTCGGTGTCGGGGTGGGTGAGCATGGCGAGCCGCCCGAACCGGGCGCTGCGCAACGCGTCGAGCTCGTGTTCCTGGAATCCACGGTCCGCCGCCCAGGCGATCAGCCGGGCGTCCACCTCGTCGGCGAGTCCGTCGTCCACCCGCTCCACCGGAGGGCAGTAGAGAGGCGAGGCGGTTCCATCACCCCACGACCTCTCGACGTACGTGCTGTGCGGGGTGATGTCGGGCCTGCGGCGCGGTCCCGCCGGAAGTCCACCGGCCGTGCAGCGTGGAGTCTCGGGGCCTGAGCGGGCGATGGAGGCGAGCAATGCAGGTAGGCGGGCGGCCGCGGTTCCCAGACCGGTCGGCCCCGGCGGTGTCCATGGTGACGCCGCCAAGCAAGGATCGCCGCAGGGTCGGTGCATGGAATGCATGATCTGGTGGCTCTCCTCAGTCGGGGCAGCTAAGGATCCGAGCCGGGTCGGTCATCTTGGCGATTCCGAGATGACCGCCTCGGTCTCCACAAAGTATCGCGCTCCGTAGTCACTCGATTACTAGAAATGCCTTTCGCTGAGGTGACACAGGAGGAGCAGTTTCGGATGTGATCGTTGCGACGACAGTGGCGGCCCCGCCCCTGCCGAACAGCAGGTGAGTTTTTCCGGTCAGAGGGCACATTTGGCTGAGAAACCGCCGTTGAACTGGGAAAATTTGACCGTCTGTACTTTCTGCCTCACATGCGGCGATTAGCCTGGATGTGTGGCAGCCGCCGGAGAACGTCAACCCCTCTCCACGCCCGACATGGTCCGTGAGCGTGTCGTGGAGACGGCCGCCCGGCTGTTCGCCTCCCTCAGCTACGACGGAACCTCGACCCAGATGATCGCCGACTCCGCCGGAGTCGACGTCGCCACCGTCACCGAGCTTGCGGGAAGTAAGCGTGACCTCTATGTGGAGGTGATGGGACAGGCCGCGCTGGCCCAGCGGGCGATGTTCGAGGCGGCCTTCGCCAGGTTCACCCCGGACAGGGCGGGAGTCCACCTGCTGATGGACTGCTATCTGGACTTCTGTGTGGACCACCCCGAGGTGCCCGCGCTCTGGATGCACCGATGGCAGTCGGACGCCAGCGACATCACCGAGCTGGAGAGCCTCTACGTGCGGCCCATGTTCGACCGGCTCATCGGGGCACTGCAGCCCTTCGACTTCGACGTGGACCTCGAATACGCAATCTGGACCGTGCACTGGAGCGTCCGCGGCTTCTGCCTCGGCGGTGTGCTCGACACCCGCGGCAGGCGTGAGGGGCCGCGCAACACCGTGTTCCTCAGGAGGTTCCGTGCGCACCTGCACCAGCTCGTCGACCGGATGCTCCAACTCGACCGATGACGCCGGGCCGCCGGTTGCCGTCCTGAAAGCGCCTCAGGCCGAGGCGTCGAGGAACGGGGCGACCATCGTCAGCACCCGGTCTGACGGGTGCGTACGCGCCCGCCGGCACCTATGTCGACCCTTTGTCCTTCGCGGTCACCGCCAGTCCTCCCGGATAGAGCGAGCATCGCGCCAACGATGGTAGATCCTGCTCTTCGGCGGCTCATCTCGCGGCACTCACATGGCCTTCATTGCTCAGCGTCAGGGATTTCCGGGGGGTTGACGATGATTTGCCGGTCGATGCTGTGATCGTGCCAGGACGCGGTGATCGTCACCGTGGTGTCCGCGGCCGGCGTGCCGGAGGTGCGGGCCTGGAAGGCGGCGCTCGGCTGCCCAGGGCCGATCTGGACCGTTGAGGGGACGGTGAGATGCGGGTCATCGCTGGTCAGGGAGATCATCGCGCCTGCCGGTGCGACTCCGTACAGCTCAACCCGGCCTTGAAGCTCGTCACCTGCCGTGACCCCGGAACCGTCGGTGGTCCCCAGAGAGAGGGACCGCGGCCCGTTCGGGCCGGTCAGGTAGCCGGCGCTCACTCTCTCCTTGGTGAGTGTCGCGGTGACCACGATCACTTTGAGCTGGGTGAAGGTGCCCACGGCGATGGTGAACGGGACGCTGGTGTGCCTGGCCGGGACCGTCACCGTCGCGGGAACGGTGAGCCCCGGATCGCTGCTGCTCAGAGCCACGACGGTGTCGGTGGCCTGGGCGTAGGACAGGGTCAGCCTCTGCTGTGCGGAGGTGTCGTTCACCAGGAAGGAGCCGGCGGTGAGACCGTCCAGATTGCCCTCCGGCAACAGGCCGACCCAGCCCTCGGCGCCGCCGCCGTCGGCGGTCGCCGTGATCCGCACTTCGGTGCGCTCGGCCTGTGGTTTCGCCGTGATGGGAAAGCTCGCGGTGGTGGCGCCGTTCGGCACGGTCACGGTGGCCGGTACGACGAGGTCGGGGGTTTCGCTCGTCAGCGCGACCGAGGTCCCGGACCTGGGGGCCGGCCCGGACAGGGTGATCACACCCGTCGCCGGACGACCCGGTCGGACGTACTGATGGGGTCCCTTCACCTGCAGGAGGGATACGCAAAGGTTCGCAGTGGCCACGGTGAAGGTTACCGGCCCACGACGGATCACCGTCCTCGCGTTTCAGGGCCCTTTGGCGCGAATCTCCGCGTCAGCCTGAGGCGGTAGTCGTACGGGTCTGTTCCACGCCGCGGCGGGCCAGTACGTCGGCCCGCTCATTCCCGGGATCCCCGGTGTGGCCGCGGACCCAGGACCACTGCACCTCGTGAGGTCCGAGCGCGGCCTCCAGCCGTTGCCAGAGATCGACATTCTTGACCGGCTCCTTGTTGGCCGTCTTCCAGCCTCTGCGTTTCCACCCGGGCAGCCACTTGGTGATGCCGTCGAGCACGTACTTGCTGTCGGTGTGCAGATGCACCGTGACTGGGCGCTTCAGGCTCTCCAGAGCGCTGATCGCGCCCATCAGCTCCATGCGATTGTTGGTGGTCTGTGCCTCGCCGCCGTAGAGCTCCTTCAGATGCTCGCCGTACCGCAGCACCGCACCCCAGCCGCCCGGCCCTGGATTTCCGCTGCATGCGCCGTCGGTATGGATCTGCACCACCATTTCGGTGGCGTCTTCGTGGCCGGGTGTAGGAGGTGTCATGCCAAAGTTTCTCAGATGGGCGGGTTCGAAGGCCTCACGATAGGGAGAAGTCCAATTCGCTGAGACACCCGGCCGAGTTGCTTGCCGGTCACGCTTCCGACGTTGCCTTCCCAGGTCATCGACGCGCTCTCGCGGGAGCCGGCATGGTTCGTCTCGGAGTCCGCCTGTGCCCAGTTACCACGTCTGCTCGCTGGCCCGCACGAGGATCTCGTTGACGGACACATGACGGTCCCGGGTGACGATGTAGGAGACCGCGTCAGCGATGTCCTCAGGACGCAGCTTCTCCATCCCCTCGACCTGGCGAGCGATCGCCTCCCTCAGACCATCCCGTATGTGAGAGCCCAACTCCGTGTCAACGGTTCCGGGCTCAACCACGCTCACCCGAAGATGCTTCTGCATGACCTCCTGACGCAGGGCCTCCGAGAACGCATTGACGCCGAACTTCGTCAGGTTGTAGACGGCCGTTCCAGGCCGTGCGACACGACCCGCGGTCGAACTGATGTTGACCAGGTCCGCTACCCGGCGAGGGGAGTCCTCCGCAGCGCGAAGCAGATGCGGCAGCGCGGCCTGCGTGATGTACAGCAGACCCTGCACGTTGATCGCAAGCATGCGCTCCCACTCCTCGGTCGGCGCGTCGGCGACCGGCCCGACGAGCATGACTCCGGCGTTGTTGACGACAGTGTCCAGGCGGCCAAGCTCGGCCACCACGTGCTCCACAGCCGCAGTCGCCTGCTGCTGCTCGGTGATGTCGGCCTCCACCACGAGGACCGTCCCGCCCTCAGCCCGAATCTTGCCCGCCAACTCCTCGAGTCTGTCGCGACGCCGTGCCAGTACTGCGATCGTCGCACCCTCCCCGGCGAGGCTGCGCGCGGTCGCCTCGCCGATACCGCTGCTGGCTCCAGTCACCAGCGCCACCGTGCCCTGCAGCCGTCCAGTCATGTGTTCCTCCATGTGTTGCGGCTGGCCGTGGCCAGGCCGCCCGCTGTGATGTGGCCGCGGTCGGTTCACTTCCGGGTCGGTGGATATCGGAAGGATGAGCCCTACACTCTTAAGTGGAGCCGCGTCCGCTTCCCTCAGTGTAAGCGGACCCGACTCCGCATAGCAACAGGAGTGTGGCACCGAGCCGACCACCCCTCCATAACCAGGAGAGAACGTGTCACCTGAGAGAGTTCGACCACTGCGTGCCGACGCGCAGCTCAATCAGGACCGGCTGCTCGAAGCGGCCGCGCGGGCGTTCGCCCGCGACGGGTCCGAGGCATCGCTCAAGGCGATCGCCAAGGACGCCGGCGTCGGCATCGGAACGCTCTACCGCCGCTTCCCGACCCGCGAAAGGCTGATCGAGGCGACGTATCGAAACGAGACCGCCAGACTCTGCGCGGCAGCACCCGAGCTCCTCCAGACCTCGCCCGCCGCAGAAGCACTTCGCACCTGGATGGACCTCTTCGTCGACTACATGGCGACCAAGCACGGAATGGCAGATGCGCTCCACGCGGTCCTCGTCACTGAAGGCGACCTGCGCATGCAGACCCGCGATCTGCTCACCGAGGCCCTGGCGACACTCATGGCAGCGTCTGCTGCGGACCAGACGATCCGCCCGGACATCGACCCGAACGACGTGCTCATGGGCCTGGGCGGCGTGACACTCATCGCGGGAGAACCCGGCCAACGCGACCTCGCCCGCCGCCTCCTCGACCTCCTCATGGACGGTCTCAAGCACCGCGGCAGCCCCGATGTCGACGCCGCCCGAATCGTGACCGCAGGTACTCCGGCCGAACTTCCTCCCCACCCGTGACGGTGCCCCGCTGCGGATCTCCAGGGTCGAGCCGTTGCAGTAAGGCCTTGCGTGAAAGTGGTGGCCCCTTAGCCCGCACCGGAAAGCCGCGCGAGAGCGGGTACATGGGACTTGAGGTAGGCGGCAACCCGCGAACCTCCCGCGTCGCTGAAATGGGAGTTGTCCGGCCTGAACTCAACCCCGTTCACGGGCCCGCAGGGCGGACCCGAAGGGCAGGCCACTGGGGCGACATCGACAAGGGTGACGTGATCGCGATGGCGTGAGGCCCATCGAGTGTAGAGGTCTCGAAGTTTCTCAATGCTCGGTCCGGGTGCGTTGAGTGGGACGGGAGGATTGTGCTCGTACCAGAGCGGCATGACAGTGACGACTTGAGCGCCGTTGCGAGTAATCCGTGTCAGTGTGTCCTCCCACTGGGCCAGCACTCTCCGCTCCCACTCTGGGCTTCCGGAGGCGATTTCCAGCTGTCCATTGTAGACATCGTAGATTTCCACCATGGAATGCCACAGAATCACCTTGGGGTGGAAATCGGTCACTAGTCCGCTTTGTTTGGTCAAAACGAATTTTGGGCAGGCCCCTCCGCGGGGGAGCACCTTCCCCCCGCGCGCTCGCTCAATGAGAGGAAGGGTGCCTGCTGGGCAATTTGGTATAGCCCCATCCACCACTCGCACGCCATCTGGGCCGAGTTCCCGAGCAAGATAGTAGGCGTAGTCGCGAGCTACCGAGTCACCGATCACACCTAGGGTCGGTGCAGAAGGGGTTGTCGAGGAACCCAAGGGTAGGAACGGAACCGTGTCCCCGTTGAGTGGAGCTGGCTTTGGGAAATACTCCTGACTCTGCGGGTTCGGGTCGGCTTTCGCGGCCGGGAGCGGGCCGACCACGTAGAGCCCGGCGGCAATGAGTGCCAAAACATGCATCGACGGCCGACGCGGGAAAGCCCGGAACGGCTGCTTAACTGCCCTGTCGGCACCCTGCCCTGCGATTTCTGGGCCTGGCTTCAGCGTCATGGATGGGTACGCTAGTCAGTCGATGCTCTGTCGAGGCGTAAGGCGTGCTTGGAGAGACAGAATCTTTGCTCTGCCCCGCGCTGAATCGGCCCTCACCACGTACGGGAGGTACGCGAAGCCTCCAGGAGCAGGCTGGTGCCGTAGTGAAAACCGTCAGATCCACGGAGGCGACGTGGACCGACCTCTACAGCAAGACCATTGGTGACATTTGGACCGACGCCACCGTCGCAGCCGCCCAGAGATGGGCCCGATACCGGAGAGGATTGAGATGACCACTCCCATGATTACCCAGGTCCATCCGACCGAGAAGCTGCCCACAGCGAGCGGGGAGTCAGTGTCGGTCGATGTCGAGCTGGTACCGGTGATCAGAGCCCTGCAGGCGCTCGATCTCCACACCCTGATGTGCTGCCAAGACGTAGGTGAGGCCATGGCAGGGGGCGGCATGTGGCCGCTACCTGACCGTTGGCACACGTTCCTGTCCGGCTATGCGTGGCTCAAGATGCCCGTCGATGCTGCCCAGGCGCTGCTGGCCAAGCTCAGCGAGACGCCAGAGTTCGAGTCGCGGTTGACCGCGAAGGCCCCCGGCGGCTGGCAGTCCCAGGTGTGGTTGGGACCGACGGGTCTGGCCGACTACGCAAATATCTACTTCCCCCGCGAGCAGATACCCGACCTCACCGCCGCCCTAACAGCCTGACCAGGTGAGTCATGAACCGGGCATCTGCGCTTACAGGTACAGGCCGGGCCGTTCCTCGTGCTGTTCCGGAAGGTCCGGGAGGTCCTCGAGGTTCAGTGCCCGGATGTCGGCGTTGGTGGGCCGCCGCCTGCCCGAGGTGATGCGCTGTGCCTGGCGGGCGGTGGTGGCGTCGAGCAGGTTGCGGATCAGACGCGCGTTCCCGAACGACGGGCCACGCTCAAGACGGCCCAGGTGCTCGCGTAGCGCACCGGCGACTCCAGCGTCGAGGCTGAAGCCGTCACGCTCCGCCATCAGCTCGAAGATGGCGACGAGGTCGTCGTCGGTGTAATCGGGAAAGTGCAGGCGCTTGGGGAAACGCGAGGCCAGCCCGGGGTTGGCGTCCAGGAAGTGCCGCATCGGCTGGTCGTACCCCGCGACGATCACCATGAGGTCGGCGCGGTGGTCCTCCATCAGCTTGACCAGTTCGGCGACGGCCTCCTGACCAAAGTCGCGGAAGGAGTCGCTGGGGGTGAGGGCGTAGGCCTCGTCGATGAACAGCACCCCGCCGCGGGCACGGTCCACGGCGGCCCGCACCTTCGGCGCGGTCTGGCCGATGAATTCCCCAATAAGGTCCCCCCTCGACACCTCGACCAGGTGCCCGGACGACAGCAGCCCGAGTTCGGCGTAGATCTGGGCGAGAAGGCGCGCCACGGTGGTCTTGGCGGTGCCCGGCCTGCCGGTGAAGACCATGTGCCGGGTCGGGCTGAGGGCCGGCATGCCGGCGCGATGCCGCAGGGCCTCGCTCTGAACCTCCGCGACGAGCAGCCCGACCTCCCGCTTGACCTCCGCCAGGCCGATCATCGCGTCGAGCTCGGAGCGCGGATCGTTCACCGGCTCCACCCGTACCCGGCCGTCCAGGGTGTGCGGGATGTCGTCCACCCGCAGGGTTGTGAGGGCTCCGGCGCCGGCAGCGCCGGAGACCATCCGGCGGCCCTGCAGCGTGACGGCACGGTCGAGCAGGTTGCGCATGAGGCGGGCGTTGCCGAACGACCGGCCGCGGCTGGTCTTGACCAGCAGTTCCCGGACCCTCGCCTCCACTCCCTTGCCCAGAGTGAGCCCGGCCTGCGCGGCACCTGAACGCACGATGGCGACGAGTTCGTCGTCGGTGTAGTCGGGGAAACGGACCACCAGCGGGAACCGCGAAGCCAGCCCCGGATTGGAGGAGAGGAACCTCGACATTTCCTCGTCGTAGCCGGCCACGATCACCACCAGATCGTCGCGCTCGTCCTCCATCAGCTTGACCAGCGCGGAGACCGCCTCATGCCCGTAGTCGTCGCTCTGCGTCCCCTCGGTGAGGGCGTAGGCCTCATCGATGAACAGCACACCGCCGCGGGCCCGTTCGACGACCGCACGGACATTGGACGCGGTCTGGCCGACATAGCCGGCCACCAAATGGTTGCGGGACACCTCGACCAGGTGCCCGGACGACAGCAGGCCGAGGTCCTTGTAGACGCGCGCCAGCAGCCTGGCCACGATGGTCTTGCCGGTGCCGGGATTCCCGGTGAAGACCATGTGGCGGGTGGGCGCCGCCGCCGGCATCCCGGCCGCACGGCGCAGCTCGGCCGCCTTGGCACCCGCGATCAGCAGATCGATCTCGCGTTTGACCTGGTCGAGGCCGATGAGTCCGTCGAGCTCGGCCAGCGGGTCGCCGTTCGGGCCCCCGGCGCTGAAGGCCCCGGGGATGTCCCGGACCGTGACGACGATGTCCTTGCCGGCCTCGGTACGTGCCGCCACCGCCTCCGTCACCGTACGAGCGAAGGCGTAGGCCAAGCGTGCGTTGCGCAGATTGCGGATCGGCGAGGCCTCGGAGAGCAGCCTGCCCGCCGCGGCTGCGGCACCGTCCGTCGCGCGCGCCCCACGCTGGCTGACCGCCCGGCGGAACAGCTCGGCGTGGCCTTCGGCCGTGAAGCCATGGGTACGGGTGACCCGAAGCCGCTCGAGCAGCGCCGGATTCACCTCGTTCACCCGCTCATCACCGTCGGCCTCGCACAGCGCGACGACGTGCAGGTCGTCCTTGATGTCCAGGATCCTGTGCAGTTCCTCGATGAAGGCCTCGCCGCTGCGGCTGTCCTGGGCGATGTCGTCGAGCCCCTCGATGATCAGCAGCCGGCAGCTCGGGCATTTCTCGATCCTGCCCTGCAGTTCCGCGACCGCGCCGAACACCGACATCCCGGAGAAGGTGTTCTCCGATACCCAGATCCCCTCGTGCATGCCCTCTCGCTCGACGAGGATCCGTTCGATCTCCTGGGCGGCGTCCCGTTTCCCTGTGCCGTCCGGACCGGCGATCACCAGCCGGACCGTGGCCTCGGTGTCGGCCGCGATCTCGCGAAGCACGGCGACCAGTTCGGGCTGGCCGACGAGATCCGTCTTCAGCTCGGCCGCCGCACGCGCCGCCTTCTCGTTCTCGGCCGAGTGGTCTGTACGCGGTCGACCGGCCAGCTTGCCGACCAGAGGATTGCGGGCCACCCTGCGGGGCCTGAAAATCTGCCGGACGTCCTGCTGGAATCCCGGGACGGGCAGCACGTCCTCGTCCGGGCGTACGGGGCCGCCCGGCAGCCCCACGACACTCGCGGAGAAGCGGGAGGCCATGTCCAGCCAGGCTCGGCAGGTGTCGATCTCACCGGCGACGAGGCCGTTCGACAGCCATGCCCGGATGGTCTGGCTCCACTTCTCCGCCGTGAAGTCCCGCTGCGCGCCGGCCACCCGGTCCACGATCTGGTCGTAGCGGTCCCTGCCGAACGCCGGGACCAATCCGGCCGGCACCGTGGTCAGTCCCGAAGCCAGCAGCAGATGGGCGAATCCGGTCTCCAGCCGCTCCCCGTCGGGGACCGCCTCGAGCAACCGTTCGTGCGCCGCGACCAGCCCCGCACCCACCCACTCGAGATGGCCGACCGGTCCGGCGAGCTCAGGGAGCGCGGCTATCACCTCGTCGTCGGCGTGCTCCGCCCAATCCTTGTACAGATCGCGCGCGGGGCCGTTCATATCGAACTCGCGGCGCTCAGGATCCGCGGCGCGGCTCTCGTACAACCGCAGCATTGCCTGCCGCCGTGGTTCGAACGGCTCGATCCCGGCGAACACCTCGATGGCGGCTCTCGTCAGCTCGAAGGCCGTGGTCCGCCGGCGCCGACGCTGATCGTCGGCGTGGTCCTCCAGTAGGACCTCGTCCAGATAGCCGAACGGCGGCCGCAAGGTGGTGAGATAGCTGGCCCAGCCCATCGCGGAGCGCCTCGGCGCCCTGGGCGTGGCCATGAAGCGGCCGAAGAACTCACCCCAGAGGTCGGACCGGGTGCCCCCGCACAGCGCACCTATACCCACGAAGTACTCGGCCAGGAAGCTCAGCTCGGCGACCACCGGAGCGACCGGCTCCCGGAAGACGTACGAATCGTTCAGGCTCAGGCCTTTGCAGCGGTCGTCGGCCACAAGCGCGTCGATACGGACGCTGATCTCTTCCAGTAGCCCATCGGGAACCCGCCACGGACCGAAGGAGTACACGTCCAGGAACGGCTCGTCCGTGAGCAGAAGATCCAGGTGCTCCGGCAACCGCAACATACCCACACGCTCCCCGACAAAGACCGAAATCCGGGCCATACATTACTGGCTCCCGATCTTCCCTTCACCAACGAGACGCGCTGATCCACCGGCGAAGTCGCCGCGCCGAAGGTGCGGGCCGCCGTGGACAGTGCTCGCGTCGGGGTGCTGTTCATTATGTGCACCGGTATGCGGGTCGGTACCGGCCCGCCGCTGTGGTCCGGCCGCCAGGTTTCCACGGCTGCCCCGGTTACCTGGGTCAGGGCGTGCACTGCGCGTGCCACCGGTTACCAGGAAGGTCTCGGCCATGACGTCACTTTCTCTCCATCGCTCGACCGTGATGTGCTCTACTTGACCGGAGAGGTCTCCGGTAGACCAGCGGTCCCGGACGAGAGGGCGGAGAGGCAGCATGGCCGAGCAGCGCAACGAGCCTGTACGGGCGGACGCGCGGCAGAACCGGGCCCGTATCATCGAGGTCGCACGGGACGCGCTCACGGCCTCCAGCGACGCGTCGCTGAACTCCATTGCCAAGAAAGCCGGCGTGGGCCCGGGGACTCTCTACCGGCATTTCCCCACCCGCGAGGCGCTGATACTGGCGGTCTATCGCCACGAGGTGGAGCGGCTCGCGGCATACGCTCCGGAACTGCTGGAGGAGCACCCTCCGCTGGAGGCACTGCGGCTGTGGTTCGACCGGCTGGCGTACTACGGGCGGATCAAGCACGGCCTGTCGGACGTGCTGCACGCCCTCACCGATGACGGCCTGGCGGGTGAGAGCTATGGGCCGGTCATCGGGGCCATCACCGTGCTGCTGCGCGCCTGCGAGGACGACGGCAGTATCCGGCCGGGCATCGACCCGGACGACGTGCTGCTGATGCTGGGCTTTCTGTGGCGGGTCAGCCCCGGCGAGGAGGGCGAGGCGCGGGCTGCACGGCTGATCGATCTGGTCATCGACGGACTGCGCCTCGGCGCACCGGCCGCCTC
>JAOPYO010000439.1 GCA_025964575.1 Actinomycetes bacterium
GCCACGTCGGCCGTGGCAGGCTCTCCTGTGGTCACCACGGCTGCGGCCTCCAGGCCCTCGGCCCCACTGGACACGGCCATGGCCACCGCGACCTGCAACGCCGACAGCCGGAGTGACGGCAGCTCGACGGTGGTGGCGGAATAGGTACGGCCGGTGTCATCCCGCACCGCCGCGCCCTCGGCGGCGGAGTTACGGGCCCGGGCCGACCTGGCCAGGGTGATGATCTTGGAGTCCTCGGGTTTGATCTCGCTCACCGCACCAGCCTAAGGCGTGGTCGCAGCCGGGCGGCCGAGGGGCTCCGCGCTCCGTATGGAGGTGACCTTCCGCAGTTTCCGCAGCGCCTTTTCCGCGATCCGACGGGTGTCGTCGCCCTGGGTGCGGTGCCAACGGTCGATCAGGGCGGGCTGTTCCACCACCAGGAGCCGGTCGTCCTGCTGTGCCATGACCAGGTCGAAGTGGATGGAGTAGCGAGGGCCGATCCGGCCGGTGTAGCGGACCCCATACGCGTTCTCAAAACCGGGCAGTTGCATAGGAACCCGGTGCAGCCGCATTCTGGTCCTCCCGTGCCCGACCTTGATCCGCGGACAGCCGGCGGCGGCCTGTTCGGTGTGCCGGATGTGGCTGAGGGCCCGTGCGGGGCTCAGCGCCAGGAGATGTTCGGCCAGGGTGGATCCCGGGTCGGTGCGATAGAACACCGCGTGGACCTGCGGAGGAGCCGTGGAGACGGCGTTGGGCACGTCGCGGAGACCGCGAAGGTCGGCCAAAGCGAGCAGGCGACGGCAGTCCGGATCCGCGGGCTTCACCTGGCCGAAGACCTGTTGGTCCTCTGCCGGGAGGAAGTCCGACGGCATGTCCCGTTGGGACAGGACGGCAGCGGTCAGGCGTGCCGTCGGCTGATCCCGCGGTAGCCGGTTTGCCCCGCAACCCCCAATGGTGGTGGAGCACACCGTGACCAGCGCGGCTCCGCGAACGATGCGCCTCAACGAGATCTCCCCCCGAGCGATCTCCAGCGTGGGTGATCGTGCCCGGGAGTGACCCCTCCGAACCCATTCGTCAAGTGCTTGTTACAGCGTGTCGCCACCTGACTTCGTGATCAGGCCAAAAAATCGACGGTTCATTGCATGATCACGAAGTCGATTCGAGGTCGTCGGAAGAGTCGCTGTCCACCGATGGGGCGATCTGGTTGACCAGTACGGTGCCGATGTGGTTGCGCCGCCCGGCGATGCTCTCGGCGGTGAGGGTCAGCCCGGCGACGGTGGCCATGGATCCGGCGATCGGGACCCGGCCGAGCGCATGGGCGAGCAGGCCACCGACCGTTTCCACGTCCTCGACCTTGATCTCCACCTGGAACAGCTCGGCCAGCTCCTCGACGGGCAGGCGGGCCGTCACTCGTGCGGCGCCGTCGGCCAGATGCTCGACGCGCGGCGCCTCGACGTCGTACTCGTCGGCGATCTCGCCCACGATCTCCTCGAGGATGTCCTCGATGGTGACCAGGCCCGCGGTCCCGCCGTACTCGTCGATGACCACGGCCAGGTGGATCTGCCGGGCCTGCATCTCGCGGAGCAGTTCGTTGACGGGCTTGCTGTCGGGGACATAGGTCGCCGGCCGCATCACCGACTCGACCGTCTCCACCGACTCACCGTCGTGGTATTCGTGGCTGCGCCGGACGATGTCCTTGAGATAGGCGATGCCGATGACGTCGTCCTCGTTCTCGCCGACCACAGGGATCCGGGAGAAACCGCTGCGCAGCGACAGGGCGAGGGCCTGACGGAGCGTCTTGTCACGTTCGATGAACACGATGTCGGTGCGCGGCACCATGACCTCACGGACGAGGGTGTCGCCCAGCTCGAAAACCGAGTGGATCATCTCGCGCTCGTCCGGCTCGATCAGCCGGCGCTGCTCGGCCAGGTCGACCAGGTCGCGCAGTTCCGCCTCTGAGGCGAACGGCCCTTCCCGGAAGCCTTTGCCCGGGGTGAGGGCGTTGCCCAGCAGGATCAGTAGCTGTGGCAGCGGGCCCAGCACCCGCGCCAGCGGATGGATCACCGCCGCCCCGGCCAGGGACACCCGATCGGCGTGCTGGCGGCCCAGGGTGCGCGGTGCCACCCCCACCGCCACATAGCTCACTACGATCATGATCACGGCGGCGGTGACGTAGGCCCGCCAGGTCTCGTTGAGCCAGCCGATGCACAGGTCGGCGACGATCACGGTGGCCGCGAGCTCGCAGCTCAACCGCAGCAGCAACAACAGGTTGAGGTAGCGCGCGGGGTCGGCGACGACCGCGGCCAGCCGGCGGGACCCGCGCCTGCCCTCCCGCACCAGATCACCGACCCGGACCCGGGAGACGCGGGTCAGCGCGGTCTCGACGCTGGCGAACAGGCCGGCGACGGCCACCAGGCAGGCCGATCCGGCCAGCAGCCACACTTGAGTGGTGCTCATGTACTCGGGTGTTTCTCCTGCCAGGCTGTGAGCAGTTCGGCCTGTAGCCCGAACATTTCCTTGTGCTCCTCGGGATCGGCATGGTCGTAACCGAGCAGATGCAGGATTCCGTGGGTACAGAGCATCCGCAGCTCGTCCGCGGTGCTGTGACCGGCCTGCTCGGCCTGCTTCTCGGCGACCACGGGGCACAGCACGACATCACCGAGCAGCCCCGGGTCGGGCGCGTCACCGTCGTCGGCGCCCCCGGACAGATGGCCGGGACGCAGTTCATCCATCGGGAACGCGAGCACATCGGTCGGCCCGGACTCGCCCATCCACTTCTCGTGGAGTTCGCTCATCGCCGTCTCATCCACGAGGAGCAGCGACAGCTCGGCGAGCGGATGGATCCGCATGCCGTCCAAGACATGACGGGCGAGTTCGACGAGGCCCTCCTCATCGATCTGCACGCCCGATTCGTTCAGAACCTCGATGCTCATGGTGTTCTAACGCCCCCGTTTGCGCGACCCACGGGCCGCCGCTCCCTGCTTGATGTCCTGCGCCGCCTGTGACTCGTCATAGCGGCCGTAGGCGTCCACGATGTCACCGACGAGCTTGTGCCGTACGACGTCGTGGCTGTTGAGCCGGCAGAAGTGGATATCACCGACGCCGTCCAGGATGTCCTGAACCACCTGCAGGCCGCTCTGCTGCCCGCTGGGCAGGTCCACCTGGGTGACGTCGCCGGTGACCACGACCTTGGAGCCGAAGCCCAGCCGGGTCAGGAACATCTTCATCTGCTCGGG
>JAOPYO010000447.1 GCA_025964575.1 Actinomycetes bacterium
CACGGCGGGTGCGGCTGGCCGCCTCGTCCCCGCGGCCGCGCGCCGCACGAGCGCCGAGAGCGTCGCCGCCAGCAGTTCGTCGCGTCGCAGCGCGGTCGCGCCACCCAGCAACGCACCGTGCAGCCCGAGTAGGGCGCGGGCGAGCACCGGGTCATCCACCACGGGAGCGTCGAACAACGGCAGGCCGGTCCGGCGCTCGGAGATGTCGGCCAGGACATCCGTCACCAGTTCCGGTCCGATGTGAATGATCCGGTAGGTGAAGCCCAGCTCATCGGCGGCGTGGCCGTCGTGCGGGTCGTCGGGGTTGAAGGCCATGACCATTCCGGTCGTGCTGGTGTGCGCCGACCCTCGGCAGGTGAACGCCTGGGCGCCGTCCTCGGTAACGCCGAAGGAGTAGGTCTCATGGCTGTGCCGGTGGTAGACGTGCTGTTCGAAGTGGGCGTGCATCGCTTCCACCCGTACGTCGCCCGAGCGCCAGTAACGTGACCAGTCGTCCACCACAGCTGAATTGTCTCGCGGAAGGCGCGACCGCACGAACGTTCAATACCGGCTGAGGTGCCGTGGGCCAATGTCGGGGCATGCGTTTTGATACGAAGATCGGCATTGTGGTGCGGGACGACCTCGCCGTCTGGCAGAAGCTCAACGTCACCGCGTTCCTGGCCAGCGCGGTGGCCGGCGGGGTTCCGGAGGTCATGGGGGAGCCGTACGAAGACGGCTCGGGTAACTCCTATCTGCCCATGTTCCGCCAGCCTGTGCTCGTCTACGCGGCAGACCCGGAGGCGCTGACCCGCGTGCACGGCCGCGCGCTGGCTCGGGAGATGGACATCGCCGTGTACATCGAGGACATGTTCAAGACCGGTAACGACCAGGACAACCGGAACACCGTTCGCGCCGTGACGGCCGAGGCGATGCCGCTGGTCGGTCTCGCGGTGTACGGAGCGAGAAACGCCGTCGACAAGATCCTCAAAGGCCTGCCGCTCCACCCGTGACCAACGCGGCCTGCCGGAAATGATCACACCAGTCACTGCGCCGCTCAGCCGCCTCGAACGGCACGCCATGCCCGGATAGTGTGAGAAATCTAGATTTCTCGGCGTGTCGTGAGGGGGTGCCTGTGGTTCGGGACGAGTCTTGCATAGGCTGCGTCGGCATCCTCATCGTCGGCACCCGCGGGCCCGCCGGCCCAGGGGAAGCGCTGGTCAAGATTCGTGGAGGGTCGGAGACCTATCTGGCGTGGTCAGACAACCCGCTTCCGAAAGGTGCGACTGTCCTGATCATCGACTCTCGCGGTGCCAGAACGGTCGATGTCATCGAGTGGGACGCACTGTCGGACGAGATCGCTGATGGTGCCGGCTAGCGCCCTGTAGTTGTACTGAGGAGACGAGTGATGTTCGGCTATCGCGTTCCAGCCCCCGATGAGGCCATGCTGATTTCCGGGGGTCGAAAGGCCCGGAGCGGTGCACCGTTTCGGGTCGTCACCGGTCATGGCGCCTTCATCCTGCCGGTCTTTCGGAAGGTCCGCTTCCTGACCCTGGCCATGTGCGAGGCGGAGGTGTCGGAAACCTGCGTCACGAAGCAGGGCATCGCGCTGAACGTGCGCTCGGTGATCGCGTTCAAGGTCGGAAACGACGACGAGAGCATCATCAACGCGGGACAACGGTTCCTGTCCGACCAGGATCAGATGTCGACCCTGACGGGGCGGATCTTCGCTGGCCACCTGCGCTCGATCATCGGTTCGATGACCGTCGAGGAAATCGTCACCGAGCGCCAGAAGCTGGCGCTCGAGGTCCTCGACGGCTCGAAGGCGGAGATGGCCAAGATCGGCCTCTCCGTCGACTCGTTGCAGATTCAGTCCATCGATGACATGAACACCGGCTACATCGACGCGATGGCGGCCCCTCACACCGCTGCGATCCAGCGGCAGGCTCAGATCGCGCAGGCGCAGGCCAACCAGGCTTCGGTCGAGGCCCAGCAGGAGTCGCAGCGCAACCAGGCCGAGTACGCCCGGAAGACGGCCATCGTACAAGCGCAGTACAAGGCCGAAGTGGACCGGGCGCAGGCCGAGGCGGCGCAGGCCGGGCCGCTGTCACAGGCGCAGGCCCAACGCGAGGTCATCACCGCGCAGACCGAACTGGCCCAGCGCGAAGCCGAGTTGCGCCAGCAGCAATTGGTGGCCGAGATCGTCAGGCCGGCGGAGGCCGAAGCGCAGCGGGTTCGCATCCTGGCTCAGGCCGAGGCTGAGCGGATGAAGATCCAAGCCGAGGCCGCGGCCTCGTACGACCGTGTGGCACTTGATCGAATGCTCATCGACCAGTTGCCGCAGATCGTCAGGGAGGCGGCAGGCGGTCTGGCCGGCGCGAACGTCAACATTCTGAACGGGGCCGACGGCCTCAGCGAGCTCGCCGCCGGCCTCGTCGGCCAGGGACTGACGATTCTCGACTCGGTCAAGAAGAACCTGTCGACATCCTCTGACGGCGGCCACATCGAGGCCAAGCCGATCGATGCCCAACCATAGGTGAACCCCGCGCCGGCTCCAGACGCGCCACGCGTCTGGAGTCCCGGCGTTCTGGGACATCGCGGCCGTTCAGGGTCGGCCGGCGGAAGCCACTCAGGAGTTGGAGTAGACCCGGTCTGGGGACAGCAAGACGACGGCGCGGCGCTCCTCGGCCATGACGCGGTCATAGGTGTCCCAGTCGTCATGCGTGCCGCCCGCGGAGGTGAAGACGTCGCGAAGCAGCAGTCGCAGACCTTCCGCGTCAACGCCCGGCAGCGGGTCGTCGGGACCGGCCAGCTCGACGGAACCCTCGACGGCCACCCACTCCCAGCCGACCCGCACCACGATCGTGGCGTACGGCCGGGCGTGTAGGTTGACCAGCTTGCGGGCCGAACCCCGGGCGACGAACCCGACCACCAGGTCCTTGGAGACGGGATGTTCGAGTACGCCCGCGTTCACCACCGAGGACTGGACCGTGCCGTCCGAACGCAGGGTGGAGACGACAGACAGGCCGTTGTCACCGGGGACCAGCCGAGTGAAGTCCGCGAGATCCGTCACCATTGGAGCCTAGCCGACAGTAACGCCGGTCAGCCTGGCGCTTGGGCGGACTCGAGTCGGCGAATGATGGGGTTGAGCAGCTCGTTCAGCTCCTTGACCAGGACGGCGACCGCGAGACCGGCGGTCTGGGGGAGGGTCTTGAACGGGCCGTCCGGGGCCGGTGGAAGGGCGTCCAAGGGAACGGGGACGTCGATGAGCAGGGTGGTCCGCAGGAAGGGGGTGCGGGTGAGGTCCTGGTCGGTGGGGTCCAGGTACTGGCCGAAGGTCTGCGGCCAGTCACGCCAGCCGCGGTCCCGCCACCATTCGCGGGAGTTGGTGAGCTGGGCGGGTAGTGGTGAGACGACCAGCGCGTGGGCGGTGAGGGTGCCGTCCCAGGGGTTGCGGTCGCAGGCCGCGGACAGGATCCGCCGGTGCCATCGCACGTAGGGGGGCGATGGCGTGGTGGCGAGCCGCCAGGCGGCGCAGGCGAAGGTGACCGGTGCGATGTCGCCCCATGAGCCGTCGAACGCGGCGACGTTGCGCCGTACGTGCTCGGCGTAACGGCTCGACCCGCCGGCGGCGCGTTCCCGGTCGTAGTCGTGGTCGATCCAGAAGCCTTCGTGCTCGCCCATGCGTCCTCCGCCGATGTGGTCCTGAGCCCATTCAACGCGAGCAGGCGGCCAGCTCCTCCTTGAGGGCGGCGGTGAAGGCGTCGACGTCCTCTTCGGTGGTGTCGAAGGAGCACATCCAGCGGACCTCGCCGGTGTGCTCGTCCCAGGTGTAGAAGCGGAAGTGCTTCTGCAGCCGCTCCGTGACGTCCGCCGGGATGATCGCGAAGACGGCGTTGGCCTGCACCTGCCGGGTCACGGTGACGCCCGGGACGCCCCGTACCGCCTCGTACAGGCGGGTGGCCATCGCGTTGGAGTGCCGGGCGTTGCGCAGCCACAGATCGCCCTCCAGCAGCGCGATGAACTGCGCGGACACGAAACGCATCTTCGAGGCGAGCTGCATGGCGGACTTGCGGAGGTACTTCACACCGCGCACCACGTCCGGGTTGAGCACCACGATCGTCTCGCCGACCATGAGGCCGTTCTTGGTGCCGCCGAACGAGAGCAGGTCCACGCCCGCGTCCGTGGTGAACGCCCGCAATGGCACGTTGAGCGCGGCGGCCGCGTTGGCGATGCGGGCGCCGTCCAGATGTACGCGCATGCCCAGCTGGTGGGCGTGCGCGCAGATCGCGGTGATCTCTTCGACCGTGTAGAGGGTGCCGAGCTCGGTGCTCTGGGTGATGGAGACGATGGTCGGCTGGGCCCGGTGCTCGTCACCCCACCCCCATGCCTGCCGGTCGATCAGCTCGGGCGTGAGCTTGCCGTCCGGGGTCGGCACGGACAGCAGCTTCAGGCCCGCGACCTTCTCCGGGGCGCCGCCCTCGTCCACGTTGATGTGCGCGGTCTCCGCGCAGATCACGGCGGACCAGCGCTGCGTCATCGACTGCAGCCCGACCACGTTGGCGCCGGTGCCGTTGAAGACGGGGTACGCCTCCGCGCGCTCGCCGAAGTGCCCGCGGAAGATCTCTTGCAAACGTCCGGTGTAGACGTCGTCGCCGTAGGACACTTGGTGGCCCTCGTTGGCCACGCTCAGTGCGGCGAGGACCTCGGGGTGGATGCCCGCGTAGTTGTCGCTGGCGAATCCACGCACCGACGGATCATGCAGAGAGGTCAAGGCGCTTTCCGTTCAGTTCGGCGGCGGGCGCGTCCCACAGGCCCGCCATGACGTCGGCCAGTTCGTCGACATGGGTGTAGCCGGTGAAGGCCGCCTCCGGTTTCCGCTCCCGCATCGCGTCCGTGAGCAGCGCCTTCACTACGAGGATAGTGGCTGCGGAGTCACCGCCCTTGAAGGCGTCGGCGAGCGCCAGAGTCCAGGCCTCGGCAGCCGCCTTGGCCGCGGCATAGGCGGCGTTACCCTGCGTGGGGTGCTGCGCCGCCGGCTGGGAAACGATCGCCAGCCGGCCGTACGGGCTGATGCTCAGCGCGTCGTAGAAGGCCAGCGTGGTGTGCTGGAGCGTGCGGATCAGCAGATCGTGCAGGAACGCCCAATCCGCCAGATTCGTGTCACGGAAGGACTTGCCCCCACGCCATCCGCCGACCAGGTGTATCAGGCCGTCGACCCGGCCATGCACCTCGATGACCTCGGTGGCCCAGGCCCGGGTGTCGTCGAAGTCCAGTAGGTCCACCACGGCGGGTGTGATCGAGAAGTCGTCCCATTTCTGGGAGTGCCTGTCCGCGGCCACCACGCGGGCGCCGGCGGCGGCCAGCCTGCGGACCACCGCGTGCCCTGTCGGGCCGCCCGCCCCGGCCACCACGATCACCCTGTCGGTGAGATTCACTGTCCCCGCTTTCATATTCAACACAGTCCCTTTGTCGATTCGACCACGTCACCGAGCTTCTTGCTCAGGGCCTCGTAGAACATGCTGAGGGGGAACTCATCTGGAAGTACAGCATCGACCCATGCCTTCGGCGGTTCGTTCACCGGCAGCGCGTCGACTCCCTTGGCCCAGGACGAGCCGGGATGCGGTTCCACGTACTGGGAGACCAGGCCGTAGGCGGCCAGCCATTGCGACAGCTTGGGCCGGTCGATGCTGTCGCGGTAGAGCTTCTCGATCGCCTCGCACAGATCGATGACCACGTCGCCGACCCGATTCCAGTCGAGGGTGAGCCGGTTGTCGGTCCAGCGCAGCACATCGTGCTTGTGCAGATAGGAGAAGAGCAGCTGGCCGCCGAGCCCGTCATAGTTGCGCACCCGCGCGCCGGTGATCGGGAAGCGGAACAGCCGGTCGAACAGGATGGCGTACTGCACCAGCCGAGCGTGCGGGACGGTGACGTCGGGGTTGCCTTCCAGCCGTACGGCCTCGCGGAAGGTGGTGAGGTCGCAGCGCAGTTCCTCCAGGGCGTACAGCCAGTACGGCATGCGCTGTTTGATCATGAAGGGATCGAAGGGGAGATCCCCGCGGCTGTGCGTCCGGTCGTGCACCAGGTCCCAGAGCACGAAGGTGTCCTGGGCGAGGTCCTGGCTCGCGAGCAGCCGGGCCGCGTCCGGAGGCAGCGACAGGCCAAGCACGTCCGCCGCCGCAGAGCTGACCCGGCGGAAGCGGGCCGCCTCCCGGTCGCAGAAGATGCCGCGCCAGGTGAAGCGCGGCGGAACCTCCCGTACGGCCACGGTCTCGGGGAAGTGCACCGCGGAGTTGGTGTCGTAGCCGGGGGTGAAGTCCTCGTAGGCGATCGGCAC
>JAOPYO010000453.1 GCA_025964575.1 Actinomycetes bacterium
CCCGGCCGCCTGACCTGCTGGTTCCCGGGCCCGGCGGCGTGGCGCCGGGCCCGGTCTCAGCCTGGAGGGAATGGCCCGGGCCTCGCCATGAGGTGGACGGGTGAGCGAGGCGGTGGCCACCAGGGCGATCAGCAGTACGGCCGCGGCGACGGATAGCAGCCGCTGCAGGCGGTCCGGGACGCGCAGCCGGTGCCGGAACACCGGTCCGGTCAGCCGGAACGCTAGGGCCCGTCGAGCATCCCGCCCGCCTCCCGCCCAGGCTCGCTGAGCGGCACCGGACATGGTGAGAGCCCATCCAACTTCCGACCTATTGGCTGGAAGGGCTTAAAGCAAGTTTTACCGTTAATATCAACAAAGATCATCATGTCCGTGCTCGGAGGGATCGATATGTCAGACGGTGCAGACTGGATGAAACAGGACTCAAAGGATATTGGTGAGGTAAATTCACTTGATCTGAAGACGGATGTTCCCCACTCGGCGCGGATCTATGACTACCTGCTGGGCGGTAAGGACAACTTCGCAGCCGATCGTGCGGCGGCCGAGGAGATTATCAAGGACTGGCGCAACCTCCCCAAATCCATGCAGGCCAATAGGAATTTCATGCGCCGGGTGGCCCGCTATCTCGCTGTGGAGCGGGGCATCCGCCAGTTCCTGGACATCGGCACCGGCCTGCCCACCTCACCCAACCTTCACGAGGTCGCCCAGGAGGCCGCTCCCCAGTCGCGGGTCGTCTACGTCGACAACGACCCGATCGTGCTGGTGCACGCTCGTGCGCTGCTCACCAGTGCCCCCGAAGGCAAGACCACCTACATCGACGCCGACCTGAGCGACCCCGAGACCATCCTCCGGTCCCCGCAGATGGGTGACACCCTGGATTTGGATCAACCGATCGCACTGAGCCTGATCGCGGTCCTGCAGTTCATCACCGACGAGCAGGCGGCACACGACATCGTGGACCGGCTCGTGCGGCAGCTGCCGCCGGGCAGTGTCCTGGCGCTGTCCACGGTCACAGCCGAGAGCGCGCCCGAAGAGGTGAACGGAGGAGTGGCCGCCTACAACGCTCGTGGCATCCCCACGAAGGCGCGGAGCAAGGCCGAGGTGGAACTCTTCTTCGAGGGTCTGGACCTGGTCGACCCCGGAGTGGTGCTCGTCAACCACTGGCATCCCGACGACGCGGCGCTGGCGGCCGACGATGCTCACGTTCACATGTACGGAGGCGTCGCGTTCAAACCCTGAGCCGACGGAGGCAGGCCCTGATCCGATTCGATCAGTCGTCTGCGTGGGTGAGAGAGCGCAGGCAGGGGCGCAGGAGATCGATGATCTGTTCCGGAGGTGCGTCACGGAGGTCGTCGAACTTGAGGAGATGCCGACTGACGATCACGCCTATGAGGGTGGCGCTGATCAGGGCTGCCCGCACGTCGGCGTCGTCGGTGGGGATGGCGCCGCTGAGCTGCGCCCGATAGCGGGCGGCTCCTTCGGCGGCGGCCTCGGAGGCCCCGGCATGGGTGAGCATTGAGCGGAGGACGGCCAGTGACGCGATCGGTTCGTTGACCAGCGAGTCGGCGAGCTGGGCGAGCACCTGCTCGGTGACCTCTTCCGGGGTGCCGCCGACGGGTTGGGCGGGTTCGGCGTGGGTGGCCCGCTGGAAGAGCTCTTCCTTGGAACCGAAGTAGTGCATGACCAGGCCGCCGTCGACTTCCGCGGCGGTGGCGACGGCCCGGATGGTGGTCTGGTCGTATCCCGACTCGGCGAACAGGCGGCCCGCCGCGGCGAGGATCCGCGCCTCGGTGTTGCGGCGTTGCTCTGCTCGTGACAGGCGTGGTCTGGGCTCACTCACGGGTTGATTCTACGGGTGTTGACCCGCCTCTCATTTCGTTCTACATTCGTTCAATCAACATGCGTTCACGAATGGAACCCACATGAGCCTGCCAACCCCACGAGACGTCATCGCGCGCAGACGGAGCCTGATCCTGGAGCACGACCTGAACGGCTTCGCCGACCTGTTCGCCGCCGGCGGGGTGATCGAGCTGCCGTTCGCGCCGCCGGGCATGCCCAAGCGGCTCGAGGGCCGCGAGGCGATCCGCAGCTTCTCGGCCGGAGCGGGAACCTCGCTGATGCAGATCGAGGACATGTGGGCCACGCAGGTTTACGAGACCACCGATCCCGAGGTACTCATCGTCGAGCTTGAGACCAAGGCAGTGGTGACCACGACAGGCGTCCCCTTCCAGGGCACGTCCGTGCAGGTGTTCCGGATCCGCGACGGCGAGATCCTGCTGTTCCGCGACTACTGGAACCCGCAGGGCCTGGCCGAGGCCCTGAACCACTGACCTGACCCGCCCGCCGCCCTGGCCGGAAATCGGACGCGGAGGGTCATGTACTCCGTGCGTCGCGCGAGGCGTAGTTGATGTGGGAGAACGGCCAGTCCTCCGACAGCCAGATCGTGACCGCCTGGTGGAGTGAAGTCATCAGGGACAAGCGTGCTGTCAGCCATGGTAGGACGCTATCGGCCGGCCTGAAATGGGATGCCAAGGCCCGTGGTGTTGGTTAACGTGCCTGTATGGATGCCACAGCCACGCACGTCGCCGAGGTTCTACGGGTGCTGGGAGTGCCCGGCCAGGTGCAGGAGCTACCGGAGCCCGCGCCGACGGCGGCCGCCGCGGCGGCTCAGCTCGGGTGCGACGTCGGCGCGATCGCGAACAGCCTGATCTTCGCTGCGGACGGCGAGCCCCTGCTGGTCCTGACCAGTGGGGCGCATCGGGTGGACACCAAGCGGGTGGCGGCCTTGCTGGGGATCCGCAGGATGAAGCGCGCCGATCCGGAATTCGTCAGGTCGGCGACCGGGCAACTGGTGGGCGGGGTCGCTCCGGTCGGCCATCCGAGCATGATCCGCACCGTGGTGGACGCCTGGCTCGGTAAGCACGAGGTGGTGTGGGCCGGCGGGGGGGACGAGCACACGATGTTCCCCACCTCGCTGGACGAACTCATGAGGATCACCGACGGAATTGTCGCCGAGGTCGGCGACTGATCCCGGACACGGGCGCCACCCGCCCGAGCCATCTGACGTCAGGGTGTCGCCGCTGGGTCACATGCTCTAGCCGGCCGTGACGGGCTGCCGGCCGAACTCGATGCCCCGGGCCTCACGGCCGAGCGCGGTCAGCGCCGCCACAGCCAGCAGCACGGGCACGATCACCACCGTGAAGGCGTACGGATACCCGTGCGCGTTCGCGATGTGCTCCTGGAGCGGGAGGTTGATCGCCGCGAAGAGGTTGCCGAGCTGGTAGGTCACGCCGGGATAGAACCCACGGATCGCGTCCGGCGACATCTCGGTGAGGTGCGCGGGGATCACTCCCCACGCGCCCTGGACGAGGAACTGCATGAGGAAGGCGCCGAGCGCCAGCATCGCGGTCGTCCGAGAGTAGGCGAACAGCGGCACCACGAGCAACGCCAGCAGAGCAGAGGTCACGATGGCCCGGCGACGGCCGTAGCTCTGGGAGAGCGCGCCGACCAGCACGCCTCCGATGATCGCGCCGATGTTGTAGATGACCGCGATGGCCACCGCGTAGTGCGGGCTGTGGCCGAGGCCCTTCTTCAGGAACGTCGGATACAGGTCCTGGGTGGAGTGGCTCATGAAGTTGAACGCCGTCATCAGCAGCACCAGGTAGAAGAAGCGGCGCAGCACCTTCGGGTCGAGGAACACCGAACGCAGCGGAGTACGGGTCGCCTTCAGGCGCGAGTTCGTCCGTTCCCAGACCTCGGACTCGCTGACGCGATAGCGGACGTACAGCGCTATCAGCGCGGGGGCCGCGCCGAACACGAACAGCCCGCGCCAGCCGAAGAAGGGCGTGATCACTAAGTAGGCGAGCGCGGCGATCAGGTAGCCGAGGGCATATCCCTGCTGGAGGAGACCGGAGTAGAACCCACGTTTGGAAGCGGGGATCTTCTCCATCGCCAGGGATGCGCCGAGACCCCACTCGCCGCCCATTCCGATCCCGTACAGGAAGCGCAGCACCAGCAGCATGGTGAGGGACGTCGCGAATCCCGTCGCCACCTCGACGGCCGAATAGAACATCACGTCGACCATCAAGGGGATGCGCCGGCCGACCTTGTCCGCCCAGAGCCCGAACAGCAGGGCACCGAGCGGCCGGGCGGCCAGAGTGAGCAGCGTGGCGACGGTGACCTTCTCGACCGAGGTGCCGAAGTCCTCGGCGATCTCGGTGATGACGAAGACCAGCAGGAAGTAGTCGAACGCGTCCATCGACCAGCCGAGCAGGGCGGCCAGGAACGCGTTGCGCTGATCACGGTTCAGGCCACCGGCCTGGTCGCGCAGGTCGGCGAAGAGCGGGACTGCCATGGGGCTCCCTCCAGCCAGGATGCCCCGTCCATTACCCGGAATCCCCGTAGGCCTCACCGGGACGTTGAGCCTCAATGCCAGAACACCGCTACCGAGATGACTCGTTGTTGAGGTGTCCCTGGGTGTCGAGTTCGTACCCGCGGACTGTGATGTGGGTCGTGAACACTCTCATCCGATCTTCGGGGTGGCGCGTCCGATGATGGCGCCGAAGTCCACACCGGGTGGCAACGTGCCGAACGCGTGCCCCCATTCCCCGCCGAGCCGCGACGCGCAGAAGGCGTCCGCGACCGCCGGATGGCCGTGCCGTACGAGCAGCGAGCCCTGCAGTGCGAGCGCCATCCGCTCGACGATCAGGCGGGCCCGGAGCTCGACGGTCTCCAGGTCGCCCAGCTCGGCCCGCAGGACCCGTACGGCCTCGTCCAAACGGGTGTCGGCACCCGCGGCGGCGTCCAGGTCGGCGAAGAACGCCTCGACGGACTGCGGCTCCTTCGCCATCGCGCGCAGTACGTCCAGCGCGGCGACGTTGCCGGAGCCCTCCCAGATCGAGTTGAGCGGGGACTCTCGGAACAGCCGGGGCATGCCCGACTCCTCCACGTACCCGTTGCCGCCCAGGCATTCCAGCGCCTCCGCGGAGTGGGACGGCCAGCGCTTGCACGTCCAGTACTTGCCGACCGCGAGGGCCAGCCGCTTGAAGGCCGTCTCCGCGGCATCGCCGCGCACCGAGCGGTCGGTCGCGCCCGCCACTCGCAGCATCAGGGTGGTCGCCGCCTCGGACTCGATCGCCAGGTCGGCGAGCACGTTGCGCATCAGCGGCTGATCCACCAGATACTTCCCGAACGCCTGGCGATGCGTCGCGTGGTGCGCCGCCACGGTGAGCCCCTGCCGCATCCCGGAGGCCGCGCCGATCAGGCAGTCCAGCCGGGTCATGTTGACCATTTCGAGGATCGTGCGGACCCCCCGGCCCTCCCCGCCGACCCGCCAGGCCACCGCGTTCTCGTACTCCACCTCGGACGAGGCGTTGGACCTGTTGCCGAGCTTGTCCTTGAGCCGCATCAGCCGCATCGGGTTCAAGGAACCATCGGGCAGGACCCGGGGCACCAGGAAGCAGGTCAGGCCTTCGGCGGTCTGCGCCAGGGTGAGGAAGACATCGCACATCGGCGCGGAGGTGAACCATTTGTGCCCGACGAGCCGGTAAGTGCCGTCCGGTTGTTCGGTGGCCGTTGTCGTGTTGGCGCGGACGTCCGAGCCGCCCTGCTTCTCGGTCATCGACATGCCCGCCAGCAGACCGGTCTTGGTGAGCGGCGCGCGCAGCCCGAAGTCGTAGGACTCGGTGCTCAGCAGCGGCTCGTAGGTCGCCGCCAGCTCAGGACTCTGCCGCAGTGCCGGTATGGCGGCGTACGTCATGGAGATCGGGCAGCCATGACCGGCGTCCACCCGCCAGGAGTAGAACTTGGCGGCCCTGGCCACATGGGCGCCTTCCCGGGCGTCCGCCCAGGGGGCACCGTGCAGGCCATGCCCGACGGCGACGCGCATCAGTTCATGCCAGGCCGGGTGGAACTCGACCTCGTCGACACGGTGGCCGAAGCGGTCATGGGTGCGTAGGACCGGTGAGTGCTCGTTGGCCAGCCGGCCCCACTCCTGGGCCTGCTCGGTGCCGGACAGCCGGCCGAGCGCGTGTACTTCGGCGGAGGCCCAGCCGGCGCCCTCTCGGGCCAGCCCGTCCAGGAGCGCCGGGTCGTCGGCGGCGTCGTAGTCCACCAGCGGGGGGACCTGGTTGAAGACGTCGTGCGTGGTCATGGAGTGGCTCCAAGGGCGCGCTGGGCGAAGCGGATCAGATCGGGAATCGTCTGCGGGGTGGCCTTGCCGATGGCGAGCGGGCGTACCAGGGCCTCACCGATGGCCCCGACCAGAGCGGTGCCGCTCAGCTCGGGATCCTGCTCGGGCAGCTCGCCGGACTCGACCCCCGTACGGATGAAGGCGGCGAAGACCCGGGCGTACTCCCGCCGGAAGACGAGGCGTTCAGCGTCCACGGCCGGATCGACCGGCTCGGCGAGCAGCGCGTACGCCATCCGGGGGGAGCGCAGCGCACGGCCGGCGAACGTCTCGATCACGGAGGCGATCCGTTCGTGCACGGTCGCCTCGAGTTCACCGGCCCGGGCGACCGCGTCGACCTCACGCTGGGACGCCGTGCGGAACACTTCGGCCACCAGCTCGGCCTTGGCCGGAAAGTGCCGGTAGACGCTGCCGGTGGCGACTCCGGCGCGGTCGGCGACGGCCGCGACCGAACAGCCGGCATAACCGTGCTCGGCCACGATTTCCAGCGCGGCGGACAGGATCCGCTCACGCGAGGCACTCAGCCGGGCCTCGACCCGTTCTGTCCTCCGATAGGCCATACAAGAATTGAACCCCAG
>JAOPYO010000010.1 GCA_025964575.1 Actinomycetes bacterium
ATGAAGGTCGGTGGCATCGAAGTCGCCGATGGTCTCGGACCCGGACCACTCCCGCTGCTTGGAGCGCAGGACGACGTGAACCTCGACCTCGGCTCCGTCGCCGCTGATCAAGGTGGCGGGTCCCCGGTAGCGGCTCACACCTGAGTCATCTCATCAGGGCAGGCGTGGAATGTGTTCATGAAGACGCACGATAGCGCTCAAGTCGGACGTTCTCCGCGACCAAGCTCCCTAGAGGCCCTGGAGGCCCCGCCGGGGCAGGACCGACACCCGGTTCCGCCCGACGTAACGAGCCGTCACAGCCCCTGGGGCGGCCCCGAATCGCCGAGCACGGGGCTGCCGATCACCCGCCCCGCCCGTTCGCACGGCACCCCCTACCGGCCGTGCGGCCGGTCAACGAGCCGTCGCGGGCTACCACAGGGGCCACACCCGATGAACACGGCGGCCCGGACCACCCACGGGGGCGTGATCAACCCCGGTCCGGCCCGCGAGCGAACATGGAGCGAACACGGAACACAAACCACCCGAAAAGCGACACCGGCATATCGGATAAAAACTGGAAACTCACAGGTCAACCTAGGTTGGGCGGGCGGGACTCGAACCCGCGACCGATGGATTATGAGTCCCGTCTCGGCCGCACCGATCGGTGCCAGGCGCTGATCAGCGGTGTTGTTTCGTATCACGCTGCGCGGGTTTCGCCGGGTTTCCGTGCCGATCACTGCCGAACGGTGCCGCGATGATCCACGGCGTACGAGCGAACATCGAGCGAACATGACGGCGGCGTTGCCCGGGGAACGGCCGACGGCTGGACCCACATATCGACGTCGGTCCACGTACACCCCGACCGGCCAAGGTCACCGCCAGCGCCACCTGAACGCCCTCTTCTGCCGATGAGCGAGCGTTTTTGATCGAGTATTTAGATAGACGGTGCCGCCCGGTGCCCGGACCCCGGTAGTCCGTGGTCATTGGACCTGGCGTCCGAGGAAAGCGTCGCCGAGAGGTCTACCGCCGGGGACAGCGTCGGTCGGGTCGGGTTTTCGCCCACGCGTGAGTCCTGCCCAGCCATGACCACATCCATATCGACCTCTGCTGTGCGCACGGTTCGATGGACTGCCTGTCACTGAGATGCGGATTGATCGCCTGAGGGTTGGCGCCAGCTCAGCGGGCACCTGCTGCCAGAGCGAGGCTTCGCACTGTCATCACCCAGGAACAGCCCTACCGCTGATGAGCCTGGCTATTCCGCCGGGCTTTCATCAAGTCGACAAACGCGACATCGGCCGTCCAGGACTCTGGTATCTCTGGACGGGCGGGATCAACATCGTGCCTCGGTGAGAATGATTTGACGACGATAGGGCGGTTAATGGGCTTTCAGTTGAGCGGTATCGCGGAGGTCTCAGACCAGGGAGGACAGGGCACGGGCACGGGCTATCTGATCGCAGATCGCCTAGTTCTCACCGCGGGTCACTTGGTTGGCGGCCCGCCCGATGGCATCTGCGTGGTCCGCTTTCTCGATGAGGATCAGTGGTGGGATTGCCGGGTCCTGTGGCGCGGTGAGGAGTCGGGCGATGCCGCATTGTTAGAGATCACCGATCCCGGCTGGAAGCGGCCGGCTCCCGCCGAGCCGACTCGGTGGGGGACCTTGATGGGGTCCGGTCCTGTGGACTGCACCGTAACGGGCTTTCTCGCATTCACTCAGGGTCCCGACCGGCGAAGGGACGTCGAACAACTGACGGGGCAGGTTAACCCCATCTCAGGCTCCGGAAGATCGCAATGGGTCATCCACAGTCAGACCCCGGTCCTCTCCGACTCCGAGAGGTCCCCACTAGCGGGTATGTCGGGTGCGCCGGTGTTCGCTGGCGATCTACTGATCGGCGTCCTCACCAGCCAGAATCATGTACGACTGCAGGCGTCTCGCATCAGCCAACTCGCTCTTTCCGCCGAATTCGTCGCCCTGATATCGGCTCGGAGCGGGCTACCTTTTCTGGTTGAGTCCGTCGAGTTGGCCGAAGTCCTTCAGCCGCCTCTTCCGCAGCGCCGCGTCACCTCCCCCGCGATGCTAATAGCCGCTCGAGTCGAGGCCGTGCGCTTCCGCGGGCGGCATGAAGAACTCGCCGACCTTACGGCGTGGTGTGAGGGGGATGGAGTCGGCGCCCATGTGATCGCAGCCCCTGGAGGCTTCGGTAAGACGCGTCTCGCCATGGAACTCGCGGCGGGCATGGTGAAGCGAGGATGGGCCGCTGGGACCCTTAAAGCGGATGTGGAGCCGGACTGGCTGGATGCGATCATCCAGGTCCAGGAACCGATCCTCATCGTGATCGACTACGGCGAGCTCCATGCGGAACAGATCCGCCAGCTAGTCGACCGGGCGTCCCTTAGGCCACCTGCGGCCCCCGTGCGCATCCTGATCCTCGCGCGCTCCACGAAGGGGTGGTGGGACAAGCTCAGGACGGATGCGACATCAGCAGCCAGGGAGATCTTCAATACCGCTACCGTCAGCCGACTGGCACCGTTGGAGGACACGGAGGGCGGACGTTTCGAGGCATTCCAGCAGGCCGTGTCAGACTACGCGGAGCTTCTGCGTCAGTTCCCGGGTCTTCAGGGGCAGGACTGGGACGTTATCGCCCGTACGGTGTCGCCTCCCGACCTTAATGCCCCCGATTTCGACGCCGCCCTCGGTATTCAGATTGCTGCGCTGAGCGCCCTGCTTAGGGCGACTCCGGGAACTGTCGGCCTCATCGAGGCCATCAGAGCCTACGAGGCCCAACACGAGCGTGATTTCCGCGCTGGTCTGGGCGGACCTGCGCCCCAGACCGGGACATCGTCCGATCGGCGGCGGCCCGTGTCACAAGGCCGAGCTGTGGGCGAGACGGAAGAGGGCCACTCTCTGCGGACGCGCGGGTTTGGTGATCGCTTTGCCGAATCCGACCTGCTCGGAAGGGAGGCGCTGGTGAACGCAGTGGCAGATCTCCTCGCGCCGCTGAGGGAGATCGGTGAGCCTTCCGAGGCACGCCAAGACGCTGGTGGCCCCACGGTCGTCGCTCTGGAAGGTCCCTGGGGTTCGGGTAAGACAACGATGATGCGACTCATCGAGAAGGAGCTGGGGCGCCGACAGCAGTTGCCCACCGTGCAGGTCCCGAAGAAGAAGCGCCCGTGGCCCCGGCGCCAGCCCGAAGGCCTGTCTGTCGCCGCAGCAGACCGCGTACTGCGCGCCCGGTCTCCAGGAGCTGTAGACGTTCTTTCGGTACCCGCCGAGGCGCAGGTCGCAGGGGCCGCTGCAGCCCCCGTCCTCCTGGGGGCGGCCTCCTCTGTACCGCAGCCGACCGTGGTGACCGCCTATTTCAATCCCTGGGCACATCAGGCGAGTGAGCAGATCTGGGCGGGGCTGACTCGGTCGATCGTGGAGGCCGCGCAACCGACGCTAGGTGCGGACGCCCGAACGCGGGAGCGGTACTGGCTTGGTCGCAACCGCCTGCGTCTAGACCGCCGTCACCTCCGGCGGACGCTCTGGCGGAGCGTATCCTCACCGTTGCTGCGCCTAGCGGTATTCGCCCTCCTCATCCCGGTGGTGGCGCAACTCATCAAGGGAAGTGAGCGCTACAACTTCTTGGGTCTTCGGTTGTCCGCACCGGTCTTGGCGTTGCTGCTCCCTTTGGCGCTCCTCGGTCTCGGCAGTGTCCATACAGCCGGCCGTTACCTTTTGGGCCGAGCCAGATCATTCCTGCCGGGCGAGATCCTCGATGGCCCGGTCCTGAGTGGCGCGTTGGCATCCGGGACGGTCGGAGGCGCCGATGTGGGTCTGCGCGATCCCTACTACAACGCCCGGTCCGGCTACCTCTACCTTGTCCAGCATGACATCCGCGACCTTCTCTCCAGCCTTAAGGACAGTGGGCACGAACTCGTCGTCTTCATTGACGATCTTGACCGGTGCTCCCCGGACGCGACCGCGGACGTTTTCGAGGCCATCAATCTGTTCCTGTCCGGCGCGCTCTACGGCTCCATGGTTTCAGAGGAGCCGGGGACATCCCTCCCCATATGCCGTTTCGTCATCGGGCTCGACCCAGCCGTCGTGGCCGCGCATCTCGATCGTGCATATAAGGACCTGGGAACCTCGAAAGCACTGCAAGCCGACGAGGATCCCTCGTGGGGCTGGACGTTCTTGCGGAAACTGATCCAACTTCCCGTGGCCCTCCCGCAGATTACCGACGACAACCTCGTGAATGCCCTGTCCGGTCTGCTGGGAGCCGTCATCCACCCGTCAGCGGGCCAGGACACCGAGGCCAGGCCGGAAGGTTCCGTAGAGGAGAGGCCACCGACACAGGCTGCCGCTCAACCTGCCGCTCCCGTTCCAGATGTCACGAGGCGCATCCAGCCTCAGTCGGAGGCCGAGGCGAGGGCCCGTGCTCTCGAAACACATCCCTTGATCCGTGCCCGCATTCAGGAACGCCTGTGCGCCCGGACCAACATCTCGATCCGCGAGGCCAAACGACTGCTCACGATCTGGCAGTTCTATCTCCGGGTACTCGGGCACAAAGAGCGCGGGGCTGATCAGCTATCCGTCGAACAGGCCTTGCACCTGGTGGTCCTCGCCGAGATCATCGCGCGCTGGCCGGCTATGCAGTCCCATCTGCGTAGGCCGGTCGATGGCGTTCCTGGATTGCAGGTACTAGCCCGCAACCTCAGCGATGACATCGCCTGGGCCAGCTCTAGGATCCGCATCGGGCTCGATGGCGAACAACATGCCAGGGCATGTGAAGGACTGCGCGTCCTTCTCCACGACTACGAAGGAGAGGCCGTGGCGGCCATCGCCAGCCAACTCTGAGCCAGGGTCCAACAGCGATCCTGTGGCTCATGCAGGCACTGCGATGAGCCAGCCGCATCGAACAAAACGACGTAAGCTGCCCCGACCCTCACCACCACCTCGTTCTCAGCACCGCCGAGGGGTCACAGCCAACGTCCTCTTCTGCCGCAGATCGCGCGGCGCTGCTCAATTGCGGATGGAGCGAGGTGGATCAGGCGGCGGGTCCGTCAAGCTGGTCGAGCCGGCCGGTTTCCAGGTGGGAGATGTCGCCGCCGGAGTCCAGGGCGGCATCGAGCAGCAGTGCGAGCGAGGTGCCGTACACCGGGACATCGGCGGGCTCGTCGACCAACCGAAATCCATGGTTCGGCGTATCTGGAGGTTCGGCGACGACCTTCTCGATGCGGCAGACGACCCAGTGGAAGGTCTGCGTGGCATAGTCGATGGCCGCGCTGATGCTCCTGCCGTCGGCGAGGTCGATGACCGTTTCGATCGAACACTGGTCTTCGCCACGCCATACCCGGCGATGGTCGGCGGCCGGCCGCAACCGCCACGCACCGTCGAACAGCGTTGCGGAGCCGATACGGCGGTAGACCGCCAGGAGATCAGCGCACGCGTTGAACAAGCGATGGGGCTGCGGCGGGCCGGCATCATGGTCGCGCACAATCCGGTCGATCACATCGTCGATCTCGACCGCCGCCGGCGCCAGGTACCAGCCGGCGACCGGCCGTAGCGCGCCATCGTCGTCCTGGGCGACGCTGACCAGGCCGGCGTGCAGGGCCACGGCCCGGTTGTCGGCGCCGGCTCGGTCGTTGACGTTGACGGTCACCCGCGACAAGGTGGCCGGCACCCTGTCGCTGCGGATGCCTGGACCGCGATAGCCCATGACATCGTCGACGGTCACCTCGCGCGGTTCATCGATCGGCAACTCCAACAGCGGATTCGGCTCGTTGACCACGCCGCCACCGGTCAGGTACGGATAGAGCCGCGCGGCCCAGCCGGTTATCACCTCGCCGCCATAGGCGTCGACCGGACTGTAGATGCGCCGCCAGAACGCGGTGTCCACATCACCCGCCGCGGCTCGCACGAACTGATCGGCGATCGGGGCGAGCGACCGGCACCAGGTTTCCAAGCCGAACGCGGCGATCGTCTCCACCCGCCCGCGGATCTTCTGCCAGTCCTCGACCGTGCCGGTCAGCGTGATCGACGGGATACCGCAGACGCACACCATCCACAGCGCGAAGTACGGCGAGTACACGTCGAGCAGCACGATCCGGCCGGCCACCCGCTCGACGTCAGTGCTGGTGGAAAAGTCGCATTCGAACACGTCAGCATTGTCGATCTC
>JAOPYO010000417.1 GCA_025964575.1 Actinomycetes bacterium
CACACCGACAACGCTGATGTGAACGCGGCAAAGAACATCGCGGCAGGGCATGCCGTGACTGCGCGGGGAGGCTTGCCGTTGGGTGGGCCCGCGAACCGTGAACCTCAACTCATCACCTCCTAACAGGGGCTCAATGGGTTGGAATCCCCCGCCTTCAGACGGGGGAGGATGTCAATCCGTCAGCCTCTGGCCGCAGGCGAGGACCTGGTCGGCCGCCGCCGCCCGCCAGGGTCGTACCTGCCGGGTCGTCCACGACGGTGAGGTGTTCGCCGTCGTGGAGGTGAGCGGCCGTCGGCTGCTGCTGGAGTCTCGTGGCGGCGACCTCTTCGCTGTGGGTTCGTACCAACAGCCAGATTCCGGCGGCGATGAGCAGGTTGGCCAAGCCAGCGATCAGGAAGACCGTCGGCACGCTGGTGGCTGCCGCGAGTGCGCCTCCGGCGAGCGCCCCGAGTGGGAAGGTCCCCCACACCAAGGTGCGGTAGCTACCCTGGGCGCGGCCGAACAGTTCCGTTGGGATGAGTGCCTGCCGTAGCGACAGTGACAGCACATCCCATACGGTCCCGGCCAGTGCGGCCAGCGCGAACAGCACGCTGGCGAGCAGCGGCTCGCTGGTGAGTCCCAGCGCCATCGTCGTGATGGCGTTGAGCGCGACGGCGCCGATCAGGCTGGTCGGCCGCCCGAGGCGGGCGCTGATCAGCGGTGCTATGAGACCTCCGAGTACCGCGCCGCCGCCGGCGGCGCCCATGATCAGCCCGTATGCCGCCTTGGACAGGTGGAGGGTCTGCAGGACGTAGAGCACCTGCACCGCGATGGTCATGTAGAGGCCGATGCCGGTGCCCGCGGTGAGGAGAGTGAGACCGCGGAGGAAACGGTGCTTCCAGATCCAGCGCAGGCCCTCACGGATGTCGGTACGTATTGATGTTCTCTGTGTGCGTACCGGGCGCAGGTTCTGCCGGATCGTGAGAACGAGAGCCGCCGCCACCGCGAACCCGACGGCGTTGGTGAACAACGGCGCGGCGGCGACGGCCGCGAACAGAAATGATCCGATCGGCGCGCCCAGGAAGGTCTGCCCGAGGACCTGTCCAGTGGCGATCAGGCTATTGCCCGCCTCCAGTTGGTCGAGCCTGACCAGCTGAGGAAGAGCGGCCCGAGCAGCGCTGTCGTAAATCGTCTCGGCAACGCCGATGGCGAACGCTACGGCATACACCAAGGCCATGTTTGCGACGCCCAGCAACACGGCGGCAGCCAGCCCGCCGATCACCATCGCGCGGACCAAGTTGGCCGCGACCATCGCTCGGCGCCGGTCGATACGATCAACCAATGCGCCGCTGACCAGCGCGAACAACAGCCAGGGCAGGAAAGCGAACGCAGTCAGGGCGGAGATCAACAGCGGATCACGGGTCAGTGTCGCGGCCAGAAGCGGCAACGCGATGCGGTCGGCCCCATCGGCGAGGTCGGACGTTGCGCTGGAGATGAACAGCCGCCAGAACGGTGATCCCAGTCCGCGCATGAGCCCTCGATGACTGCCGTGTATAATCTGATCAGTCACGGTAGATCCTGGAGTGTGACTGGTCAAGTGAACTTCAGCAGTCACTACGATGCACCGGTGAGGCTCGCGGCGATGCTGGCGAACACGCTCACCGACGGCTATATGCGCGGTCGGCCCTATCCGGCTCCGCAGGGCGAGCAGCGACGAGACGCAGCCACCGAGGTACTGCGAACCGTCAGCACAGACATTCCGACCGTCACCGCACGCGAGGCCGATGATCTGGTCGCGCTCGCCGCGACGCTACGCTCGATCTTCGCCTCTGTCGATGATGGAGACCTGGACACGGCCGCCGAACTGGTGAACCGTCTTCTCGATGGCACCAGGGCCCAACCACGCTTGAACCGCCACGACGAACAACTCTGGCACCTGCACTATCACGGAACCACCGGGGGCCTGGCCGCCCTATGGGCCGGTGCCTGTGCGACCGCGCTTGCCATCGTGCTCGGCAGCGACTCCCGCCACCGCCTGGGCATCTGTACAGCCCCCCGCTGTGACCGCGTCTACGTCGACACCTCACAAAACGGCACCCGCAGATTCTGCTCCACCCCTTGCCAGAATCGAGTCAAGAACGCCGCTTTCCGGGCCAGAATCCAGTCCGGCCAGTGAAGGAACGACCCCTGAGTTCCCGCACGCCTCGTCAGGTGATCCCGTCCCAAAACCAGGGCGTTATCTGCAGGACGACTTCAACCCGGCCCGTCCGCCGTCGTTCCGCCAGCCGCCCACCGGACCGACGCATGTGAGCGCACTATCTGACACGGATGTTCCTTAATCCCCTGGAAGTCCAATCGGCCGTTCGCCGGCAGATCGATCTGCTCGCCACCCGACGTGTGACGAACGCCCGCGCGAAGCGGGTCCGCTCCGGGTTCGTGTGACGAAACTCCCGGGTCGGCGGCTCGATGTCCTCTTCCTTCAGATGCGCCAGCAGGGCCTGGCGCACCCGGTCGACCTGGCGCTCCTTCTCGCACACGTTGGTGGCCAGCCACGCCGCCGCCTTCTCCGCGTCCGGGACCGAACATTCGCGGAACCCGAAGAACTTGCGGATGTCGGCCCGGTGGGCCTTGATCGTCCGGCCGTCCCACTCATGCAGCCCCAGGTCAGACGCAGGCACGTCCACCAGCCGCGCAACGTAGGCGACGACCTGGTCCGGGACCTCGCTGCGGCCGGCGGGAAACCGGCCGTGCACGGCGTAGAACCGCAGGAGCAGGGCGAACCCGAGTTTCGTCGCCCCCGCCGCCCGGACAACTCCGCGAGCTCATCCCCGACCAGCGTCCAGTTCCGGGTCGGCGGGCGGTGGTTCAACTGCAGCGGGGTATGCCTTCCATGACCCAGCGCCGGATCTGCTCCGCCGCTTGCTCCGCTATGGGATGCCCGGCAGGACGGGTGACCAGGTCGCTGAGCGCGAACATGTCCAGGACGCGCCCCAGATTGCCCCAGTCCTCGGCGAGCGCCAGGTCAGCGGGCTGGTGCTCGGCGAAAGCGCGGCAAAAGCCGTCGAGGAACCGAGCGGGATAGTCGGCGCCGAACCGGACCATGTTGGCCGCGTCGCCATAAGGGCATCCGGAATAGCTGAACTCCCAGTCCAGGACGGCATCGACCCGCCAGCCGCTGTGCATGCGCGTGACCAGGATGTTCTTGGGATTGATGTCGGCATGAACCAGCCGAGTGTGATCATCGATACGGGTCAGTGCCGGTGCGTGGGCCGCGCACAGGTCCACCCATGCCCGTCGCGTGGCTCGGTCCAAACGGGCCTCGGGAGTGGCGGCCATGCAGGCCTCGGCGACCTCGCACAGTTGCTGTGACCACGGGCGTTCCGCGCGGACGGACAAGTGCTCGTCGGCGAAGAAACCCCTGCGCCCGAACGTCACCGCGCCGATTTCCGCGACAACACGCCCCACCTCAGCGCCGAGATCACCCAGGGACGTCCCGCTGAACCCGTCGCCGGAAAGCACCTGGCTAAGCGGCGTCCCCGCCACATACTCCAAAACCATGGCCGGCCGAGCACCCTCGCCTTCCACCGCGGCTGGCATGACCAGCAGCACCCGTGGGACGGGAACGCACCGGCTGGCCGCCGCCATGACCGCGGCTTCGACAGCGGGATCTGCTCCGCCGAGCCGTGCAACAGCCCGGCCATCGGTCAGCGTGAGCAGGCACGTCTCGTGAGAAAACCCACCCGCCAACGTTGATGTCCCCACCACCGCGCTGCCAAGCGCCGCAGCGATACCGTGAACCTCCTCCGGCTGCATCGGCCCAGTCTCGCGCAGCCGACCACTCACAGCGACTTGAACCCCCCGAGGGATCAGATCCGCTACTGCGGCGGTCGCGGTCAGCGGAATCCGGCTCCCCGGGCGGCAAGCACACAGTGGTCTCGTGGGTCAAGATCCACCGGAAATCCCAACTAAATCCGAACAGAACCCCGTCTCCGCGACCGGACCAACCTGACACCCCACAGGTCCCCGGCCCCGCGCCCGCCACCTTCACGCGGAACGGACAAGCCTCCAGCCGCCGCAAACCGCACGAAACCCGGATCAATACTGGCCGCGCACGATCAGGCACGTCCCGGAAACAGAGAAAGATCCCGCGAGACCTCCAACCGGGCCTTCTGACCTGCACCAACACCATCGCGTGTACCTGGTGACAGCAGTTTTACCGGCACCCCGATAGGGAAGACCCTTCGCCTCACGGTCGGAGACATTGACGGCCAATCCTTTTCGCAGCTCTGGCCCGGTAATCGCATGATGTTTCACGCTTGACCTGCGACTATCGGGTGTCTCGGCAGGTCAATATGTGCTCATGGAATAGAGAGAACAGAGGGCCGGCCAGACCCCGGTCCATGCGGGCCCGCCCGGCTTACCGTTTCTGGAGGCCCCCACGCGCGCTCGCGCGTAAGAGCCGGTTCGCCGAACAAGCCCGGCCCCCCACGAGATCGCAGGCCACACCATCGAGAAGGTCATGGCCAAGTCCGATCTCGAACTCGGCATCGAGGCCTTGCTCCGCCCCGGATTCGGCCGCACCGATCGCTGAGGCCGACGATCCTGAACTCCGAGGGTTTCGTCGTCGGCCAGCAGCTGTCCCGGGCCACGACGAAACCACCGTGACGATTCGTCACCACCACCGCGGCGGCGGCCGCCACGACGAAACTTCCGGAGAAGCCGCCGCGCGCGATTGCCCACCCGATCGCCCGCCCAGTTGGGCACCCGGTAGGGCGCCCAGTTCAGAACGGTCCCCCCTCGCCGATTCTTTGCGCAGGCCAGACGGGGCGGAAGGCGCCCGTATGAAGACGCGACTGGTAAGGAAGACCTGCTTTTGACCGGGGGGACTTGCAGTCCGGGAGAACTGCAAGTCCCCCCGGATTGGTCAGCGAATCCGAGTGGTCGCCCCTGGGCATCTCGCACTGGCACCTGGGAGTAGTCCTGGCCATCCATCTTGGTGATCACGTCCGCCATGACGGTCTAGCTGGGCCACTGTCCGGAAGGTTCGGGGCGGGTCAGGCGCGGAGCTGGCTGCGGTAGCTGGGCCGTCCATGACGATGTGGTGGCGGGTGTTGACGAGCCGGTCCTCCGCCGGGGTGACGTGGGAGAACGCGACCTTCTTGTTCAAGCGATCCGCCTCGCAGACCACATAGCCGGGGACTCACCATCCCCCACCAGTTCGCGGCCGAGCCATTCCCACGGTTTCCCCGGCGTAGGCCCGCCGCGTCTCCTCCCGCTGCCACGGCGACAGCTCACGGCCAACTGCACGAGACCGTTGTCACACAGGACCTCACTGGGTGGTGACACTGGTTCCGTGACCATCAAGGCCGATGTTTCGGAAGTCAACCGCAGGTTCCGCATCCGTTTCGTTGCCACAGGGCCATTCGCGCACAAATGGCCAATTGTGGTCGCTTGTGATCCTGCAGAAAGTTTGTTGACAGCAATACATCCGTGCTGCAAGTCTCAATTCCCCCATTGGGGATCTTTGTTCGAACAATTACAGAGGAGACAGCACATGGGACAGCAGCGTTGGGGCTCCGCATCAGGTCTGACGCGGAAGCTGGCCGTAGTGGGGGCCGTGGCCGTCATGGGTGTCGTCGGTAACGTGGCGACGGCAGAAGCATCGACGCTCGGCAGCTCCACGGTACTGGCCAAGGTCAAGGTCGACTTCTCGACCGGTTCCCAGGCCCGCGGCAGCAGGGTCATCCACTGTGAGATCCGGTTCATCGGCGACCACGGCGGCATCCCGCACAATTCCGGTCACGTGCACGGCACTATCAACGTCCGCACCGGTGTGACCTGCACCCAGCCGCTCCGGATGATCCGCGGGAAGGTCGGCCTCTTCAGCAACCGCGGAACCAAGATCAAGGCATTCGGCAGCACCGGAGCGCGCACCGCCAAGGGCAACGCGGCGCTCGTCTGCAAGACCGGAACCTACCATGGCGAAGCGACCGCCACCCTTTACGCGCCCGCCGGATACTCCCCTGCGGTCGTCACCGTCGGAAAGAAGACCCCCAAGGTCTTCATCCGCTGCTGACCCGAATCACCGGTTGACCTCGTCACTGTCCGCCCACACTGGATCGGTCACGTCGACCGGGACGGCCTCCAGTCGCTCATCCGCCAATATCTCGGCGATGAGCGCCGCGGTCCCCCCGAGGTAGGTGGAGTCCAGATCCGTCTCCGTCGCGACACACCACGCCCGATCATCGGGCCAGAACAGGTTGGGCGATTGCGGAAAGAGTGACATCGCGAGTTCCCCGGCAGCGTCGAGGGGGCCCTCGAGCAGGAGATATGTGCGTTCCGGCAACTCCACTCGAGGGCCTTCGGCGATTTCCGGCGGGAATTCCGGCGGAAGCACGTCGGGCTCCCACGCATCACCCACGTCCGCCGTGAACGTGACGGTCGAACCCTCCGGGGCCGGTCCGTACCCGTCCCAGACGCAGAACCAGCAGTGACCAGCCGACATGGTGTGCCTGGCTAGAATGTCGCACAGCGCCGCCAAGAGCGCCGGAGGCAGCGACCCCGGGTCGGGCTCCTCCACCCACGGCCGCGCGGCGCCCGCACGCGGCACGGGCCCGGCCAGCGCCTGGAACTGCACCCGCGGATGCACCACCCCGCCCGACCACGCAGCCACCCGCGCCCACGTCACCGGGCTCCTGTCGGCCGCGTAGGCCGGGTGCAGGATCCGCGCGTACGCCTCGAAGCCGTGCGGTACCAGACCACCCACCCCGGACCCGAACGGCCCGACTCCCGCGACCACCCAGTCGGCCGACCCGACATCGCCGCACGGAGAAAGCCGTGAACGCCGAGCCATCACCCGCACCTCCAATCGCACATCTCCCCGCCCCACCCTCGCACAGACGCCATGTGCCGTGACCGGAGGGTCTTCGAGATCGCCGAAATGCGCGGCGACCTCTGTAACCGGTCCTTTAACCCGCTCGCCGTCCCCACCCGCGGTTCATATCCGTGCTCGACAAGCCGCCTACCTGGTTCAATTCCGGGCTCGCCGACACCCAGGTGCCGTCAGGGATGCGGATCCAGGCCAGCAGGTAGGCGGGCCCTTCGGTGTCGGCCAGGCGACTGGTGACCGTGGGCGGGACCATCGGCATGCATGGTCTCCATCTCGCCGGCGGGTTTCAGCACTTTCGCAACACGGTCAACGCGCGCGGGCGCGCGGACAGGGGCCCGTTTTCCGCCGTACCCGGTCGTCGCAGAAACGCCGTTTGTGAGAACGCTAGCTGCGTACCGCAGCCAGGCCCTGGTCGTACAGGTCAAGAATGTCGCCCTGCCCGTTGCCCTCGAGCCACGTCGCAGTGGCGGCATCGAAGCACGCGAACGCTGTCGCA
>JAOPYO010000015.1 GCA_025964575.1 Actinomycetes bacterium
ACTCGGCCGCACCTTCCAGCGCATGGAGCTCTTCGACTCCATGACCGTGCGCGACAACGTCGTCCTCGGCCGGGAGGCGTCGATGGCGGGAGTCCGGCCGTGGCGGCACCTGGCCGGTGGCCCGCGCGAGCGCGCGGTCATCGACGCCGAGGTCACCGCGGCGGTGGACGCCTGCGGGATCGCCTCGCTGCTCGATCTTCCCGTGGGTGCGCTGTCCACCGGCCAGCGTCGGCTGGTCGAGCTGGCCAGATGCCTGGCCGGTCCGTTCGACCTGCTGCTGCTCGATGAGCCGTCGTCGGGCCTCAACCGGGTCGAGACGGAACGCTTCGGCGAGGTGCTGGAGCGGGTGGTCGCCGAGCGAGGGACGGGAGTGCTGCTCATCGAGCACGACATGGCGCTGGTGATGGAGATCTGCCAGTACATCTACGTGCTCGACTTCGGGGCGCCGATCTTCGAGGGTGTCCCGGCGGAGGTGTCGGCCAGCGACGTGGTGCGCGCCGCGTATCTGGGCTCGGAAGCGGTCGGTGTCGATTCCGCCGCGGTGGAAGAGGTGAGTCAATGAGCGGCGGCGACGACCGGGCCATGCAGGGCGGCGCGGAGCGCGGCATGAGGTCCGGGGCCGGAACGGACACGCCGGTGCTCGAGGTCCGCGGGCTGGAGGCCGGGTACGGGGACACGACGGTGCTGCGGGATGTGTCGCTGTCGGTGCCCAGCGGCCATGTTCTGGCACTGCTCGGCCCGAACGGCGCCGGTAAGACGACGCTGCTGCGGGTGCTGTCGGGGCTGCTCCGGCCGACCCGCGGGGAGGTGCTGCTGAACGGCCGGGAGGTGACCCGGGCCCGGCCCTACCAGCGGGCCCGGGCCGGCCTGTGTCATATCCCGGAAGGGCGCGGGATCTATCCCTCCCTCACCGTGCGGGAGAACCTCGTCCTGCACACCTGGCGCCAAGATGAGAAGGCGGCGATCGAGCGAGCGGTCGACAACTTCCCGGTGCTCGGCCAGAAGCTCGGTCAGCCCGCGGGCCAGTTGTCGGGCGGGCAGCAGCAGATGCTGGCGATCGTGCGCGGCTACATCGCCGACCCCCGGCTCGTCATGGTCGATGAGGCCTCGATGGGGCTCGCCCCCAACATCATCGACCAGATCTTCGAGTTTCTCGCCAAGATCGTACGGACGGGCACCTCGCTCCTGCTCGTCGAGCAGTACGTGAGCCGGGCGCTCGCGGCCGCCGACAGCGTGATCGTCCTGACCAAGGGGCAGGTGGTCTTCGAGGGCGACCCGTCCGGGGTGGGCGAGGACATCTTCGAGCACTATCTCGGCGTCGCGGCGGGAGCTCACTGATGCCGGGCGGGCCGACCTTCGTGCTCGTCCACGGCGGAAGCCACGGTTCCTGGTGCTGGGAGCGGATGATCCCTCATCTGGACCATCCGGCGCTCGCGGTGGATCTGCCTGGCCGGGCCGGCCGGCCGGGCGACCTTCGCCGGCTGCGCGTGGCGGATTTCGTGACCGCGATCATCGAGGACATCGAACGGGCGGATCTCCGCGATGTGGTGCTGGTCGGGCACTCGATGGCCGGGGTGAGCGTTCCCCAGGTGGCGGCCCGGTTGACGGACCGGGTTCGCGCGCTCGTGCTGATCGCGGCCTCGGTGCCGCCCGCCGGGCAGTCGCTGGTGCGGCTGCTGCCGCCGCATATCCGCGCGACGGTCTGGGTCACCGCCACCCTGGGCAGGTTCCGGCCGCTCCCGCTGCCCAAGGCCCTGGCCCGCCGCATGTTCTGCAATGACATGTCCGAGGAGGAGCGGGAGTTCACCCTGAGCCGGATCTGCCTCGACGCTCAGCGGATCAGCGTCGAGAAGGTCGATCGGCCGCCGCTGCCCGTGACGCTTCCCCGCACCTACATCAGGTTTCTCCGCGACCGGTCCATCGCACCCGAGCTGGCGCCGGTCATGGCGGCCAACCTCGGCGGCGCCGACGTGGTGGACATCGACGCCGGGCACAACGGGATGATCACTCGGCCTGAGGAGGTGGCCGCCGTGCTCAACCGCCTGGCATCCGGCAGGTGAGCCGAGGCCCGACGGCCCGGTCGCGATCCGTACCTGCGGATCCGGACCGGGCCGCGGCACGTCGCTACTTCAGGAGATGGCGGGCGACGACCATCCGCTGCACTTCGGACGCCCCCTCGCCGAGCCGCTTGACGCGCAGGTCGCGGAACCACCGCTCGAGCGGCATCTCCTTGGCCAGCCCGAGCGCCCCGAACATCTGCACGCACCGGTCGACGACGCGGAAGGCGGTCTCGGTACCGAAGACCTTGCAGACGGAGGCGTCGACCTTGACGTCCTTGCCCAGGTCGGCGTTCCAGGCGGCCTGATACATGAGCAGGCGGGCCGCTCGCAGTTCGATCTCGCTGTCGGCGATCATCCACTGGATGGCCTGTTTGTCGGCCAGCCGGGAGCCGAACACCGTACGCTGCTTGACCCAGTCGATCGCCAGGTCGAGCGCCATCTGGGCGATGCCGATCGGTCCGGCCGCATACGCGATGCGGCCTTTGACCAGGAAGTCCGACGCGAGCGCGAACCCCGCCCCCTCCGCGCCGATGCGGTTGGCGACCGGGATCTCGACGTTCTCGAAGTGCAGTTCGTACGGTGCGTACGAGGTCATGACCTCGATCGGCACCTTGGTGAGGCCGGGCACGTCGGATTCGACGATGAAGCAGCTGATCCCGCCGCGCTGGTCGGGCTCGCCGGTGCGGGCATAGACGACGCCCCAGTCCGCAGTTCCGGCGTGAGTGGTCCACATCTTCGTGCCGTTGAGCACGTAGTGGTCTCCACGAGGCTCCGCGCGGCAGCGGATGGCGCGCGCGGGGTCCGAGCCGCCGGAGGCCTCACTGATGGCGGTGAAGGCGCGGCCGACGCGGCCCTCGATGATGGGACGGGCATAGCGCTCGAACTGCTCGGCGGTGGCCTGGAACATGACGGTCGGCGGGTTTCCCCCGAACGCGCCGCAGGCCGGGAAGAAGGCGCCCATCCGGCACTTGGCGGCCTCCTCGGCTATGACGACCTGGCCGAGCACGCTCAGCCCGGCACCACCGAACTCCTGGGGCGTCTGCAACGCCCAGATCCCTGCCGCGCGGGCCTTCTCCTGCAGGGTCAGCAGCGCGTCCGGCGGCGGCCCGGCGGCGTCGTGGCCGAGAGTCTCCTCCAACGGGCGGACCTCGGTCTCCATGAAGCGCCGGACGAGATCACGCAGCTGACGGAACTCCTCGGGCAGTTCCCAGGCGCCGGTGGGGGAGAGGCCGGCGTCGGCCGTTGACGATTCCTGGCTGTACATGGTGCTCCTCGGTGCGGGCTGGAGTGGGTCAGGTCCATTCGGCGAGCACGTCGCCGATGTCGACGGGAGCGCGTGGCGGCGCACCGGGCGTGCCGGCGGGTGTACGGGAGAAGCGGGGGGCGGGAGCCGGCTGGGTCACCCCATCGAGGTCGATCAGGGCCGCACGGGCCGCCAGATGCGGATGACCGGCCGCTTCCTCGAAGGAGAGCACCGGAGTCGTACAGGCGTCGGTGCCTTCGAACACCTCGGTCCACTCGGCTCTGGTGCGGGACGCGAAGGTCCTGGCGAAGAGCTCGCGCAGCATCGGCCAGTGCGCGCGGTCCTGCTGGGGCGGCAGCGTCGCGGGATCGAGGCCGAACCGGGTCACGAACTCCGCGTAGAACCGGGGTTCGAGTGCCCCGACCGCCATGTATCCGCCGTCCGAGGTCGCGTAGACGTCGTAGAACGGCGCTCCGGAGTCGAGGCGGTTCGTGCCCCGCCGGTCGCTCCACCGTCCGTCGCCGCGCATCGCCCAGATCATGTGCGCCAGGCTGCCGACGCCGTCGACGATGGCCGCGTCGATGACCTGCCCGCGCCCGGATCTCTGGCGCTCGATCAGGGCCGCGAGCACGCCCAGGACCAGATACATGGATCCACCGCCGAAGTCGCCGACCAGGTTGAGCGGAATGGTCGGCGGGTGACCCTCACGGCCGATCGCATCGAGTACTCCGGTGATCGAGATGTAGTTGATGTCGTGCCCGGCGGTGGATGCCAGCGGGCCGTCCTGACCCCAGCCGGTCATCCGGGCGTAGACCAGGGCCGGGTTCACGGCCTCGCAGTCGGCCGGTCCGAGCCCGAGTCGTTCCGTCACGCCGGGCCGGAATCCCTCGATCAGCACATCGGCGCGGGTCACCAGGCTCAGCACCGCAGCACGGCCGACCGGGACCTTGAGGTCGGCATCGATGATCCGGCGCCCTCGCGGCCGCTGGTCGAGACCACCGTCCGCCCGGGGCCGCTGCACCCGTACGACGTCGGCACCGAGATCGGCGAGCAGCATCGCCGCGTGCGGGCCGGGTCCCATGCCCGCCAGCTCCACCACCCGGGTGCCGGCGAGTGGGCCCTGGAACGCATCGGACGCGGCGGAGTACGTCTCACCGGACACGCTGTCCTCCTTTTCGGCCTGCTCTCGGCGAGCAGCCGCGGTTATGACAAGCTGACTGGTTGTTCATCTTCTGAGACTGATGGCAAGTGCCTCTCATGTGGGGGAAGACTCGGTCTGGTCAGCTTGATAGGGCACTAGTTCTGACAGTCCGTCTACGATAGAACAGTGGTGTGCCCCCCGTCGACGTGAATCTGTGTCCTGCTGCGGAAGCCGGGGGGTGCACGGTTCCGCCGCCGGCGCGACCAAGGTCGGCCCTACTCGAAAACTCTGCGAGGTCTCATGCTCGTCGGTGACATCCCCCGCCGTAACGCCCGCCGGTATCCCACCAAGACGGCGCTGGTCCACGGGAACACCCGCCTGACCTGGGCGGCTCTCGACGAGCGTGCCGACCGGCTCGCCACCTACCTGTTGAGCCGTGGCCTGAGGATGGGCGACCGGGTCGCCGTGTGCGCCCGGAACTGTCTGGAATGGCCGGAGATGGTGTTCGCGCTGGCGAAGGCCGGCCTGGTCGCGGTGCCGGTGAACGTCCGGCTCTCGCCGGACGAGGTCGGTCACGTGCTGGGCGATTCCGGTGCGCGGGCGGGCATCATCCACACCGACCAGACCGAGATGCTGGGCGAGGTCATGTCCGGCCTGGAGTTCCTGCTGGAGGTCGGTGGGAACGAGGCCGGTGAGGACTAAGATACCTAGCTGTCGAAGGGCCGGGCGGTGGACCCGACCCCCGCCGAGCTGGATCCCTCCGACGTCCAGTTCCTGCTCTACACCAGCGGCACGACCGGCCGCGCCAAGGGTGTAGTCAACGAGCACCGCGGGATGCTGGCGCAGGTTCTCGACACGAGCATCTCGACCGAGGCGCGGCACTCGGACGTGCACCTGGCCACCACCCCGTTCTTCACCGCGGGCGGGATGGTGCGGACGCTCTCGTGGCTCTACCTGGGGCAGACGATGGTGATCCATCCCCGGTTCGACCCGGAGGCGCTGGTCGACGAGATC
>JAOPYO010000026.1 GCA_025964575.1 Actinomycetes bacterium
AAACAGCCGGAACGATCAATGACGCCGGCGGAACCGCGATCGGGGTCGAGTTCGACCTCGCCGACGACGCCTCCGTGAACGCGTTGATCGACCGGGCCGTCAGCGAGTGGGGCACGGTGCACGGCCTGTTCAACTGCGGCGCCGACGTGTCACCACAGAACACGGGCCGCGATACGCCCAACCTGGGCGGTGCGGGGATCCGCGGCGGCGTCGGCGTCTCGGCGTACGCGGCGCCCGCGCGTGCCGGGGACCTTGCCGGGCTGCCTCCCGCGTACGTCTTGGTCTGCGAGTTCGACCCGGTGCGGGACGAGGGACTCCAGTATGCCCAGCGCCTGATCCAGGCGGGTGTCGCGACCGAGCTGCACCTCTTCCCCGGCACATTCCACGGCTCGATCGGGATCCCGAACGCGCGGGTGAGCCAGCGGATGCGCGCCGAGCAGGTGGATGCGCTCAGCCGTGGTCTGCGGGCCGGGATCCAGCAGGCGGACGCGGCAGGGCACGTCGGCACCTGACCGCTCCCGGACGGGCGGTTCCCCGACCCGACTCACCCGTAACTCACCCATGCAACCGAGCACCATCGAAAAACACCTGTCATGCCCCCATGGACGGAAAGACGGCCCTGGTCATCCAGCCGACCACCCGGCAGAAGATCAGATAGACAAGACGAAACGTCACGGGCGTCCAGGGGATGTCCGACGCCAGGCACTGCATCAGCCCAGGTCACGAAGCCGGGCCGCGTAATGACACTCTTCAGGCCACCCCGGGCTTGTCACGTCCGCGATGAGGAGCCCGCTCCCGCGTACGGCACCGCGTGCCCTCAGGCCGGGCCGATACGCCGGAACCCCCGTGAAATCAAGGCTTGTGGCACTCCAGCAGCCGGGTTAACATCGCGGTCAACTAACAGGAAAGTTTCCTAATCGTCACGGGGGCCTCGTTCGCGACTGGAGCGGGCCATGCCACGTAAGGTTCCATTTCTCCTCCTCTTCGTCATGCTCGGCGTCCTGCTGAGCGCCCCCGCCGCATGGGCGGCGAACCTCGTCACCAATCCCGGCTTCGAGAGCGGCCTGACCGGCTGGACGTGCTCTGCCACGTCCGGCGGCACGGCCGTGACCAGCCCCGTCCACAGCGGAAGCCAGTCCCTCGTGGCCACACCCGCCGGGCAGGACACCGCCCGGTGTCAGCAGACGGTCAGGGTCCTGCCGTCCTCCGCCTACTCCCTCTCGGCCTGGGTCAGGGGGAACTACGTCTTCCTCGGCGCCACCGGCACCGGCGGGACCGATCCCCAGACCTGGGCGGCGCCGGGCGCCACCTGGACGCAGATCTCCACGTCCTTCACTACTTCGGCGTCCACCACGTCCGTTACGATCTATGTCAACGGCTGGTACGGCCAGGGGGCCTACTACGCCGACGACATCATCCTGGACGGGCCCGGCGGCACCCCGCCACCGCCCGACACCACTCCCCCCTCCGTGCCGGGCGGGGTGTCCGTCGGGGGCGCGACCTCCAGCAGCCTCACCGTCAGCTGGACGGCCTCCACCGACAACGTCGGCGTCACCGGCTACGACGTCCTGCGTGGCGGCACGAGCACGCCGGTCACCGTGACCGGCACGTCCTACACCGCCGGCGGCCTGACGGCGAACACCGCCTACTCCTTCCAGGTCCGCGCCCGCGATGCCGCAGGCAACGTCTCGGCGTACAGCGCCGCCGCGAGCGGTACCACCACGACAACTGGAGGCCCCCCACCCCCCGCAGCCATCACGTTCGCGCCGTACATCGACATCACGTTCCCCACGCCCAGCCTGGTGAGCGTCAAGAACGCGACCGGCCAGAAGTACTTCACGCTGGCCTTCGCCCTTGGCGACAGCACGGGCTGCAACCCCGCCTGGGGCGGTACGGTCCCGCTCACCGACTCAAGGATCATTAGCGACGTCCACGCCCTCCAGGCGGCGGGCGGCCAGGTGATCGTCGCGACCGGCGGCGCCGCCGGGCCGTACCTCGAGACCAGCTGCGGGTCCACCGCCGCCCTGCTCGCCGCCTACAAGAAGGTGCTCGACACGGTCGGCACCAACTACCTGGACGTCGACGTCGAGGCGTCCATCGACATCAACAAGGTCAACAGCGCGCTCAAGCAGTTGCAAGCCGAGCGTGGCACGGTCATCAGCTACACGCTCCGTATCCAGGGCCAGGACTACGGGGTCGACCCGTTCTCCGTCCAGATCCTGCAGGACGCCGCCGCCAAGGGACTCGAGGTCATCGTCAACCCGATGCTCATGGACTTCGGCTACACCGGCGCCTGGGGCGACGCCCTGGTCAGCGCGGCCAACGCGACGCTCGTCCAGATGAAACAGATCTGGCCGGGCCGGACGGACGCCCAGCTGAAGCGGATGCTCGCGATCACGCCGATGATCGGCAAGAACGACACAGGTCCCACCACGACCCAGGCGGACGCGCAACGGCTGCTCACCTTCGCCCAGACCGACCACATCGCCCGGATCGGCTTCTGGTCGGCCGGCCGGGACAACGGCGGCTGCCCGAACGGCTCGGTCTCGCCCACCTGTAGCGGGATCAGTCAGTCCGCCTACGAGTTCACTAACATCTTCAAAGCCTTCACCGGCTGAGTGGAGCGCACACATGAGAATTCTCCGTCTCATCGTCGCGGCCGTACTGGCCACGACCTTCACCATCACCGTGTTCAGCGGGCCGGCCATGGCGGCCGGGCTCACCGCGACCTTCACCAAGGTCCAGGACTGGGGCACGGGCTTCGAAGGCAAGTACACGATCACCAACGGCACATCGAGCACGGTCAACGGCTGGAACGTCCAGACCGACCTGCCCGCCGGATACTCCGTCACCACCGCGTGGGACACCCAGATGACCAGCAGCGGGCAGCACTACACGTTCGCCAACCCGAGCTGGGCGCCGACGCTCGCCGCGGGCGCGACCGTCACCTTCGGGTTCAACGGCAGCCCCGGCAGCTTCAGCGGCGCACCGGCGAACTGCACCATCAACGGCGCGCCCTGCGGCGGCGGGACACCGCCACCGCCCGGCGTGCCCGGGATACCCGGCACGCCGTCGGTGACCGGGGCCACAGCGTCGTCGATCTCGCTGTCGTGGTCCGCGTCGTCCGGGACGGTCACCGGCTACCGCGTCTACGAGGGCACGACCGTCCAGGCCACCGTGACGGGGACCAGCGCCGGCATCTCAGGGCTGGCCTCCTGCACGTCGCACACCTACGCGGTGACGGCGTACAACGCCAACGGTGAGTCCGCGAAGAGCGGCACTGTCACCGCGGTGACCACCGGGTGCCCGCCCCCTCCGCCGGGGAGCAAGCTGCCCGGCGCGCCGTACCTCTACCTCGGCTGGGGTAGCCCGCCGAGCCCGACCTCCGTCATGAGCTCGACCGGCATCAAGTCGTTCACGATGGCGTTCATGCTCTCCGGCGGCGGCTGCACCCCCGCCTGGGACGGCAGCCGTCCGCTGACCGGCGGCACCGACGCCTCCACGATCTCCTCGATCAAGTCGGCGGGCGGCAGCGTCGAGATCTCCTTCGGCGGCTGGTCGGGCAACAAGCTCGGGCCCAACTGCTCCACGTCGGCGGCGTACGCAAGCGCCGTTCAGCAGGTCATCAACGCCTACGGACCGATCGCGGTCGACTTCGACATCGAGAACACCGACGAGATGGAGAACGCGACCGTCCAGGACCTGATCCTCGGCGGACTGAAGATCGTCAAGCAGGCCAACCCGAACGTCAAGGTCGTCGTCACCATGGGCACCTCCACCACGGGACCGGCGTACTGGGGCACCCGCCTGATCACCCAGTCCAAGGCCCTGGGGGTCAACATCGACAACTACACGATCATGCCGTTCGACTTCGGCGGCGGCGCCGACATGTACGGCAACACGGTCAACGCGGCCGAGGGACTGAAGAACATCCTCAAGTCCACCTGGGGCTGGGACGACGCCACGGCCTACAGCCACATGGGCATCTCCGGCATGAACGGCCTGTCCGACCAGCAGGAGAACACGACCCCCGCGATCTGGACCCAGATCCGTGACTGGGCCAAGTCCAAGGGCCTGACCCGCCTCGCCTACTGGGCGGTCAACCGCGACCGTTCCTGCCCCGGCGGCGGCGTCGTGTCCAACTGCAGCGGCATCGCACAGAACACCTGGCAGTTCACGCAGATCACCGCGGGCTTCTGACCCTGCCTGAAGAGGCCCGCTTCCCCGCGACGCCCGCCCGGCCGCCCCCCACGGGCGGGCGTCGCATCCGCGCAGCACCAGCACCCAGCAGGGCTACCTCGACCCCAAGCATGCGTTTCCTATGTCCTGAGCGAACACACTGCCGGGCGCGCCACCCCTGACCTAGGCATACTCGCCGGATCAGGGATTCTGCTGATCATGGGTGGGGCCGTGGTGAGGCCACGGTGGGGCCAGCCTCCATTTTTGGGCTTGGATTCCGGTGTTCGCCCGGTGGTCATGGGCGTCGACGGCGAACGGGCCGGCGGGCAAGTACAGGCCGGACGAGGTGATCACGTGGTAGAGCCGGCCGCCGCGGGCGCGCCAGCGCTTGCCGCCGAGCCAGACGGCGACGAGAATCCCCGCCAGGATGCACATCGCGTACATCCGGATCGGGATCGGGCCCAGGTGGTACTGGGCCTTGGTCGGGTTCGGGAGGTCCGCCAGGAATGTGGTGACCTTGGCGACGGGTTGAGGCGTCATCGGGCGGCCGAATCCTTGAAGGTGGTGAGGCGGTCGGGGGTCAGGACTTTGACGAGGACGGCGTGCCCTGCGGGGGCGCCGCCGCCGGCGGCCGACCCAGGGGGTGGATGTCCACGACGGCGAAGCCGTGAGAGCTCATCCGTCGCGGGGCCCGTCCGGGACGGGGGGCGGTGAGCCGCCGTGGTTCGCGCCGTCGCATCCGTGGGGATGTCACCAGGAACCGATTCCCGATCGGGTGGTGTTCGAGCGCGTCATCGACGCACAAGGCTTGGAGGCGGGCGAACCCTTCAGGTCCCGAGCACGGGCCAAGTGGCGCACGAGGCTGCCTGGGTCGGTCGC
>JAOPYO010000090.1 GCA_025964575.1 Actinomycetes bacterium
TCTCAGCCGACCACTCCTGCGGAATCGCCGTCACCGAGGGAACGCCGCACGCCTACGGCGGCGACCCGGTCGGATTCATCGCCCGGCCGCGATCCGGCAACGGCGACACGATCTACATCTCCGGCGACACCAACGTCTTCGGCGACATGGCACTGCTCCGCGACCTCTACGCGCCCGAGATCGGGCTGATCCCGATCGACGGGCACTACAACATGGGCCCCCGCGAGGCCGCACACGCCGTCGGGCTGCTCGGCCTCAACCGAGTGGTACCCATTCACTACGGCACCTTCCCGGTGCTGACCGGAACCCCCGACCAGTTCGCCCGGCACTTGGCCGAGGGCAAGGCGACAGCGATCGCGGAGGTCATCGAACCCGGCCAGTCAGTGCCGCTCACCGCGAAGGGCAGCCATTGACCGCCGCGGGCAGCGCGGGAATGTTCCCCGGAGTTCGGCTGGAACGCGACATCGAGGCCACCATGCGCGACGGAACGGGGCTGCGCGCCGACGTCTACTCGCCGGACGCGCCCGGCTAGCGCATCTGTAGGTGCCGATGACCTCACAGCGGTACCTCGACGTCGAGTTCCTCGGCGACAGTGGCGTGACGCTGTACCGCTACGGCTGATCGCCCGTCGCGTCAGGCCTCGGTCACGCCCGTGGCCGGGCCTTTGGCGTCATCTGCCGTTCAGAGGGCACGGATCATACCCCCGTCCACGGTGACCACCGACCCGGTGAGGTACGACGCCGCGGGTGAGAGCACGAAGGCGGCTACCCGTCCGAACTCGGCGGGCTCACCGAGGCGACGCAGCGGGATCGCTGCCTCGCTCCGCCGCCGGGCATCAGGGTCACCGGCATCCAGCGCGGCAGTGCGCTCGGTCAAGATCCGGCCTGGCACCAGAGCCATCGCCCGCACGCCAACGGGGCCGAGCTCGTCGGCCAGCTGCTTGACCAGCATCGCCAGCCCCGGGCGGAAGGCGTTGGAGAGGGTGAGGTTCGCAAGCGGTGAGCGCACCGAGCTGGACAGCACGAGCGCGATCGCTGCTCCCGGCTCGAGCACCGGCGTCGCGGCGCGCACCAGCCGCACCGCACCGAGGAAGACCGTCTCGAACGAGTCCCGCCACTGGCGGTCGTCGATCTGGCTGAACGCGCCCTTGGGCGGCCCGCCGACGCTGACCAGCAGGCCGTCCAGCCGGCCGAACTCCTGCCGGGCACGATCCACCAGCAGCTCCGGCGTCTGCGGATCCGCGTTGTCCGCGACGACACCGACTGCTCCCGGGCCGAGCTCGGTCGCAGCCCGCTCGACCTGCTGCGGCGTCCTGCCGGACACGATGACGTTCGCCCCGTCGTCAACGAGGGCCTGCGCCGTGGCCCTGCCGAGCCCGCGGCTCCCGCCGGTCACAATGTACGCGCGGTCACGCAGTCCGAGATCCATTGATACTCCAGTCATGAGGTTCGCCCGGCGGGGGTTCCGTCCGGGCCGAGGGGTCAGCGCAGTACGAGCCGGCGCAGCCGCTGTAGCGCGGGACGCACGTCGTCGACGCACTGGAGGCCGTCGACCATGTCGAGCAGGGCCGCGCCAAGCTGAGGATCAGAGCCGGCCCCGACGCAGAGGTCGCCGTAGCGCTCGACGGCGTCGGACCAGCCCCACCGGAGGGCCGGGTCTCGTCCGTCGCCGGGATAGCCGCTGGCGTCACCGGACCAGGTGCGCCCGTCCGTGAGGGTGACGGCCACGGACCCTGCCGGCCCCTGCGGCGGCAGATCGGCCGTGACCGTGATCCGCGCCGCGAGGCCGAGCACCTCCACATCGGCCAGCCGCTCGGCGGAGAAGGCACCCAGCAGCGCCGAGCCCCGGCCCATCCGATGGGCCGCGACCACGCAGCTCGCCAGCGCGAAGCGGGCTGACCGCTTGGCCTGCTTCGGGCTCTGCGGGGGGAAGTCGTCGAACAGCCGGGAGGCCGCGACCGGCGTCAGCCGCACCGCGATCGCCTCGACCTGTTCCGGCGGCAGCCGCTGATCGCCCAGCATGCCGATCAGAACGGCCGAGACCGGATGCAGGTCGCTGAAGTGCGGGTAGGGCTTGAAGCTCACCTGCTCGATGTGCCATGGCGGACCGGCCAGCAGCTCTGCGGCGGCGAGCGCATCGGCCGACGTGCCGGTCCGGCCGACCAGCCCGCCGGGCGCTTCGAGGGCTGCCGCCGATGCGTGGAATCCGGCCTCGGCGAGCCGGGCGGCCCGCAGCCCGGCACTGGCCGCCCATGCGGTCTGGACGGCGCGCATCGTCTCCCGCTCGTCGAACTCGGTGATGCCGCAGGACAGCGACGCGCCTATGCCGATCGCATCGGTGGTTGTCACGACGTCCGAGCGCAGCATGCGGCAGACCGCCAGCGCCACACTCGGCACGCCCAGGACGGTGGACGGGTGCTGGCCGCGCAGGTGCAGGCGGCCTGCGTCCAGCACCTCCCCGAGACCAGCGAAGAGCTGATAGCCGGCGACGAGAGCGGCGGCCAGGTCGGCACCGCTGACCTCGTGTGGCGCGGCCATCGCCGCTCCTGCCAATGCCGGGACGAGCACCGCGCCCGGATGTGCTCGCGTCGCCTCGTCGAAGTCGTCGAGCCCGAGCGCGCCACAGGCCAGGCTCAGCGCGAACGGGACGTCCGCCGGTCCGGTGACCGCGAGTGCCCGCTCGACCCGCTCGTCGGCGGCGCCCGCGAGGATCATCCCCAGGCAGTCCAGCAGGTGAGCCTTGACGGACACCAGCACACCTGAGTCCAGGGCCGCGACATCGAGGCCGGCCGCGGCATGCGCCGCCCGGGATGCCAGTCCGTCCGCTGCGGAGGCAACTCCGGTCACAACCCCAGCCGTTCTGCTTCCTGCCACGCCCAGTGGGCGAACAGCAGGTCCTGCGAGGCGAGTCCTTCGGTGCGCACGATGATCGTCTCGTCGGGGCGCTGGCGACCGGGCACACTGCCGCCGACCAGCCCGGACAGCTCCCCCGCCAGCCGCTCCTTTATCGGATGCCCGGTCGCGAGCAGGCCGGCGATATCGGCCGCCTCCTCTGTCTGGGCCCAGTCGTCAACGATCAACCGGTCGCACGAGGCGTACGCCGCGCCGTCGAGCTCGTTCGACCCGACGGCGCAGAGCAGTACACCTGGCCGTAGCGGTCCCCGGACGATGGGCGCGCGTGCGGTCGTGGCCGTGACGATCAAATCGGAGCCCTCCAACACTGGCTCCGCCGAGTCGTGCACCCGCACCTCGGCATCGGTCAGCGAGCGGGCCAGTTCGGCCAGTTCGGCGCAGCGCTGCGGAGTCCGGGACGACAGTCCCACCTCGGCCACCGGTACGGCTGCCAGCAGCACCGCAACGCTTGCCCGGGCCACCACACCCGCGCCGATCACGCCCAGCCGCGCGGGCGTGTTCGCCAGCCGCCGCGCCGCCACGCCGACGCTCGCGGCCGTTCGCAGTGAATAGTTGTAGTGCTCGTCCACGATGGCCAGCGGCACCCCGGTCTCGAGATCGATGAGCACGACGAGCCGGGTCGCGAGCTCCGCACCCGGACGCGTGCCGTCTGGCTCGGCGCGATAGCTGACGATCCGGCATCCGGCCACACCGAGCTCCGGCAGTGCGACCGCCTTGGAGTGAAAGCGCAGCGCGTGATCTGGCGGCCTCATCCGCAGCGCCCGCGGCATCGGGTAGTGCACCCGGTCGCGCGCCTCCCAGGAGAGGGCGAGCTCGGCAAGCTCGACCGCGCGGGCCGGGGTCAGCACCTGTTCGCAGGCCGAGCTGGAGACATAGTGCGGCTGCTGCACGGGAATCCTCCAATCAAGTGTGGATCAGACGTCGATGACGGTCAGGACTCCGCAGCCCTGCGAGATGGGTTCGTACCCGTCCTCGGTCACCACCACGACGTCCTCGATGTGGATCTTCTCGCCGGTCGGGAGCAGGTAGCGCGGCTCCACGCAGATCACCACGCCGGGTTCGAGCACTGTGGTGTCCTGCAGGCTCAGTGACGGTGACTCGCCCGCGTTGAGGCCGAGCCCGTGCCCGATGCGCTTGCGACCGCTCAGCGGTGGCAGGCCGGCGTCGACCATCGCGTCGCTGCAGGCGCGGGCAACGTCGCTGGCGAGCGCTCCGGGCCGAACCGCCTGCAGCGTCCGCGCATGCAGGGTCGCGATGCACTCCTGTACGGCGAGATGTTCGGCCGTGGGCTCGCCGAGCACCGCACGCCGCGCCACATCGGCCTGATAGCCGTCCAGGCTCGCGCCGAAGTCGCACCAGATCGTGTCGCCGGGGCGCAGCGGCGCGGTACGGTCACCGAGACTAGTCGCGGTGCTGATGTGGCCCGCGACGTCGAAGTTGCTGCCCACCCGCGAGAGCTCGATGGCCATCGAGGTCGCGAAATCCGCCTCGCTCGCGCCCAACCCGAACTGCTTGGTCGCCTCGGACCAGGCCTGCAGGCTCATGTCGGCCGCGGCCCGCAGCGTCGCGATCTCGTACTCGCTCTTGTGCAGACGCAGGTCGTCGAGGATCGGGCCGGCATCCACGATCGTCATCGCAGGCAGCGCTTCCAGCAGTGACCGCAGATCGGTGTAGGGCAGGCCCAGCCGGTGGTTCTCGCCAAGCTCCATGCCGATGCGTCCCCGCTCGAGCCCGCTCTCACGCAGCGCCTGTTCGAGCAGCCCCACGTCGAACGGCACGTCTTCGTAGCCGTAGATACGGGCCGCCGGTACCTTGGCCTGCACGCTCGAACCCTGCTGCCGGTACACCACCGCCACCGGATCACCCTCGAGCGGAACGAGGAAGAGCATCGGTCGCATGACCTTCTCGATCTCGCGGGTCTGATGTCCGCTCAGGTACCAGTAGTTGTACTTCTCGCCGACGAGCACGGCGTCCAGCTGCGCTGCCTGCATACCGCGCCGCAGCCGCTCGTGCCGAGCCGCGATCTCTGCCGGGCTCACTGCCATGACTTCTCCGATCCCTGGTTGGTGCGGGCTGTTCAGATCTCCTCGCCGCTGCCGCTCAGCCGGCGCAGGACGAGGGCGGCGGTGACGGTGCCGGTGGCCTCAGCAACACTGCCGGTGGGACGAACCATATAGCCCGCTTGCATTCTATGAAAGACCGTTGCGCCTAGCGCAATGAACCGGCCGATTGTTTCATGAGTGCGACGCGACCATTACCGCGGCGTAACACGCCACGCTCGCGCTATGCCGCGATGTCCCGACCTTCTGACGACCACCTTATGCAAACCCTCTCAAGTCGTTGCACCAGATGAAAGGCAGTTGCGCACAGCGCAGCGTACATGTAGCTTCGCCATCCGACAGCGGTGTCCCTCGCGAGAGCCAGAAGAGGTTCTCCAATCCCGATGGCGTGCCGGTTTTCTAACCCGCTTCATCCCATGCAGTGGAGGCTCGATGTCCGCTTTCGGAACACGCAATCGATGGGTCGGAGCATTTTCATACGCGGCGAGCGCGGCGTTGCTTATCACGGGATGTGGAAGCGGCTCGGGGGCGAAGGCAACGTCATCAACTGACCGCCTGTCCTTGACCCCACAGGCCGCCTTCGATGCAGGAAATAAGGAAGGATCTGTCAACTACCTCTCCAGGACAGATCCAGAAGTTTTCGCAAAAGAAGTTACATCATTCACAAAAGCGCACCCGCAAATCAAGGTCAAGTACACCTCGATGAAACCGTCGGATGCGACTCAACGCGTCATAACCGAGGTTCAGGCCCGTCATGCGTTGAGTGTCGACGCGACAACGACGGACCTGACATCGGCTGCCCCACTGTTCGATCAGAAATTGGTGCATGATGTCGACTATCAAAAACTCGGCATATCCCAGAATCTGATACTGAACAACAATGGCGTAGCAACCTTCCGAGTCTTCCGGGATGCGCTAGGCGTGGCCTATAACCCGAAACTGTCGCAAGTGTCCTCACTACCGCGCACATGGGACGAGCTCGTAGGCCCGAAATGGAAGAACAAAGTCGTTGTCGATCCACGGGGAATCTATCTCGGCGTACTCGCGGCGGCCTGGGGCGAGCCCAAGACCATGACATGGTTCAAAAAGTTTCGTGAGACCGACAAACCTCTAGTGATCAATGGGACGACGGACAGCATCGCGAAGGTCGTGAGCGGGGAGGCGCATCTTACGACGAGTGCGACCGCTTCGGCTGTCATCGAGCAGCAGAAGGCCGGCGCTCCGGTTGCTATCCATTATTTGGATGTGGTCTCCTCACAAGACAAATATGGCGTACTCCTGAAGGGAGCACAGCATCCTAATGCCGCCGCTTGCTTCCTTTCATGGTGGGGCAGCGCTGAAGGGCAGGCCCAGCAACTGAAGTACGAGTACAAAGCAAACACCGACATCCCGGGCAGCGTGCCGTCGACCGCGAAGCTTGCGTTTGCTGTCAAACCCGCCGATCAGGCCGTAGTGACGAAAGCAACCGAGAAGATCAGTAAGATCCTCGCACCGTGACCCATTCTGCCTGATGTGTTAAAGAGGGGATGACCGAGAAGTCGTTACGCCACCGCAGCTGGTTGCGTAAGTCTGGACATCAGGCAGAAGGAGTTCTACACGTTTCTTGCACGACCAGAGGACGAGAGCCGAACCATGACAACCCGACACCCCGAATTGGACCGCCGCGCGCCTGACGCCATGCTCATCGGTGGCAAATGGGTGCAGGCGACCGAAGGCGAGACCCTGGACAGCTGGTGCCCCGCGACCGGTGAGTTGATCGCCACCCTTCCATCAGCAGGGCCCGCGGATGTGGATTCCGCCGTTCGCGCGGCGTCCGAAGCCTTTACCTCGACATGGAGCGACACCTCGCCCAAGCAGCGCGCGGACGTACTCTTCGAGCTCGCCGACAGGCTGGAACGCGACAGTGACCGTCTTGCCATGATCGATGTCGTCGACAACGGCAGCACGCTGCGCAAGATGCGCGCTGATGTCGCTGCGGGCGTAAACATGATGCGCACCTATGCAGGGCTGATCCCCACAATTGGCGGCCGGACGATTCCTCTGGACTCGAACTCGTTCAACTACACCGTGCGCGAGCCCAGGGGAGTGGTTGGTGTCATGATGCCGTTCAACCATCCCTTTATGTTCGCTGCGCAGGTCGTCGGGTCTGTCCTCGCTGCCGGGAATACCCTGGTGTTCAAGCCATCCGAGTTCACCTCCCTGAGCACGCTGGAAGTTGGCAAGGCCGCGGAAGACCTCCTGCCGCCAGGAGTGCTCAACATCGTGACCGGCTCTGGCGCTGGAGCGGGCGCACCTCTCGTCCGCCACCCGAAGGTCGACAAGGTCCATTTCAAGGGCAGCGTGCAGACCGGTCGCCTGGTCCTCGCCGGAGGCG
>JAOPYO010000426.1 GCA_025964575.1 Actinomycetes bacterium
CGTCGTCCCGCTGCCCGGCGAGCGGGTGGCACTCGTCATCGGCGACGCGATGGGGCACGGGGTAACCGCCGCCGCGGCCATGGGTCAGCTCCGCGTCGCCACCCGCACCCTGGCCAGCCTCAACCTGCCGCCGGCCGAGGTGCTGAGGCGGCTCGACGCCATCGCCCAGGAACTGGACGCGGCGCAGTTCGCCACCTGCATTTACCTCACCTGCGACCCGGCGACCCGGCGGTGCACCATCGCCAGCGCCGGGCATCCGCCCGCGCTACTCGCCCTGCCTGACGGTACGACGCACATCCTGTGTCCGCCTTCCGGCCTGCCACTGGGCGTCGGGGAAGGCGAATTCCAGCCGGCCGACGTGATCATCCCGCCCGGTGCCACGCTCGTGCTGTACACCGACGGACTGGTCGAGACCCGGCACCGCGACATCGATGCCGGGATCACCGCACTGCGCACCGCGCTGGCCGGCCACCACTCCGGCCTCGAGGCCACCGCCGATGCCGTGCTCGACACCCTCAACGACCAGCGCGGTGGCGACGACATCGCCCTGCTCCTGGTCCGCCCCACCTGACACTCAGCGGTCGTCGGACTCTTCGAGGCCGGCGGCGGCCGGATCGAGCACCCGGGACAGGAACGTGCGGGTGCGCTCGTGCTGGGGGGCGGTGATGACCTGGGACGGTGGACCGTCCTCGACGACCACTCCCCCGTCCATGAACACGACCCGGTCGGCCACCTCACGGGCGAAGCTCATCTCGTGGGTGACGACGAGCATGGTCATTCCGTCGAGTGCGAGCTTGCGCATCACGGCGAGCACGTCCCCGACCAGTTCGGGGTCGAGCGCCGAGGTCGGCTCGTCGAAGAGCATGACCTTCGGTCCCAGCGCGAGGGCGCGGGCGATGGCGACACGCTGTTGCTGCCCGCCGGAGAGCTGCGCCGGATAGGCCTCGATCTTGTCGGCCAGACCGACCCGGTCCAGGTTCTCCCGCGCGATCTTCTCAGCCTCGGCGCGCGGTCGCCGCAACACCTTGCGTTGCGCGATCGTGACGTTACCGAGGGCCGTCAGGTGCGGGAACAGGTTGAACTGCTGGAAGACCATGCCGATCCCGCGCCGTACGGCGTCGATGTCGCATTCGGGATCGGTCAGCTCGACTCCTCCCACCGACACCGATCCGGAGGTCGGCTCTTCCAGCAGGTTCACACAGCGCAGCAGGGTCGACTTGCCCGAGCCCGACGGCCCGATGACGCACACGACCTCACCCGGCTCGACATGGAAGTCGATTCCGCGCAAGACCTCGAGCGAGCCGAAAGACTTGTGTAGATCGCGGATCTCGATCGTGCTCACCGCTGTGCCCTCCGTTGCCGAGCCTCGAGCCACCGGGCCGCGTAGCCGAGCGGAATGGTGATGAGCAAGTAGCACAACCCGGCCACGATGATCGGTGTCGAGTTCCCCTTCTCCCCCGCGAGATCCTGCCCGAACTTCGCGAGATCCCGCTGCTGGAGGGAGATGCCGATGAACAGCGCCAGCGAGGAGTCCTTGAACAGCAGGACCAGCTCGTTGGTCAGCGGCGGGATCACGATTCGGAACGCCTGCGGGATGACGATGGAACCCATCGCTCTGCCGTGCGACATGCCGAGTGAACGTGCGGCCTCCATCTGCCCCTTGGGAACGGCCTGGATCCCGGCTCTGATCGTTTCCGCCATGTAGGCCGCCGAGACCAGTCCGAGTGCCAGGGTCACCTGTCCGTACACCCCACCGGGCAGGACGGACCCGCCGAAGGCGAGCGGTACGCCGACCCCGACGAAAATGAAGATCAGTACGGCGGGCAGTCCCCGGAAGGCCTCGATGTAGGCCATCGCCAGCCAGCGGTACGGCGGCGCGGAGGACAGCCGCATCAACGCGATGATCAGGCCGGCCACGAATCCGGCCGCGAATCCGGCCAGCGTGAAGATGAGCGTGTTGCGCAGGCCGATGGTGATGATGTCGGGGAACAGGCTCTTGGCGACGTCGAGGTTGGCGAAATTCTGCTTCAGCGAGCTCCAGTCCGCCAGTGCCGCGAGAACCACGAGAACGATGACGAATAGGGCGTACTCGCTGCCCAGGACAAGCTGGCGGCGCCGTCGCCGGGTCAGACGCTTACGCGGCGCCGCCACCTGTGTGTCGCCCATGATCAGGCGCCGGCCGGCATCGGGCCGATCCACTTTTCATAGATCGACTTGTAGGTGCCGTCCTTCTTGGACTCGTCGATCGTCTGATTGATCAGCTCGATGAGTTTGGGGTTGTTGCCCTTGCGCACGGCGAAGCCGTACTGCTCGCCGGTGTTGAGGTTCGCGACCAGTTCGAACTTGGAGTTCGCCGGGTCCTTCAGCCACTGCTGCACGACCGGATAGTCCGCGACGATCACATCGACCTGGCCACCGCGCAGGCCGTTGAGCTCGGAGGTCGAATCCTTGAACGACGTTGAGTCCAGGCCCTTGCCGTGGACGTAGTCCTCACCGGTCGTCGATGCCTGCGAGCCCAGTTTGAGCTTCTTGGCCTTCACGTCGTCGAGCGAGGTGACACCGGTGCCCTTCTTCGCCATCAGAGCCTGCGTGGCGTTGAAGTACGGCTTGGAGAAGTCGATGAACTTGGCACGTTCCGGCTTGATCGTCATGCCGGCCGCGGCGACGTCGCACTTGCCCGCGTTCAGCGCGGAGCCGGTCTTGATGGTCTCGAACGGAGTGTCAATGATCTTCTGGGTGACGTTGAGCTTCTTGGCCACAATATCGATGAGGTCGACGTCGAAACCGACGACCTTGCCGTTCTGCTCCGACTGGAACGGGGGGTAGGGAAGGTGCGTGCAGGTCGTGATCGCACCCTTCTTTACCAACTTGACGCCTTGAACGGTGGCCCCGTCCTTGCTGCCACCACACGCGACAGCCGACAACGCCAGCGCTACGAGCCCGGCCGAGATCGCGAGGCGCCGGGGCGCGCCAGGCCAGTTGTGCACAATTCCTCCTGGTTAAATGTTCTGTTCATCGGCACTATGCCATGAATCAAGTATCGGCCGGGATGCGCACTGCCCGGTCACGGGGCGGCCTACCGCCAAGATCCGCACGCCGGGCACGGGAAGGTTAGCGTGTCGGCGTGGAAGCGATCGTCGCAGTGCTCGTCGTCGTCATCTTGATCGCCGCACCGGCCCTGGTGCTGCGGAGGATCCTTCAGGGCCGGAGAGATCTCGGGGGTCCGGTGGACCGGGCGACATTCGAGACGCTGCACACGGCGTCACTGGCCGCACCTCCTCTGCAGTCCGGGCTGACCGCTCACGGGGCGCAGCGGGCGGCGCGCCATCTGCGGGTCCTGCTCGGGCCGGCCGCACTGGCGATCACCAACGCGGAGCGGTTGCTCGCCTGGGAGGGAGCGGGCGAGTCTCATGGCGAGGCCGCCATGAGGCATGCCATGGAGACGCTGACCAGCGGGCGGACGCGCGTGCTCGGCCCGGAGGTGGTGGCCTGCGACGACCTGGACTGCCCGGTGCGTCACGCGGTGGTGGTGCCCCTCACCACGGATGACCGGGTCGTGGGAACGCTCACCGCCTACGGCACCCAGTCCTCCGCGGGACTGGTGCGCGCCACCGAGGAGGTAGGCCGCTGGGTCGATGCTCAGCTCGAACTGGCCGAGCTCGATCGGTCCCGAACCCTGCTGATGGAGGCCGAGGTCCGGGCCCTGCGCGCGCAGATCTCACCGCACTTCATCTACAACTCCCTCACCACGATCGCCTCGTTCGTCCGCACCGATCCGGAACGGGCTCGGGAACTGCTGCTCGAGTTCGCCGACTTCACCCGCTACTCCTTCCGCCGCCACGGTGATTTCACGACTCTCGCCGAGGAGCTGCGGAGCATCGACCGCTACCTGCTGCTCGAACGTGCCCGCTTCGGCGACGAGCTTCAGGTCACCCTGCGCATCGCTCCCGAGGTGCTGCCGGTGGCCGTTCCCTTCCTCTGCATGCAGCCGTTGGTCGAGAACGCCGTACGACATGGGTTGGAGGGCGCGCCGGGCCGGATCACGATCCTCGCCGAGGAGGCGGGCGCGGAGTGCTTGATCAGCGTCGAGGACGACGGCGCCGGCATGGATCCGGAACGGATGCGGCGGGTGCTCGCCGGGGAGGCCCCGAAAGGCGCGGGAATCGGGCTGGCCAACGTGGACGAGCGGCTGCGCCAGGTGTACGGAGACGCCTATGGCCTGGTGGTGGAGACTGCCTTGGGCGCCGGGATGAAGGTGAGCCTGCGGGTGCCCAAGTACCGACCCGGCGTCTCCGCGACGTAACACGGCGTTGACTTCCACCAGACGATTCATCACTCTCTAGACAATTCAAACTTGGAGCGGTGTCTAGGAGGAGTGGTGGCAGGTCTACACGTCCTCGCGGTCGACGATGAGCTGCCCGCTCTCGACGATCTGGCGTATCTCCTGCGCACCGACCCCCGCATCGACGAGGTGAGCACCGCGCGGGACGGTTCGGCGGCGCTGCGCTGCCTCGACCGGGCGCTCGCGGACGGGTGTCCCGTGGACGCGGTGTTCCTCGACATCCGGATGCCCGGGCTCGATGGAATCGTGCTCGGGCGGCTGCTCTCGCAGTTCGCCAGCCCGCCGAAGATCGTGTACGTCACGGCGTACGACGGCCACGCGGTCGACGCGTTCGAGATCAAGGCGGCGGACTATCTCCTCAAACCGGTGCGGCCGGAGCGGCTCGCGGAGGCGATCCGCCGGGTGTCCGAGAAGGCGGCCGGCGGCACCAGCGGGCCATCCGGCGGGCCCGCCGAACCCGAAACCGTCCCCGTCGAGCTGTCCGGGGTCACCAGATTCATCCTGGCCACGGAGGTCCACTACGTCGAGGCTCAAGGGGACTATGCCCGGCTGCACACCGCTTCGGGCAGCCATCTCGTCCGCATCCCCCTCGCGGTCCTGGAGGAGCGATGGCGAGACACCGGGTTCGTCCGGATACACCGCAGCCATCTGGTCGCCTTGCACCACATCGAGCACCTGCGGCTGGACTCCGGCCGCTGCACGGTGCGGGTGGCGGGCGCCGAGCTTCCGGTCAGCCGCCGTCATATTCGTGAGCTGCGGGATCTGCTCGTACGACACGCTCGCCGGGGGGTCCGCCCATGACCGATCGGGCCCGCCGGGTCACCATCACCAGCCCGCGTACCCGGGCCCCGGCCAGGCCGCGCTACCCGGTCACTCAGGAGATCGACGAGCAGACGCGGCTCGGCGAGGTCTATATGCGATCGCTCATACGGTCCCAGCTGCGGCTCGCGTTGTTCGTGTGCACGGCCCTGGCCTGCCTGGTCGGGGGGCTGCCCCTCGTGTTCATGCTGGCGCCGAGGTTGCGTGACACGCGACTCCTGGGCGTGCCTCTGCCATGGGTCCTGCTGGCCGGGCTGATCTATCCGATGTTCGTCGGCTGTGCGTGGTGGTACGTACGGCAGGCGGAGCGCACCGAGCAGGACTTCGCGGACCTGGTGGACCGGCAATGAGCCTTTCGTACGGGCTCGCGGCCGTGGCGCTGGTCGTCGTCGCGACGTTGCTCATCGGCGCCTTCGGGTTGCGGCTGTCGCGCACCACGTCCGACTTCTACGTGGCCTCGCGGGCTGTGTCACCGTTGTGGAACGCCTCGGCCATCGGCGGCGAGTACCTGTCGGCCGCCTCTTTTCTGGGCATCGCCGGGCTCATCCTGGTGCACGGTGCCGACATGCTCTGGCTCCCGGTCGGCTGGACCGGCGGCTACCTGGTTCTGCTGGTCCTGGTCTCCGCGCCCTTGCGGCGCTCCGGCGCGTACACACTGCCGGACTTCGCCGAGTCGCGGCTGGAGTCGATGCGCGTACGGCACGCCGCGAGCGTGCTCGTGGTGCTCATCGGCTGGCTCTACCTCATGCCGCAGTTCCAGAGCGCCGGGCTGGTGCTGCACACCCTGACCGGGGCGCCGGTGTGGGCGGGCGGGTTGCTGGTCGCCGTCGTCGTCGCCGTGAACGTGCTGTCGGGAGGGATGCGCAGCATCACCTTCGTCCAGGCCTTTCAGTACTGGGTGAAGCTCACGGCGCTGGCCGTCCCGGTGATCTTCCTGCTGCTGGCATGGCGGGCGGACGGCGCTCCAGGCATCACCGATCGGCAATGGCTGCTGCCACTGTCCGGTTCTCGCGACCATCCGATCTACGCGACGTACTCACTGATCCTCGCGACCTTCCTGGGCACGATGGGCCTGCCACATGTGCTCGTGCGCTTCTACACAAATCCGGACGGTCGAACGGCCCGCCGCACGACCCTGACGGTCCTGTCCCTGCTGGGCGCCTTCTACCTCCTGCCCGCGTTGTACGGGGCTCTCGGGCGGCTGTACGCACCGGACCTCGTGACGGCCGGCCACAGCGACGCGGTCGTGCTGGCGCTGCCTGGGCGGGTTGTAGGCGGAATGCCCGGCGACCTGCTGGGCGCACTGGTGATGGGTGGCGCGTTCGCCGCCTTCCTGTCCACCTCCTCCGGGCTCACCGTGTCGGTCGCGGGCGTCCTTGCCCAGGACATCCTGCACGGGGGCATCCGGTCCTTCCGCGCCGCGACACTGCTGGCCGTCGCGGTGCCGCTGGCCCTGGCGACCGCGGCGCGCGCGCTTCCCGTGGCCGACGTCGTCGGGCTGGCCTTCGCCCTGGCGGCCTCCACCTTCTGCCCGGTGCTCGTGCTCGGCGTCTGGTGGCGACGGCTCACCGACGTCGGCACGCTCGCAGGGCTGTTCACCGGCGGCGGGCTGGCCTGCGCGGCGGTGGTCGGGACGATCGTCATCGGGCCCCTGAGCGGCTGGCCCGGCGCGCTGCTCGCCCAGCCGGCCGCGTGGACGGTGCCGATCGCCTTCGCCGTGATGGTGGCCGTGTCGCTGCTGACACCCACCAGGGTCCCAGCGGGTGTCGCGCGCACGATGGTGCGGCTGCACGCCCCCGAAGTACTGGACCTGGACCGCGGCGACTGGCACCCCCGGAAGGCCTGACGACCGTTCACCGCCCACGGGCGACCGTTCGCCGCGCCAGGGCCCCGAACGGCCGCACGCCGGCGCGGCTCGGCGACGGCCGTCTCCTCACGGACGACAGCGGCCCCTACGGTAAGCGTGATCCACATCACATCTCCGGGAGGTCTCGTGACCGCTGTACACGACGGGGCGACCGATTACCAAGAGATCCAGGAGTCCGCCGACTTCCAAGAACTGCGCCGACGGTTCCGGAGCTTCGCCTTCCCCATGACGGTGGCGTTCCTGAGCTGGTATCTGCTCTACGTCGTCCTGTCCGGCTGGGCACATGGCTTCATGGGCACCAAGCTGCTGGGCAACCTCAACGTGGCCCTGGTCTTCGGCATCCTGCAGTTCGTGTCGACGTTCCTGATCGCCTGGCTGTACTCGCGCCGCGCCACGACCAAGCTCGACCCGCTGGCGGGCAAGTTGCGCACCGAGTTCGAGGAGGACGCCCGATGAGTCACGAAGCGCTGTCGATCACCCTCTTCGTGGTGTTCGTCGCGGCCACCCTGGCGATCACGGTGTGGGCCGGGCGGCAGACCAGGACCGCCACCGACTACTACGCCGGCGGGCGCTCCTTCTCCGCGGCGCAGAACGGCCTGGCGATCGGCGGCGACTACATGTCGGCCGCGTCCTTCCTCGGCATCGCCGGGCTGATCGCCCTGTACGGATACGACGGCTTCCTCTACTCCATCGGCTTCCTGGTCGCCTGGCTGGTCGCACTGCTGCTGGTCGCGGAGCTGATGCGCAATTCCGGCAAGTTCACGATGGCCGACGTGCTGGCCTTCCGGATGAGCCCGCGTCCGGTCCGTACGGCGGCGGGCGTCTCCACCATCACCGTCTCGATCTTCTATCTGCTCGCCCAGATGGTCGGCGCGGGGGCGCTGGTGGCCCTGCTGTTCGGGTTCAAGAGCGAGGGCGCCAAGGCGCTCACCATCGTCCTGGTCGGCGCACTGATGATCATCTACGTGACGGTCGGTGGCATGAAGGGCACCACCTGGGTGCAGATCGTCAAGGCCTTCCTGCTGCTGACCGGCGCGGCCCTGATCACCGTGCTGGTGCTCGGCCATTTTCACTTCAATCTCTCCACGCTGCTCGGCGACGCGGCCAAGCAGAGCGGCAAGGGGTCGGCGTTCCTTGAGCCGGGCCAGCGCTACGCGACCGAGGCGCAGGGCCTCACGGGCAAGCTCGACCTGATCAGCCTGGGGCTCGCGCTGGTGCTCGGCACCGCCGGCCTGCCACACATCCTCATCCGCTTCTACACGGTCCCGACGGCCCGCGACGCCCGTAAGTCGGTCATCTGGGGCATCGGCATCATCGGTGCCTTCTATCTGCTCACCCTGGTGCTCGGCTTCGGGGCCGCCGCCCTGGTCGGCAGCAAGCAGATCGCCAAGGCCAATCCCGCCGGCAACACCGCGGCGCCTCAGCTCGCGGAGAAGGTCGGGCAGATCATCTTTGGAGACACCGGCGGTACGATCCTGCTCGCGGTCATCGCCGCGGTGGCGTTCGCGACGATCCTCGCGGTGGTGGCCGGTCTCACGCTCGCGTCCTCGTCGTCCTTCGCCCACGACCTGTACGCACACGTCTTCAAGAGGGGCGAGGTCACCGAGAAGGAGGAACTGCTGGTCGCCCGGCTGGCGGCCCTGGGGATCGGCGCCGTCGCCATCGTCCTCGGGATCTTCGCGCAGAAGCTCAACGTCGCCTTCCTGGTCGCGCTGGCCTTCGCGGTCGCCGCCTCCGGCAACCTGCCCGCCATCCTCTACAGCCTGTTCTGGAAGCGGTTCAACACCTCCGGCGCGGTCGCGGCGATCTACGGCGGACTGGGCTCGGCGGTCTTCCTGGTCATCTTCTCCCCCGTGGTCTCGGGAACCCCGAAGGCCCTGTTCACCGGCACCGACTTCCACTGGTTCCCACTGGAGAACCCCGGAATCGTGTCGATCCCGTTCGGCTTCCTGTGCGGCTGGCTCGGCACCCTGCTCAGCAAGGAGTACAACGCGGCCAAGTACGCCGAGATCGAGGTGCGCTCGCTGACCGGCCTCGGCGCCGAATAGCGGTCAGAGCACCGAGACCCGATGGCCGCATCATCACCTATCAGGGTGGTGATGCGGCCGACCGGCGGCGCCGTGCGACGAACGCGCCGGTGCCCGCGAGGGCGGCGGCACCCGCCGCACCCGCGACGGCCACCGTGGTGCCCGAGACCCCGGAACTCTTCCGTACGTTGGCGCGGGTCAGTGTGACGGAGTCCACCTGGGTTCCGTCAGGGCGCAATGCCCGGACGGACATGGTCGATCTGCCGTCTCCAGGTACGACTCGTACAGAGAGATAGGTGAAGCCCGGATAGCGGGTGCGCGACCAGCCGACCTGTTCCTTCACCGGGCGGCCGGACTCGGTCCACAGCGTCGCGGTGTTCCCGGCCTGGAACCCCTCCAGCGCGATGCCACCACCACCGGCCACCACGTACGTCGTGCCGTGGACGACCGGCCACACCGTGGACCCGGCGGCGGCCGACATGGCCGCCACCCCACCTCGCAGCGGGTCGGTTCGCTCGTACGAGTGGTTGTGGCCGTTGATGACGAGATCGACGGTGTACTGGTCGAACAGCGTCGTCCAGGCGGTGCGCACTCCCTCGTCGGAACCGTGCGAGACGCAGGTCGAATAGGGACACTGGTGGAAGAACACCACGATGAAGTCGATCTGGGGGTCGGCTCGCAACCCGGCCAGTGTCTGGCGGAGCCACGCCGTCTGGGTGCCCTGGCTGTAACCGCGGTTGGTGGTCAGCTCGTAGGTCACGTCGTTGGCGTCGAGGCTGATGACTCCCACATTGGAGTACTTGAAGGTGTAGGCGGTGGGGACCTGCGCCGGGCCGTTCCCCGGGAGGACGAAACGCTGTTGGAGTCCGCCGTACCCGTGGCCGTCGTACAGCGGCTCCATCTCGTGGTTGCCGGTGGTCACCATCCACGGCACCATGCTGGCCGCCACGTCGATCTGCTGGAAGTAGCGATCCCAGCGCCCCGGCTTGTACGCCTCCGGCAACAGGCCTCGACCGTCGGTCTGGGCATAGGAGATGTCACCGGCCAGCAGGTGAAAGGCCGGCCGTGTCCCGGCCACGGCCGTGCTCAGGGCGGCCGCCGACGCGGTGACCCCCTGATCGCCGAAGGCGGTGAAGGTGAAGGGGCTGGACGAGGGACCGTGCGGGGCGGTGCTGAAGGTCGCGTCCGCGCCCTCCAGTCCGTCGTGTTCCACCCGGTAGTGGTAGGTCGTGCCGGGGCTCAGACCGTCCAATGAGGCGTGCACGTAGAACTGCTCGCGCGTCGAACCGTCGGGCATGACGGTCCGCAGCGGTCTCGTCTCCGCCTCGATGACCTTGCCATATCCAGTGTCGGTGCCGAGGCGTACCCGGGGACGGGCGACCGCCGCGGCGACCTGCCAGCTCACCCGCATCTGCCGGGACGGGTCGGCGCCCATCGCCAGCCAGCGCCCGGTGATGGGCGTCGCCGCCGCCGCGGTGCGGGTGAGGAGCATCGGGCCCGCCGCAAGCGAGACGGCGCCCCCGGCGGCGGTCCGCAGGAACCCCCGCCGGGTCAGGCCGTACCGCAGCAGTTCGTGGCGCTCGGCCATGGTCATCCGCTCGAACTCGGCGGCGCCCACCCTGCCCATCCGGCCTCCTCGATCGGGCCCGGATCAGTCCAGGGGATCGAGCCTTGGAGGACGGTAGCAGTCCGTTATGCCACTATTCGACCCGGAGTGGAGCGGCCACGTCGTGCAGGTGACGCAGCGCCTGGCGGTACGACTCCACCAGCCCCGTCTCGACGTACGGCAGGCCCACCTTGACGCAGTGCGCACGGACCAGCGGCTGGACCTTGCGCAGGTTCGGGCGCGGAATGCTGGGGAACAGGTGGTGCTCGACCTGATAGTTGAGCCCGCCCAGGAACCAGTCCGTCACCCGGCCGCCGCGGACGTTGCGCGAGGTGAGCACCTGCTTGCGCAGATGATCCCAGCGCTCTCCCGGTCCCGGCATCGGCATGCCCTTGTGGTTGGGCGCGAAGGCCATCCCCAGATGCAGCCCCAATAGCCCCTGGTGGACGAGGATGAACACCACGGCCTTCCCCGGGGTCATCAGCGTGAAGGCCAGCGCCAGGTAGCCGACCGCGTGGACGACGAGGAGGACCGCTTCGGCCACCCGGTCCTTGCGCGCCCGGTCCTTCAAACCCTGGAAGCTGCTGACCTGCAGGCTCAGCCCTTCGAGCAACAGCATCGGGAAGAACAGTTTGGCCTGGTGGCGGGTCAGCCAGCCCAGCGCGCCGCTCCGCCCCACGGCCTCGCCCGCGGAGAAGACCAGGGCACCGGTCCCGACGTCGGGGTCCTTGTCCACGTGGTTGGGGTTGCCGTGGTGCCGGTTGTGCTTGTCGTTCCACCACCCGTAGCTCATGCCGATCATCAGGTTTCCCAGCAGGTATCCGAGCAACCGGCTCGTCCTGGCCGAGTCCGAGATCTGCCGGTGGCCCGCGTCATGCCCCAGAAAGCCCGAACGAGCCGAGATCGCGGCGGCCGGCACGGCCAGCAGCAGCGCCCACCATGAGTCGATCACGGCGACGCCGACCCAGATCGCCACGGTGGCGAGCACGTTGACGGTGATGGCGCAGGCGTAGTAGCCGGTGCGGCGATCCAGCAGCCCGCTGGCCCGCACCTGCTGGGCCAGGGGCGTAAAATCACTGCCAGCGGCAACTTTTTGGGAGACGGCAAGGGTTTCCGGCATACGGGTCCTCCACTTCGGGGCGGGCACTTGCCCCGAAGGTATGTGGTGTTGACCACTCCCGACGCCACACTGAGGAGCCAGATCGGGTCTCACTCCCAAGACCTAGCTCTCAAGTCTCAGATCATCCGGGATCAGATCCGGGTGAAGTCACCGTGCCTGCCGGCGCCGGCGGCGAACCGGGCGGCGCCGGTGAGGGCCTCGCCCAGCGAGGCTGCACCGTGCCGCAGTTCGTTCGCCATCGCCTCCTCCTCCGTCAGCCCGGCCTGTTCCAGCATCGACAGCCGGTCCCCCCGCATGCAGATCTGCGGGAAACGGGCGATCTCCGCTGCCAGCCGCTCGGCCTCGGCGCGTGCCTCTCCCGGAGGGACGAGCCGGTTGACCAGGCCGATCTCATAGGCCTCCGGCGCTTCAACCGGACGACCGGTGAGGATGAGGTCCATCGCGCGGCTCTCGCCGATGAGACGCGGCAGCCGTACGGTTCCTCCGTCGATGAGCGGCACTCCCCAGCGGCGGCAGAACACGCCGAAGACCGCGTCGGACTCGGCGACGCGCAGGTCGCACCAGAGCGCCAGCTCCAGCCCGCCCGCCACGGCGTGCCCGCTGACAGCGGCGATCACCGGCTTGGACAGCCGCATCCGGCTGGGACCCATGGGTCCGTCGCCGTCCTCGGTCACCTGGTTGCCGCGCTTGGTGCCGATCGCCTTGAGGTCGGCACCGGCGCAGAAGGTGCCGCCCTCCCCCCAGAGCACCGCGACCGCCTCCTCCGGGTCGGCGTCGAAGGCGCGGAAGGCGTCGGCGAGCGCCGCCGCGGTGGGTCCGTCCACCGCGTTGCGGACGTCCGGCCGCGACAGGATGATCGTGGTCACGGGGCCACTGCGCTCGATACGGATCGGCTGCTCGTCCATGTGGACTTCCTACCACGTGCGATCTTGGGCGAATCCCCTCCAAAATCAGCACGGAGGGGATACTCTGCACGAGTTCTGCAGCGAAAAGTCAATGGGAGCACGCCATATGAGCGCCGCCAGCAAGGCGCGAGACCTCACCCGGTGGGGAGCGGTGACCCTGATGGCCACCGCGGTCCTGACGGCGACCGGGGGCGGGTTCGCCCAGTCGTACTCTGGACTGTATCAGTGGGCTCTCGAACACGGCCTGACCGGCTGGAAGGCGGAATCCTTCCCACTTCTGGTCGACCTGTTCGTCATCGTGGGCGAACTGGGACTGTTCCTGCTCGCACTCGACGCCTTCGTCCTCCACCGCCGGCAGTTGATGAGCTGGCTGGACTTCTGCCTGCCTTTGTTCATCGCCCTGGCCGGGTGGACGGCGAGCCTCATCTTCAACGTCGGCCACGTGGTCCAGCGAGAGTTCTCCTATCAGGTGACGGCCGCGGTCCCGCCGATCGTGTCGATGCTCGGGCTCTTCGTTCTGCTCCGGACATTGCATCGCTATGTGGCCATGCAGGGCGCCAACCAGGACGCGGCCGAGGCCGAGACCGCCGCGTTGACCGCAGGCGATCAGCGCCCCGCCATCGGGCCGGTCACCCTGCAGCACATCACCGTGGTCCCGCTGCGCCTCGTCGCCCAGCCACAGCCCATGGCGGCCCGGCCACCACGCCCTCTGGCCGCGGCCGAGCCCGCGATCGAACCGGCCTCCTCCAACATCGCCACGACCGCCGAGCGCAGCCCGGTCGAGTCGGCCGTTTCCTGGCCGGCCGGCGGAAAGCACGCGGCGGCCGAACGCCTGCAGCCCGCCGCCCACGCCGGCGTGGGCGGGCACACCTCGGGCGGGGACTCCGGTTCGCTCTGGTCCGATCCGGAGCCGGAGCCCCGGCCGCAGCCCGACCCCGAGACCATGCGCGGGATCGTGCTCAAGACACTCGGCCGCCACAACGGCGACGTCACCGCGACCTGTGAGGATCTCGCGACCGAGGGCTACGCCATGGACGAGACCGAGGTACGCAAGGCCAGGGAGAACCACTGGTTCCCCTACGCCGTCTTCCGCCTGCTCTCCAAGCACGACGGTGACACCGACCTCGTCAGCCAAGAGCTCACCGACCGGGGGGTCGACTACGACCGCAGCACCCTGGACGATCTCGTCCGCTCCTGGCGGCCACCGGCCACCACCTGACCGAATGCGAACACGACCCCGAGCCTGATGGCTCGGGGTCTTTTTTTGGGGTGGATCCGCCCACTACCTGGTCAGACTTGACAGGGGTCGAACTCATGTTCGACCCTGTGGCTGTGGGCGCGTTGATGGACCAGGTGGGATCGCTGAGCGCACCGGCCGAGGAAGACCTCGTGCCGGTGCTGCCCGCGTTGCGCCCCGTCCTGCCCGACGGCGGCCTGCGTCCGGGCTCCGTGGTGTGCGTGGACGGACCGGGGGCGGGGTCGCTGGGGCTGGCGCTCATCGCGGGCGCCTCACAGGATCTGTCGTCTCGGGGCGGCGGCTGGTGCGCCGTCGTGGGTCTGCCCGAGTTCGGCGTGGTGGCGGCGGTCGGGATGGGCGCGGACCCGGCCAGGCTGCTACTGGTCGATGAGCCGGGCGATCGCTGGCCCGACGTCCTGGCCGCGCTGTTCGAAGCGGTCGACCTCGTTCTGGTGCGGCTCCCCCAACGCCCGGCCCAGCCGCTCGCCCCTGCGGTGGGGCGACGGCTGACCGCACTGGCCCGTAAGCACGGCTGCGTGCTGGCGGTCGCGGGGACCTGGGAGGGCGCCCAGCTGCGACTGCGGGTGGACACCACCGAATGGACCGGCCTGGGAGATGGCCACGGCCAGCTCCTGGGCCGCCGGGCCCGGGTCATCGCGGACGGCCGCGGCGCCGCCGCCCGCGGCCGAGAGGCGTGGGTCTGGCTGCCCGGCCCCGACGGTCTGGTCTCCTCTGCCGAAGAGACGGCCACCTCCCGCCACGGCCGGCTGGAGGTAGTGGCGTGAGCGGCCGCGCGGCGGCTGGACTGAGGAGCGCGCGGAGTCGCGAAGGCGCGGCGGCGCCTGGACGAGGGAAGGCGCTGCCTCACAGCGCCCGAGCCGGCGAGCGGAGCGAGCCAGAACAAGCAGGGCGGAGCGAGGCCATGAACACGAACAGGACGCTGGTGGTGTGGTGTCCGGACTGGCCGGTCACCGCTCTGGGGATCGAGGCGGCGACTCCTGGGGTCGCGCTGGAGAAGGAGCGGGTCGCGGCCTGCTCGGCCGCCGCGCGGGCGGCGGGCGTGCACCGGGGACAGCGGCTGCGGGACGCGCAGCGGCGCTGCCCCGAGCTGGTCGTACGGGACCGTGACGTCAGCGCCGAAGGCCGGTTGTTCGAGGGGGTCGCCGCCGCCGTGGCCGCGCTCACCCCGCGGGTGGAGGTCGTACGCCCCGGGGTGTGCGCCATCCCGGCCCGGGGCCCGGCCCGTTTCTATGGCGGCGAGGAGGTGCTGCGCATCCTCATCCAGGACGCCGTCGTGGAGTCCGGGCACGACGGAGGAGTGGGCATCGCCGACGGGCTGTTCACCGCCGAACTGGCCGCCCGCACCACGAATGGCGGGGTCATCGTGCCTGCGGGCGGGTCGGCGGAATTTCTCGCCGGCTATCCGCTGACCGTGCTGGACCGGCCGGAACTCGCCGATCTCCTGCTGCGCCTGGGCCTCCGGACCCTCGGCGAGTTCGCCGCGCTGCCCGCGGGCCATGTCGCCGGACGCTTCGGCACCGACGGGGCCCTGGCCCACCGGCTGGCGAGCGGCCAGGAGCCCCGGGCGGTCGCGCCGCGCACGGCCACCGCCGACCTGTCCGTGCTGACCGAGTTCGACCCGCCCGCCGCCCGGGCCGACCAGGTCATCTTCGCGGCCAAGCGGCTCGCCGACCGGCTGCACGAGGGCCTGTCGGCGGTCGGGCTCACCTGTGTCAGGCTCGCGGTCGAGGTCGCCTTCACCGATGGAAGGGTGCAGGAGCGGCTGTGGCGGCACGACGGACAGCTGTCCGCGCTCGCCATCGCCGAGCGGGTCCGCTGGCAGCTCTCGTCCTGGCAACCGGAGACTCCGGCAGATGGGGTCACTCCGGGGATGGTCGAAACAGAGGGCGGAGTCAGCGCGCTGGTGCTGGTTCCGGACCAGCTGATCCCCGACGAGGGCCGCCAGCAGTCCCTGTGGGGCCAGACGACGGTGACCGACCGGATCGCCCGCGCGGCCGACCGGATCCAGGCGATGCTCGGCCATCAGGCGATCACCCGTCCGGTGCTGACCGGCGCTCGAGGGCCGGGTGAGCAGGTCGTCCAGGTGCCCATCGGCGATCTCCCGCCCGGCCACGCCCCCGACGGACCCTGGCCGGGCCGGGTCCCCGCCCCGGCGCCCGCCGTCGTACCGCCGGCGCCACTGCCCGCGAGCGTCACCGACGCGCACGGCGCGGTGGTGAGCGTGAGCGCCCGGTGCGCCGTCTCCAGACCGCCCGCGCGGGTCGCCGTGGCGGGACGGTCCGCCGAGCCCGTCACCGCTTGGACCGGCCCCTGGCCGGTGAGTGAACGCTGGTGGGATCCCGAGCACGCCCGCCGCCGGGCCCGCTTCCAGGTCATCACCCAGGACGGCCGCGCCTATCTCCTCGCGGTCGAGGGCGGCCGCTGGCATGCCGAGGCCGTCTATGACTGACCTGGGACGCGGCCATGGGCTGGGATAACCGGCCGATCCCGTGGAAGGAGTTCGAGCGGCAGCTGTCGTGGAAGGCCGGTGCTCCCGCGGCGCCCGATGGTGCGGAAGAGCCGCCAGGCCGGGGGCTGCCATCCGTACCGGACCGACGGAGACAGCGACGGCAGGGCGAGGTGCCGTGGGCGGAGCTGCACTGCCACTCGTCGTTCAGTTTCCTGGACGGGGCCAGCCACCCGGAGGCGCTGGTGGCGGAGGCGGCCAGGCTCGGAGTGGAGACGCTCGCGATCACCGACCATGACGGGATGTACGGGGCGGTGCAGTTCCACCGGGCCGCGAAGGAGGCGGGGATCGGCACGATCTTCGGCGCCGAACTCAGCCTGGAACTGCCCCACCCGCAGAACGGCGAGCCCGATCCGCACGGGCGGCATCTGCTGGTGCTCGCCCGCGACGCGGAGGGCTATGGCCGGTTGTGCTCGGCGATCACCTCCGCTCAGCTGAACGGAGGGGAGAAAGGCCGTCCGGTCTACGATCTCGAGGCCCTGGCCGACGCGCACGACGGGCACTGGGCGATCCTGACCGGCTGCCGCAAAGGTCTGGTCCCGGCGGCCATGGACGGCGGCGGCGACCCCGGCGAAGAGCTGCGGCGGCTCACCGAGCTGTTCGGCCGAGACAACGTCCATGTCGAGCTGATCGACCACGACCAGCCGGGAGACGACGCCCGCAACGACCGGCTCCACGAGCTGGCCGGGCGGGCTGGGCTGGGGGTGATCGCCTCCAACAACGTGCACTACGCCGCACCCGGTGATCCTGCCCGGCTGGCGCAGGCGCTGGCCGCCGTACGGTCCCGGCGCAGCCTGGACGAGATGGTCGGCTGGCTGCCCGCCACCGGCACCGCCCATCTGCGGTCCGGAGAGGAGATGGCGGCGCGGCTGGCCCGCTTCCCAGGGGTATGGGAGCGCACCGTCGAGCTGGGCCGGGACTGCACGTTCGGCTTCGAGGTGGTCGCGCCCAAGCTGCCGGACTGGCCGGTGCCCGAGGGCCATACCGAGGCCAGCTGGCTGCGGCAGCTAACCGCCGAAGGAGCGTTCAAGCGGTACGGGCCGCCGGAGGCCGAGCGCACTCCTGGCGCGCACGCGCAGATCGCCCGGGAACTGGACGTGATCGAGCAGCTCGGTTTTCCCGGCTACTTCCTGATCGTGCATGACATCGTGGCCTTCTGCGAACGGGCGAACATCCTTTGCCAGGGGCGAGGGTCGGCCGCCAACTCGGCGGTCTGCTATGCGCTCGGCATCACGGGAGTCGACGCCGTACGCCACAAGCTGCTTTTCGAGCGGTTCCTGTCCCCCGGCCGGGACGGGCCACCCGACATCGATCTGGATATCGAGCACCGTCGCCGTGAGGAGGCCATCCAGTACGTCTACCGGAAGTACGGGCGGGACCGTACAGCCCAGGTCGCCAACGTGATCTCGTACCGGCCGCGGATGGCCATGCGGGACTCCGCCAAGGCGCTGGGCTACTCCCCCGGCCAGCAGGACGCCTGGTCCAAGCAGGTCGATCCCCGCGATCCGATCGGCTCCGAGGTGGACGTCCCGGTGGCGGTCACCGAGCTGGCGAGGAAGATGCTGCGGCTGCCCCGGCATCTGGGCATCCATTCCGGCGGGATGGTGATCTGCGACCGTCCGGTCGGGGAAGTGTGCCCGATCGAGTGGGCCCGGAAGGCCGATCGCAGCGTCCTGCAGTGGGACAAGGACGACTGCGCCACGGCGGGGCTGGTGAAGTTCGACCTGCTGGGGCTGGGCATGCTGGCGGCCCTGCACGACACCTTCGACCTGGTCGCCGAACATCATGGCAAGCGCTACGACCTGCACTCCATCCCACCCGACGACGCCGAGGTCTACGCCATGATCTGCGATGCCGACACGGTCGGGGTCTTCCAGATCGAGTCGCGTGCACAGATGGCCACCCTGCCCCGGCTGCGGCCGCAGAACTTCTATGACCTGGTGGTGGAGGTGGCGCTGATCCGGCCGGGGCCGATCCAGGGCGGTTCGGTCCATCCGTACCTCCGTCGCCGTAAGGGCACCGAGGATCCGGTCATCCCGCATCCGCTGATGAAAAATGCGCTGGAACGGACGCTGGGGGTACCCCTCTTCCAGGAGCAGATGATGCAACTGGCGGTCGACTGCGCGGGCTTCACGCCGAACGAGGCCGATCAGCTGCGTCAGGCCATGAGCGCCAAGCGCGCCCCGGAACGGATCGAGCAGCTGCGACAGCGCCTGCTCGACGGCATGGCCGCCAACGGCATTCTCCCAGAGGTGGCGGAGGAGGCGTACGAGAAGATCCTCGGCTTCTCCAGCTTCGGGTTCCCCGAGTCACATGCGCAGAGCTTCGCGCATCTGGTCTATGTCAGCGCCTGGCTCAAACGGCACCATCCCGCCGCGTTCACCGCCGCGCTGGTGCGCAATCAGCCGATGGGCTTCTACAGCCCGCAGTCCCTGCTCGCCGACGCCCGCCGACACGGCGTCACGGTCCGCGGTGTGGACCTCAACGCGAGCGGCGCACTCCCCGTGCTCGAAGAACACGTCGCGGTGGTCTCCTCCCATCCCCATGCCCCTTCCATGCCGCAGCCCGCGATCCGTCTCGGGCTCTCCGGCATACGCAACCTCGGCGCGGATGCCGCCGAGGCGATCGCCGCCGGCCGTCCATACACGGACATGGAGGATCTGGCCCGCCGGGTCCCACTGTCGGCGGCCGCGTTCGAGGCCCTTGCCACCGCCGGGGCGTTCGACTGCTTCGGGCTTTCGCGGCGATCCGCGCTGTGGGCGGCCGGAGCGCTCGCCGGCACCGGCCCTGGACAGCTCCCCGGGATCACCCCGGGCACCGTGGCACCCGCGCTGCCCGCCATGACCTTGATCGAGGAGACCCTCGCGGATCTGTGGGCCACCGGGATCTCGCACACCCATCCGATCACGCACGTACGGCCACTGCTCGAGGACTACGGCACCGTGCCGGCGACCGGCCTGACGGCGATCCCCGGCGAGACCAACGTGGTGGTCGCCGGGCTGGTCACCCACCGGCAGCGGCCGCCCACCGCGGGCGGCATCGTCTTCCTCAGCCTCGAGGACGAGACCGGCATCATCAACGTCGTCTGCCCGCCCACCGTCTGGGAACGCCACCGAGGCATCGCCCTGGACGCCCAGGCCCTCCTCATCAGCGGACGGCTCGAACGGGTCGACAACGTCACCAACGTCCGCGCCACCCGGCTCCGCCGCCTCCCCGTCCCCGGAAAGGTCCAGAGCCGCAACTTCCATTGACCTCCGTGCCAGTCGTCATCGGTCTGACACGCTCGCCGTGACCGGCGAACGGCACTCACCCACCCCTGTACGGGAGGCGCCGCCCGGCGGACACTGACCCCAGCGGAAGCCGGCAGAGGTGGCCACCATGCGGATGAGCGTCTATGCCCTGATCGTCATACGCAGTCTGCTCGTGTTCAACGGGCTCGCACTGACCATCGTGGGGTTCGCCCTGGGCGTCTTCATGGAACGCCCGGCTGGACTGATCTTCGCCGCCGGCTGCTGGACGGCCGCGGGCGCGCTGTTCGGCCTGATCCGTTTCGCCGACCGCATGTACGATTCGCGCCCCTGATCCGGCGCGCTCGGTGGAAGGCTCAGGTCCAGCCGAAGTCCTGAGTCCACCAAGGGCCGCCGGAGCCACCGGAATGGACACCGACGCCCAGGGCGCGGAGCTTGCAGTTGAGGATGTTGGCGCGGTGCCCCGGGCTGTTCATCCAGCCCGTCATGACGGCGGCCGCGGTCGGATAGCCCATGGCGATGTTCTCGGCGCCGGGCTGTGTGTACCCCGCCCGTTTGATCCGGTCCCAGGGAGTGGTGCCGTCCTGCGAGTTGTGGTCGAAGTAATGGTGCACGGCCATGTCGGCCGAATGCGCCCGGGCTGCGGCGGCCAACCGGGAATCGCCCCGAAGTGCGCCACAGCCGTGCTTTGCCCGCTCACCGTTGGTCAGCACCAGGACGCGCTGCTCCAGCGCACTCATCCCGCCCGTCGCCGTGGTCGTCTTCTTCGCCGACTTCGCCGGCGCGGAGGACGCGGCGGTGGTCTTCGGCGACCCGATCACATGTGGCGTGGGGGTCGAGAGAGGCGCGGCCGGGGCGGTCGTGGTCGGCGTGACAGTGGTCTCCGAAGTAGGGCTGTCCCCCGATTGGGGGCCTGCCAGAGGTGCGCTGGGTTGAACCGAGGCCGTGCTGCCACCACCGGAGGTGAGCTGCTCGACCGCGACCGCACCACCCGCGACCAGCACCGCGGCGGCAACCACGGCGAGGGCCACGCCTGCCTTGCGCCTCCCGGCCATGATGCCTCCCACGGAACACTGAACCGGGAAGCACCATAGACCCTTAAATCACCACCAGCCATCTAATGTCGCAAATGGGCCCTGCTGGAGAGCGCCAAACAGGAGCATGAGCACGGCCGCGCGGGTGTGCTCACAGCACATCGGGCGCGGCGAAGAACGCCGGGCCGGGGAAGGCGACGATCAACTCAAGGAGTCAGTTGGTCCATGGCCTTGAGGATGCGCTTGTCGGACACCGGGTAGGGAGTGCCGAGCGCCTGGGCGAAGTAGCTGACCCGCAGTTCCTCCAGCATCCAGCGGATGTGCTCCAGGGCCTCCCCCGGCCGCACCTTGCCGGCGAGCTGCTCGTAGGTCGACTGCAGCTGCTGGGCCTGCAGCATCCGGTCCCGGTCGCGGTGCGGATCGTCGGGCAGCTTGTCCAGCCGGCGTTCGATGGCCGTGAGATAGCGGACCAGATCCGGCAGCCGCCGCCAACCGGTGGCGGTGACGAAGCCGGGGTGGATCAGCCGCGACAGCTGGGCGCGGATGTCGGTCAGGGCGGGGATCAGAGACGGGCTGCTGGTGCTCTTCAACCGCAGGTCGATGGCGTGCGCCGTCTTCAGGATGCGCTCGACCCGGCTGACGATGGCGGCCGTGGTGTCGTGCAGTTCGGCGCGTACGGTGTCGTACAGCTTGGTGAAGGCGTCCTGGTCCCAGACCGGGCCGCCGTTCTCGGCGATCAGCTTGTCGGCCGCGCAGGCGACGCAGTCGTCGAAGAGGGCGGCGACGCTGCCGTGCGGGTTGTGGCTGAGCGCCAGCTTGGCCTGGTTGGTGAGCCGCGACTGGATCTGCTTGACCGGCGACGGGGCGTTGAGCAATATCAGCCTGCGGGTGCCCAGCCACATGGCCTGGCGCTGTTCGGCCTCCGTGCCGTACATCCGGATTGCGGTGCTGTCGCCCTCGTCGGCCAGGGCCGGATAGCCCTTCAGCTTGCCCTGCGCGACAGTCTCCGGAAGCGTGCCGAAGTCCCAGGTACGCAGACCCGCGCGTTCCAGGTCACCGGCGGCTCGGACCAGGGTTGCCCGCTGCTGCGGTTTGAGCTGCTGCTTGAGGGCCGCCAGGTCCTTGTCCTCGGCGAGAACACGGTTCTTCGGCCCGACCACCCGGAAGGTGATCTTGAGATGGTCGGGGACCTGGTCCAGCTGCCAGCTGTCGCGGGACACGATGACCCCGGTCAGCCGGCGCAGCTCGCCCTCCATGGCGTCCAGCAGCGGCACGGTCCGGGGCTTCACCCGCGCCAGGACGGCCTTGGCCCAGTCGGGGGCAGGCACGAAGTTGCGGCGGATGTGCTTGGGAAGCGCTCTGATGAGCGCGGTCATCAGCTCCTGGCGCAGGCCGGGGATCTGCCAGTCGAAGCCGTCGGGACTCACCTGGTTCAGCACCGGTAGCGGGATGTGCACGGTGACGCCATCAGCGTCCGCTCCCGGCTCGAACTGATAGGTCAGCTTGAGCATCAGCTCGCCCTGCTTCCACAGGTCCGGGAAGTCCCGCTCGCTGACGTCACCGGCCGAGTCGTTGATCAGCATCGACTTCTCGAAGCCGAGCAGGTCCGGCTGCTCCCGACGGGTCTTCTTCCACCAGCTGTCGAAGTGCCGTCCGGAGACCACCTCGGCGGCGATGCGCTGGTCATAGAAGTCGAACAGGGTCTCGTCGTCCACCATGATGTCGCGGCGACGGGCCCGGTGCTCGAGCTCCTCGACCTCCTCGAGGAGCTTGCGGTTCTCGTGGAAGAACTCGTGGTGGGTCTCCCAGTCGCCCTCCACCAGGGCATGCCGGATGAACAGCTCCCGTGACAGCTCGGGGTCGATGCGGCCGTAGTTCACCTTGCGGGAGGCGACGATCGGCACGCCGTAGAGCGTCACCTTCTCCAGCGCCATTACCGCGCCCTGGTTCTTCTCCCAGTGCGGTTCGCTGTAGCTGCGTTTCACGAGGTGCTGGGCGAGCGGCTCCACCCACTCCGGTTCGATCCGGGCGTTGATCCTGCCCCAGAGCCGGGAGGTCTCCACCAGCTCGGCCGACATCACCCAGCGGGGTGGCTTCTTGAACAGCACCGATCCGGGGAAGATGGCGAACCGCGTGCCGCGGGCACCTGCGTACTCCCGCTTCTTGTCGGGCTCCATCAGGCCGATGTGGGAGAGCAGTCCGACCAGCAGCGAGGTGTGGATCTTCTGCGGGTCGGCGGGGGTGCTGTTGAGGGTGATACCGAGGGTTCGGGCCACCTGCCGCAGCTGGCTGTCGATGTCCTGCCACTCGCGGATCCGCAGGTAGTTGAGGAACTCGGCTTTGCACTGGCGGCGGAACTGGCCGGACGACAGCTCCTGCTGCTGCTCGCGGAGATACTGCCAGAGGTTGAGGTAGGTCAGGAAGTCCGAGCCGGGGTCCCGGAAGCGCGCGTGCTTCTCGTCGGCGGCCTGCTGCTTCTCCACCGGCCGCTCCCGCGGGTCCTGGATGGACAGTGCGGCCACGATGACCATGACCTCGCGGGCGCAGCCGTTCCGGTCGGCCTCCAGCACCATGCGGGCCAGCCGGGGGTCCACGGGCAGCTGCGACAGTTTCCGCCCCAGCGAGGTGAGCCGCATGCCCGTCCCGGCCGCCGGTCGGGGGCCCGCCTCCGCCGGCCGTGCCTCCTTCTCTGCGTGATCGAGCGCGCCCAGCTCATGCAGCAGATCGACGCCGTCCTTGATGTTGCGGCGGTCCGGCGGGTCGATGAAGGGGAAGGCCGCGACGTCGCCCAGTCCCGCCGCGGTCATCTGCAGGATGACGGAGGCGAGGTTGGTGCGCAGGATCTCCGGGTCGGTGAACTCCGGGCGGGCGAGGAAGTCCTCCTCGGAGTAGAGCCGGATGCAGATGCCCTCCGACACCCGCCCGCAGCGGCCCTTGCGCTGGTTGGCAGAGGCCTGGGAGATCGCCTCGATGGGCAGCCGCTGCACCTTGGTCCGGTGGCTGTAGCGGGAGATCCGTGCGGTGCCCGGGTCGATCACGTACTTGATGCCCGGCACCGTCAGCGAGGTCTCGGCGACGTTGGTGGCCAACACGACCCGACGCCCCGAGTGCTGCTGAAACACCTTGTGCTGGTCGGCCACCGACAGTCGCGCGTACAGCGGCAGCACCTCGGTGCCGCGCAGATTCTGTTTCTGCAGGGCGTCGGCGGTGTCGCGGATCTCCCGCTCACCGCTGAGGAAGACCAGAATGTCGCCGCGTCCCTCGGCACCCAGCTCATCGACGGCGTCGCAGATCGCCTGCGTCTGATCGCGCTCCTCGACGTTCTCTTCGGTGTCATCCTCGGCGTTCTTACCGGTCTCTCGGACCAGTGGCCGGTAGCGGACCTCCACCGGGAAGGTACGGCCGGAGACCTCGACGATCGGCGCGTCGCCGAAGTGCTTGGAGAACCGCTGCGGGTCGATGGTCGCCGAAGTGATGATCACCTTGAGGTCGGGGCGTCTGGGCAGCAGTTGCCGTACGTACCCGAGAATGAAGTCGATGTTGAGGCTGCGCTCGTGCGCCTCGTCGATGATCAGCGTGTCGTAGCGCAGCAGTTGGCGATCCTGCTGGATCTCCGCCAGCAGGATGCCGTCGGTCATCAACTTGACCAGCGTGTCGTCACCGGACTTGTCGGTGAACCGCACCTTGTAGCCGACCGCCTCGCCCAGCGGCGTGTTCAGCTCCTCGGCGATCCGGTCCGCGACCGTACGGGCCGCCAGCCGCCGCGGCTGGGTATGCCCGATCTGCCCCAGCACCCCCCGGCCGAGTTCCAGGCAGATCTTTGGTAGCTGAGTGGTCTTGCCGGAGCCGGTCTCCCCCGCGACGATCACGACCTGGTGGTCGCGGATCGCGGCCAGGATCTCGTCCTTCTTCTGGCTGACCGGCAGAGCCTCGGGATAGGTCAGCGTGGGCGTGGCGGCACGCCGGTTCGTGACCCGCAACTCGGCGGCCTCGATGTCGGCGGCGATCTCGTCGATGACCGACCGCCTGGCCTCGGGGCCACGGACCTTGCGTACGCCGTCGAGCCTGCGGCCCAGGCGCTGCTGATCGCGCAGCATCAGCTCGGGCAGGCGAGCCTGCAGGTCAGCGAAAGGAGATCTCATTGCCTGCCAAGGATAGGCAGCCTCCAGGGCACTCTGGCAAAGCATTTTCCCGTGGCCACCTATGCACGACCGGCCGCGCATAGGTGGTCACGGCACATGTCGCCGGACGGAGGCCTCTGCCGGGGCCGTGCGGGATCAGTCTCCGAGCGCCGCGGCCCAGTCGATGACGGCGGCGTTGGGGTTGCCGGGCGCCACCTTGACCGGAACCTTCGACCCCGGGTAGAGCAGCGGCAGCGCCTCGGGAGGCACCGGGTTGCCGACCTGGATCTGGTAGGGCATGCCCTCCTGCGGGCTGATGGTCAGCACGAAGGCGTGCATGGGAACGCCTTCGGGGTTGGTCATGCCGAGCGGCTGGTTCTGCACGATGACCGCCTTGGCGGGGATGCCTGTGGCCAGGATGTGCGCGGCACTCGAGGTCGGGTCCCCGCTCGAGGCGAGTCTCACGGTCGGCGGCGGCGTGTTGAAGTCGAGCGCCATCCTCTGCCGGTCCTGCGGATGGACGCGTGCGGTCACCACGCTGGCACCGGGCTGGATCTGTGCCAGCCACATCTCCGGCACCCGCTGGCGCACCTGCGCCTGATAGGCGGGTACGTCGTCCAGGGTCACCTCGACGACGAAGGTGCAGACCCGCTCGACCAGACCGCCGCCCATCTGGACCGTTGTGCCGCTCATCTGCACGTTCACGATCACGGCACGGCCCGGCTGGCCGATCTGGAGCACCTCGGTGTCGACCCCGCCCGTCATCTCACTGAAGCCCTTGCGCACCTTGTCGAAAAGTCCCATTCCGGCAGTATCGGGGGGCTGTTCCGTCTACTACAAGGCATTTCAGGCGACAAGGTCGCGTTGACCTGCGGCAATCGCCGACGTCAACATCCAATACCAGTCAACCGAAACCCCGCTCCCTCCGTGATCATGCAATCGTGCGTCGATTGATTGCATGATCACGGAGGGAAGGGTCATTCGCGGACGAGCTCGACGGGGATGTTGCCGCGGGTGGCGTTGGAGTAGGGGCATACCTGATGGGTGGCCTCCAGCAGCGCCTCGCCGGCCTCGGCGGAGATGTGGTCGGGCAATTCGGCCCGGAGCACCACGGACAGCTCAAAACCGCCGGCCCCGTTCGGGCCGAGGCCGACTTCGGCCGTCACTGAGGCGTCCGAAATGTCAATCTTCTTCTGGCCGGCCACGAGGTTCATGGCACTGGCGAAGCAGGCGGCGTAGCCCGCGGCGAAGAGCTGCTCGGGGTTGGTGCCGGCGCCGTTCCCGCCGAGCTCCTTGGGCCGGGCCAGGGTGACCTCGAGCTTGCCGTCGGAGGACACGGCCTTACTGTCACGGCCGGAAGCGGTGGCGATCGCGGTGTACAGAGTGCTCATACCTGCTCCTCAATTCTAGACAGACCCGTCCGTCTGCCATTTCCTACAATAGACGGATCTGTCTGGTATTGTCAAAGTATGATCTCCGCGACTCGCAGCCCGGCCCGGCGCCGTGTACTCGACACGGCGACGCGACTGTTCTATGCCGAGGGCATCCGCACCGTGGGCGTCGACCGGGTCATCGCCGAGGCCGGGGTGGCGAAAGCGACCATGTACCACCACTTCCCGGCCAAGGACGAGCTCGTCTGCGCCTATCTGACCGAGCAGAGCGACCTGCAGCGCACGGCCGCGCAGGGGCTCCGAGCCGGCGACGCGGCCCCACTCGACAAAGTCCTCACCGTGTTCTCCGTCCTCGGCGAGATGGGCTGCGGGCCTGGTTTCCGGGGCTGCGCCTTCCTCAACGCGGCGGCGGAGTACGCCGACGCCGACCACCCTGTACGCCTGGTCATCGCGGCGCATCGCCGCTGGTTCCGTGACCTCCTGTACGAACTGCTGACGAATGCCCGGCACCCGGACGCCGAGCGCACCGCCGACATGCTGGTGGTGCTCCGCGACGGCCTGACGGTCGGCAGTTACCTCGATGATGCCGATGCGATCCGGGACCTCATCTACGCCACGGTCACCAGGATTCTCGGCGAGGATTCCCGGTAGCACCGGCCGACCCAAGAGCGGTTTCGTGTAATTCGCCAATGAATGCCCGGAATGTGTCACGTACCGTGCCCCCATGGCAGCACGCGACCCCATAGGTCTTCGTTCAGGGGGCTGGCGCGACCGGCTGACCGCTCTGATACGCCGATACAGAGTGCCGGGCGCGGCTCTCGCGTTCCTCCATGAAGGCGAGATCCACGAGTACGCCGCCGGCATGCTCAATCTGGACACCGGCGTCGAGGCGACCACCGACTCGCTGTTCCAGATCGGCTCGGTCACCAAAGTGTGGACCGCGACTCAGCTCATGCTGCTGAGAGGGCAGGGCCGGATCGCCCTCGACACCCGGGTGGCCGAGGTGCTGCCCGAGTTCAAGGTGGCCGATGCGGACGTCTCCCGCACCGTGACCATCCGGCATCTGCTGTCGCACACCTCCGGCCTCGACGGCGACCTGCTCCTGGACACCGGCCGAGGGGACGACTGCATCGAGCGATACGTCGCCGCCTGCGCCGAACTCCCGCAGGTGGCCCCGCCCGGCACCACGCACACGTACTGCAATGCCGGATTCATCATCCTCGGCCGGGTCCTCGAACGAGTCACCGGCAAGGTCTGGGACGACGCGCTACGTGAGCAGATCATCGAGCCGCTGGGCCTTACCCATACCTGGACGCTGCCCGAGGACGTGCTGCGGTTCCGCGCCGCCACCGGCCATCTCAGCGTCCCCGGCGCCGACCCGAGGACGACACCGGTGTGGGGCATGATGCGCTCCTTCGGGCCCACGAGTCTCATCAGCGCCTCCGCCGCCGACGTGGTGGCGTTCGGCCGGGAGCACCTGGACGGTGGCGCCTTCCACTTTCCCGTCATGCGCGAGCCCGAGATCGCGGTGCCCAACCCGTACACCTATGGCGGTCATTGGGGCCTGGGCTGGATCCTGACCTCATGGGGCGGACACCAGGTTCTGATGCACCCGGGGAACACCCTCGGCCAGTCGGCGATGCTCTGGGTGGTGCCCGAGGTGAACGCCGTGGTGGCCCTATTGTCCAACGCGGACCATGGCCCCTCGACGGGTCTCCAGCAGGCGGTGGCCACGGAGCTGTTCGCAGAGCTATACGGATTGCGGGTGCCGCCGCTGCTCGGACCGCCGCGGGAACCGCCACAGGTGGACGTGGACCGTTTCGCCGGGGTGTACGAGCGGACCGGCACCCAGATGGCGCTCTCCGTTCGAGACGGCGCGCTGCACCTGCGGATGACGGACTTCACGCCGTACGCGAGGCTTTCCGAACCCGTAGAGATGGATCTCGTGCCGGTCGACGCCACCACGTTCGTCGGCCGCCGCCCGCATGAGCCGACCTGGAGCAGCTTCGTCTTCTTCGCACTCCCCGACGGCTCCCCCTGCGTGCACCACAGCGTCCGGGCCACGCCGAAGATCTCTTAGAGACCGCGCGGGCCCAGCCTCAGTCGCTATCGGTGAAGACGCGGCTGGCGAGGAAATCCGCAGGGCTCAGGGTGGTGAGTTCGGTGACGCCGACCTCGCCGCCCTCGGTCATCAGCCGGCTGGCGTGGCGCAGCCGAGCCCGCTCGATGGCGTTGCGCACCGAGCGCGCGTTAGCGAAGCGGGGCTGCTCGCGGCGCCGGTCCACGTAGTCGCGAAAGACCTGCTCGGTCTCGGGTGCCAGCTCGTACCCCTCCCGCGCCAGCATGAGGCGCCCGATCGCCTCCAGTTCGTCTCCGGTGTAGTCGGGGAAGTCGATGTGGTGGGCGATGCGGGAGCTCATCCCTGGGTTGGAGGCGAAGAAGGAGTCCATCCGGTCCTGGTAGCCGGCCAGCACCACCACCAGGTCGTCGCGCTGGTTCTCCATCACCTGGAGCAGGATCTCGATGGCCTCCTGCCCGTAGTCGCGTTCGTTCTCCGCCCGGTAGAGGTAGTAGGCCTCGTCGATGAACAGCACGCCGCCCATCGCCCGTTTGAGGACCTCCTTGGTCTTCGGCGCGGTGTGCCCGACGTACTGGCCGACCAGGTCGTCGCGGGTGACGCTCACCAGATGGCCCTTGCGGACGTACCCCAGGCGGTGCAGCAGCTCGGCCAGCCGGACCGCGACCGTGGTCTTGCCGGTGCCGGGGCTGCCGGTGAAGCACATGTGCAGGTTCGGCCGGGCCGTCTCGATGCCGAACCGGGCCCGTATTCGGTCGACCAGCAACAGCGCGGCGATCTCCCGGATCCGGGTCTTCACCGGGGTGAGGCCGATGAGCTCGGTGTCGAGGGCGTCCAGCACCTCGTCGGCCTGCGCATCGGCCCGCTCCTTGGCCAGGTCGACGCGGTCGTCGTGATCGAGCCGGCGAGCCGGCTCCCCGGCGACCTCGGGTAGAGGGCCTCCCGCCGGGGAGCCGTTCGACCCGGCCGTCGGCACGGCCGGCCGCATGTCGAACCCGGTCACCGGGTCCTCGAAGCTCTCATGTGGTGTACCTCGCGCCCTCGGGGCGGTCCAGGGCGTACGGGTGGATCCGGTAGCGGACCTGGCGATCGCCGACCTCCTCGCGGTCCAGCCGGAATCCCGGCTCTTCGGCGGGCCGCTGCACGATGAACGACAAGGCCGTCGTCTGCCGGCCGTAGTCCGCGTCGTACGCGGTCACCCGGATGTAGTGATGGGGGTAGGCGCGGCGGCACTCGTTGAGCTCGTACAGCGCCGCGGCCGGGTCGGTCAGGTCGAACATCGGCAGGCCCCACATCTCCCAGTAGGAGTTTCGAGGGTGCGGGTCGTCGGTGAACTCCACCGAGCACGGCCAGCCGTTGCCGATCGCGTAGGCGATCTGCGCACTGATCTCCTCGTCGGTGAAGTCCGGGAGGAAGGAGAAAGTGCCTTGAGTTACTCGCATGTCTCCCCTTTAGACCGAGGTGGGCGTCTCGACGACGTCCGGGGTGTCGGTGGATTCGTAGGTGAAGGTGATGTCGCCCCAGGTGGACAGGGCGACGTCCAGCTCGCGGCTGCGCTTGGCCGCGGCGCGCAGGATGTCCGGCCCCTCCCGCATGAAGTCCCGGCCTTCGTTGCGAGCCTTGATCATGGCCTCGAGGGCGACCCGGTTGGCGGCGGCACCGGCCGCGATGCCCATGGGATGGCCGATGGTGCCGCCACCGAACTGCAGAATCACGTCCTCGCCCAGATAGTGCAGCAGCTGGTGCATCTGCCCGGCGTGGATGCCGCCGGAGGCCACCGGCATGGTGCCGGGCATCGACGCCCACTCCTGGTCGAAATAGAGACCCTTCACCGGGTCGGCTTTCACGGAGTCCAGGCGCAGCGTGTCGTAGAAGCCCGCGACGCTGTTGGGATCGCCCTCGAGCTTGCCGACCACCGTGCCCGCGTGGATGTGGTCGACCCCGGCCAGCCGCATCCACTTGGCGATGACCCGGAAGCTGACGCCGTGGTTCTTCTGCCGGGTGTAGGTCGAGTGCCCGGCGCGGTGCAGATGCAGCAGCACCCCGTTGGCCCGGCACCACTTGGCCATGGACTGGATCGCGGTGTAACCGATGGTCAGGTCGATCATGATGACGACGCTGCCGAGCTCCTTGGCGAACTGCGCCCGCTCGTACATGTCCTCCATCGTCGCGGCGGTGACATTGAGGTAGTGGCCCTTGATCTCGCCACTCGCCGCCTGCGCCTTGGTGACCCCCTCCATGCAGTAGAGGAACCGGTCCCGCCAGCGCATGAACGGCTGGGAGTTGATGTTCTCGTCGTCCTTGGTGAAGTCCAGGCCGCCCTTGAGGGCCTCGTAGACCACGCGGCCATAGTTGCGTGCGCTCAAGCCCAGTTTGGGCTTGACGGTGGCGCCGAGCAGCGGTCTGCCGAACTTGGCGAGGTACTCGCGCTCCATGACGATGCCGTGCGCCGGCCCCTGGAACGTCTTCACGTAGTGCCTGGGAATCCGCATGTCCTCGAGCCGCAGGGCCTTGAGCGCCTTGAACCCGAACACGTTGCCGATGATCGAACTGGTGAGGTTGGCGATCGACCCCTCTTCGAAGAGGTCCAGGTCGTACGCGATGTACGCGATGAACTGGCCTTCCTGTCCGGGCACGGGCTCCACCCGGTAGCACTTCGCCTGGTAGTTCTCATAGCTGGTGAGCCGATCGGTCCACACGACGGTCCAGGTCGCGGTGGAGGATTCCCCGGCGACGGCGGCGCCGGCCTCCTCCGGCGGCACACCCGGCTGAGGCGTGATCCGGAAGGCGGCCAGCACGTCGCTGTCCTTCGGCTGGTAGTCCGGCCGCCAGTAACCCATCTCCGCGTACGGGATCACACCCGCCGACCAGCGACTCGCGCTTCCATTGCTCGACATCGGCAGCAGCTCCTCCACGCCTCGGGCCGACCCCTTCCCGGACCGGCGCCTTGAGCCTGCGCCATCAACACTTGCCCTGTCCATCAAGTGTTTCGGGCCTACAGTTGAGCAATCACTTCAACAATCTCTGTGATCACGGGATCGCGTGAACAGCGTGAACACGGAAGGGACGAGGGCGGTTTTGAGCGAGGCGCGGTTGCGGACGTTCGTGGCACTGGCGGACGCCGGGTCGGTGCGGGCGGCGGCCGAACGTCTCTACGTCACCGAATCGGCGGTCTCCGCGGCGGTGACCGCGCTGGCCCGCGAGCTCGGGGTCGCGCTGGTGGAGCGGGCCGGCCGGGGGGTGCGCCTCACTCCGGCCGGAACGGTGTACGCCGGGTACGCCCGGCAAGTGCTCGGACTGCTGGAGCAGGGCAGGGCTGCGGCCCGCGGCGAGGACGATCCGGGCCGCGGGCGGCTACGACTGGCCGCCGTCACCACTGCGGCCGACCAGGTTCTGCCGAAGCTGCTGGCGACCTTTCGAGCCCGCTGGCCGAAGGTGGATCTGGCGCTGGAGGTCGGTTCCAGCCGCCGGATCTGGGCGCGGCTGGCGGAGCACGAGGCGGATCTCGTGCTCGGTGGCCGGCCACCGGCGGGGGTAGCGGCGACCGTGCTCGCGACCCGGGCCAACGATCTGGTCGTGGTCGCCGCGCCGGAGCTGGCGTTCGACCTGCACACGACGCCCTGGGTGCTGCGCGAACCCGGATCCGGTACCCGTGCCACGGCGGAGGCCTATCTGGCCGAGCACGACGCCGCACCCCCGACGCTGGTGCTGGGCTCCAACGGCGCGGTGATCGCCGGAGCCGCCGCCGGACTGGGTGCCGCTCTGGTGTCCCGCGTCGCCGTTGGCGCCGAGCTCGCCACGGGCCGGCTCGTGGTGATCGAGGCCCCCGGCACTCCGATGCAGAGGCCGTGGCACGCTGTCGCCGGCGCGGCCCCGACCGCCACCACCCGGCTCTTCGTCGAGCATCTGCTCGGCGCCCCCGGCTGGCGACCTAGGATTTCGCCATGACCGCCGACCGCTCGTACGACATCATCCTGTTCGGCGCCACCGGCTTCACCGGCGGCCTGACCGCCGAGTACCTCGCCGAGCATGCGCCGGAGAAGACGCGCTGGGCCATGGCCGGGCGGAACCAGACCAAGCTGGAGGCACTGCGCGAGCGTCTCACCGCGCTGAACCCCGCCTGCAAGACCCTGCCACTGCTGCACGCCGACGTGGCCGACCCAGGTTCGATCCGAGCCGTCGCCGAGAGCGCCCGTGTGGTCATCACCACCGTCGGCCCGTACATCTCCTACGGTGAGCCGCTGGTCGCCGCCTGCGCGGCCGCAGGCACCGACTACGTGGACCTCACCGGCGAGCAGGAGTTCGTCGACCTGATGTACGTCCGTCACCACGAGCAGGCCCAGGCGACCGGCGCGCGGATCGTGCACGCCTGTGGGTTCGACTCGATCCCGTACGACCTCGGCGCCTACTTCACCGTCCAGCAGCTGCCCGAGGACGTACCGATCCGGGTCGAGGGATTCGTCCGGGCCAGCGGCACGGCCTCCGGTGGCACCGCGCACACCGTGATCACCGTGATGTCCCGGGCCCGGCAGACCGCCCAGGCGGCGCTGGCCCGGCGCCGGCTCGAGCCGGCCCCTGCCGGACGCCAGGTCCGCATCGCCAAAGGCCTGTCACGTTTCGCCCCACGCAGTGTTTCGCCCCCTTGGCTGCGCCCCACCGCCCCCAAGGGCGCCTGGGCCCTGCCGATGCCCACCATCGACCCGATAGTGGTGACCCGCTCCGCCCGCACGCTCGACCGGTACGGCCCGGACTTCTGCTACGGCCACTTCGCCGCGGTCGAGCATCTGACCAGCGCGGTCGGCGCGGTCGTGGGCGTCGGCGCGCTGTTCGCACTCACCCAGCTGCCTCCGACCCGCAACCTCCTCCTGCGGGTGAAGAGCCCGGGCGACGGGCCGAGCCCGGAGAAGCGCGCCAAGAGCTGGTTCAACGTGCGCTTCGTCGGTGAGGGCGGCGGCAAGCGTGTGGTCACCGAAGTGGCCGGCGGAGACCCCGGATACGGCGAGACCGCGAAGATGGTGGCCGAGTCGGCCCTCTGCCTGGCCTACGACGACCTGCCGAAGACCGCCGGCCAGGTGACCACCGCCGTCGCGATGGGCAACCCCCTCATCGCCCGCCTCGATCGGGCGGGCATCACTTTCCGGGTGCTCAAAGAGACCTGACCGACCTCCCCGTGGCTGCAGGATCACGCTGGAGGTGAGCCGCGGCCGTCGGCGTTGAGCAGGTGGTACAGCAGCATGAGCTGCGTGATGGCGAGAGGATCGCTGGCGGCGCCGTCGGTGAGGCGGCCCAGCGAGCGCGGGATGCCCGAGGAGACGTCCAGACGCTCCCAGATCGCCTTCTTGACGATCTCCGACTCCTCCGGCGACACATACCCGTGGACGTGCAGGGCGTCGACCGGCCGGCCGTCGGTGTCGCGGTGCAGCCTGAGGTGCATGCCGCGATGCTCGGCGTCGTCCAGCACGCCGGCCAGCTCGGGATGGTCGATCGTCGGCCGGAGCAGCAGTTCGGCGGAGAGCGGCGTCTCCGGCGGATCCGTCCGGCCCGCGACCGGCGCGAACCGCACCACGATGTCGGCGAACCGCCGCTGCGGGCGGATGAACGCGGCGCTGTCGCGCTCACGGCGGGCGAGCTCCGCGCGCACCTGCTCGGGCCGATAGCCACGCTTGGCGCAGTCCCGTTCAATCTTCCACTCGTGACGCAGCGGCTCCGGCGGGTCGAGGTAGACCGTGATGTCGAAGCAGGCCCGGGCCAGCCGGGTGTGCATGGGCAGCAGCCCCTCGACGATGACGAAGTCGCGCGGCTCCACCAGCTCCGGACGGACCAGCTCGCCGCTCGCATGGTCGTACACCGGTTTGAGGATCGGCTCACCCATGGCCAGCAGCTGAAGGTGCTGCTCCATGATGTCGATGTGGTTGCAGTCGGGGTGGAGTGCCGTGAACGGCTTGTCCTTACGCTCCGTACGGTCGTAACGGTGGTAGTCGTCGACGCACACCGCCGTCATCCGGTCGGCACCGAGACACTCCACCAGTCCCCTGGTCAGCGTCGTCTTGCCCGCCGCGCTGTCCCCGGCGATGGCGAGCATGACGGGGCGGCGAACCGATCCACGCGCCCGGAGCATATGCACGATCCGATGGGACACCTAGGACCTCCAGCCGAGCGGATTCGGTTATTACCGGAGACGCTAGATCCGCCCGCAATCGGCATCTTCACCCCCTTGGGGGATAACCAGGGGGAAATGGTGAGTTAGGCCTCACAATGTGTCCCGTTCCAAGTTCTACTCGCCAGTAGCTTAAATTGTTATGTTGCCGGAATGGGCGCACCAGTAAGGCTTGTTCTCGTCGATGACCACGAGATGATCTTGGCCGGATTGCAAGCGATGCTGTCCGGTTTCACGGGCCGGGTTCGCGTCGTCGGCCAGGCGGGGACCGCGCGCGCCGCGACCCGGCTGGTCACCACGCTGCGGCCCGACATCGTGCTGCTGGATGTACGGCTCGGGCCGGACAGCGGCCTGGACCTCTGCCGGGCCCTCACGGCCTCCGCGCCGGACTCCCGGGTGGTGTTCCTTTCGGTGTACGACGACGAGCAGTACGTCTTCGAGGCCCTGCGTGCCGGCGCCAGCGGATATCTGCTCAAGCGGGTCGACGGCCTGGAACTGGTGCGGCGGCTCGAGGAAGTGGTGCGCGGCGAGACGGTCATCGAACCGACGCTGGCCGGCCGGATGGCGGCCAGCGCCGCCCGGCTCAACCGGGGTGAGTTCTGGCCGGGTGCCAACCGCGGGCTCACCCAGCGGGAGAGCGAGGTGCTGTCCCTGCTGGTCGCCGGCCTGTCCAACCGGGCCATCGCCGGCCGGCTGGTGCTCAGCGAGGAGACCGTGAAGAGCCATCTGCGCGGGCTTTACCGAAAACTGGAGGTCTCCGACCGGTCGGCGGCGACGGCGCTCGCCCTCCGCGAGGGACTGTTCCGTTGAGCGGGCCGCAGGGGCGGCGCGAAGGCCGGACCAGGGAGCATCTGCGAACGAGGAACGAGCGAACAGGTGTGACGAGGGAAGCCTCCGCACCCGGCCGCCCCAAGGCTGAGCGGGGCACATGAGCCCCCTCGACCTCCTGCTCAAGCGCAGCCCGGATCTGCTCACCCGGATCATCTCGGTGGCCTGCTCGGACCGGGAGCTGCCGGGCCTTGCCGACGACCTGGCGGCACTGGTGGTCCGCTCGGCCACCGGTCTGACGTTCTGCGACGTCTATGTCCTGGACGAGGAGGACCGGGCTCTGGAGGGCAGCGGACGGCCCCCGGTCCCACTGGGAGAGGGTGTGGTGGGCTGGGTGGCGGCGCACGGACGGCCTCGCCGGCACGATGACCTCCGCGGCGCCACGCTGCCCGTCCGGCTCCCCGATGGCGGCACCATCGCGGTGATCGACGTCCGGTCCGGCGATCCCTGCCTCCGCCAGGACCTCGAGCTGGCCGAGGCGCTGGCCGCGCTGTTCGCCCCCGTCCTGTGCTCCTGCCGGCGGCTGCGTACGGCCCGGGAGCGGGAGCACTCCGCCGAGCGCTTCGCCGAGCAGGCCGTCCAGGTTCAGGAGGCCGAGCGCGCCCGGCTGGCCGGGGAGATCCATGACGGGCTGGCTCAGCGGCTGGCCAGCCTCGGCTTCCATCTGTCCGCCGCGGCCCGGATGCTCCCCCGGCACCACGAGGAGGCCCATGAGCAGATCGTCCTCGCCCGGGAGCTGTGCGAGCTGGCCGGGGCGGAGACCCGCGCGGCGATCGGCGGGCTACGGCCACCGGTGCTGGACGATCTCGGGCTGTCCGCCGCGCTGGCCACCCTGGCCCGGGAGGCCGGCACCAGGCAGAAGTCCCTCGATGTCGCCGTGACGGTCAGCGGCGAACTCGAGGCACCACTGCCCGGCCATCTGCAGACCGCGCTCTACCGCATCGCTCAGGAGGCGGTCGGCAACTGCCTGCGGCACGCGGCAGCCGGTTGTGTCGACATCATCCTGGAGCACGACCCGGATCAGGTCGTGCTCATCGTGAGTGACGATGGGGCGGGCTTCTCGATCCACGACGTCCTGGCTCCCGGCCGCCGCCCGGAATCGTACGGTCTGCGCGGAATGGCGGAACGGGCCGAGCTGCTCGGCGGACGGGTCACCATCGTCAGCCGCCCCGGCGACGGCACCACCGTCCGAGCCACCCTCCCCCAGGTCATTGGTAGCCGCGGATCTCCCTGAACACGGCTGCGAGCGACTGGCTGCGGGCGTCGAAGGTACGACCGCCGGTGAGCTGGGCGAGGCCGTTCATCTCTTCGGTCCTGCCCTCACCGAACAGGATCGGGAAGATCGGCACCCCCTGCTGCAGGCTCGGGTAGCGGGCGCGGAAGGCCGCGAAGTTCGACCCGGAGGTGTTCTCCCCGTCGGTCATGAGGACGATCGAGGTGAACTTGCCCTCGTTCTGGGCGGCCTCTCTCTTCGTGGCGTCGAAGGCCTGCTGCAGGGTGTCGTAGATCGCGGTGCCGCCGCCCGACGAGAGCGACTGCGCGAAGGACCGGATCTTTCCGAGCTCGGCCTCAGGCCCTTGATCCGGGATGGTGTACGACTGCGCCTGCTTGGGCTCGGAGCTGAAGGGGATCAGTGTCACCGACTCCCGGTTGTGGAACCGCTGGAAGCGGCCGGTGAGGCTGTTGTCCGCCCCGGTCAGCCCGGTCAGGGCCCTCCGCAGCCCGTCGATCCGGTCGCCCTCCATGGAGCCGGACACGTCCAGCACATAGATCGTGCGGGCCGGGCGGCGCAACCGATCGTAGAAGGCTCCGATGAGTGCGTCGGCCGCGTCCAGCCGGGCCGGGAACGGCAGCTCGGGGGGTGCGGCCGGGAACCGGGTGACGTCCGGCTGAACGCCGGGCACCACTGGGCGGCGGTAGACCTGCGTCATGATCCGGCGCTGGACCTCTGGACGCCGCAGATACTCCGTCAGCTTGCGGAAACCATCCCCGGCGTTCGCCGGGGCCGATCTCAGCAGGGTCAGCGGATAGTCGGCGGTGATCACTCCGTCGCTCGGATAGATCAGGGTGAGCGGCTCCGCCAATCGCCCGGAGGCGTTGAGCGACAGCAGCACCGACTCGTAGTTCACGAGCCCGTCGATCGGGTTCTCCCGATCTTGGGTGGCCCGCCTGACGTAGGAGTCCGACAACCAGCCGGAGGACCCTGCCGTCAGGGTCTGGCCGGCGAAGAAGCTCTTCAGCTTGGGTACCGCCTTGTCGATGGCGGCGGTGTCCAGCGCGGACCCGGCACCGGCCAGCGCCGACGCGACGGCGACCAGCGCGGAGAACCCGGAGTTGGACGCGGCCGGGCTGGTCATCCCGTAGGTGAACTTCCGGTCCCCCGCGGCCGCCGCGATCTGCGCCCAGGTCGGTTGGATACGGTCCCAGCCGAGCCTCTTGGCGACCGAGGCGGTCAGGCCGAGCACCACCGGGGAGGCCATGGTCTTGACCGAACCCCCGATCTTCGACTGGGCTTCCGGGTGGAGGGCGAGATAGCGGTTCGAGGAGAACCAGATGGCCTCGTAGCGGCCGTCGGTCTTGCCGTCGATGACCTGCTGGACGCCGTCGAGCGTGCCTGCGTAGTCGAGCTTGACGGTCACCCCGATGTCGTTCTTGGCTTGGTCGAGGATCGGCTTGAGGTCGGCCAGCTCACTCCCCGCCAGCACCCGCAGCACGCCGGCCGTCGGCTTGTTCCCGCTGGAGCCGGAGTCTGTGCACCCGGCCACGACCAGCAGAAGCAGGGCGGTCGATCCCGCCCATAGGCGTCTCATAAAGGTTCCTGTCACTGAGGGGTGCCGTAGCGCTTCGCGACCCCGTCGAGGAGATGCTCGAGGGTGTCGTACGACGGCGGATCGGCGATGTCGATGAGGTCGGGCGCCACCCGTACCCGCTTCTCTGCGGTGACCTTGGCGAACGAGGCGGTGTCGGCGGTGCGGAAGCCGTGCAGGGCGGCGAGGCGCTGCAACTCGGGGTCGGAGGTGAGCAGCCGGCCGACCGTGTCGCCGCGGGCGTCGAGGGGCACCAGCGTGTGCTTCGACAGCACCGTCGGCGACGGATACATCAGCAACATGTCGGGTCTGATGTCGCCGCGGACGGCATGGCCGACGAACTGGGCCTCGTAGGCCAGGACCAGCGGCGTCTTGCCCATGCCGGCCGACAGGTAGTCGTCGAACGGCCCCTCGGTCGTGTTCTCGGTGTATCCCTGATCGAGGAACAACTTGCTCACGAGTGGCAGCACCTTGTCCTCGGCGGCGGTGCCCTGCACGACGGCGGAGCCGTTGGCGACGTAGCTGGCGATGGCGAGGTACATCGCCGCGGAGTTGGAACTGCGCGGGTCGGTCGTGGACACCAGCACGTCCTTGCGCACCGGGTAGACCGTGTTGCCCCGCAACTGATCCCACCGGGTGCCCTTGCCCACCAGCTGGAGATAGCGGGCGACGTCGAAGGTCCAGCCGGTTTCGCCCTTCTTCGCGACGCCGACGGCGGCGAGCAGATCAGCGATCGGCTGGAAGGTCGCGATCACCATCGGCGAGGAGAACGGCGCGTACTTGACGGTGGTGCCGCGCGCCCGTTGGATCTTGTCCGCGGCGGGGGCACTGGAGGGAAAGGCGAAGTCGTACCTGCTGAGGTCGACCGAGGTGGCGATCTGCCGCGAACCGGCCGAATCGACCGTGATCTTGAGACCGTGCCCGGCGAAGGCCTTGACGACCTGGGGATCGCGGAAGAAGTCCTGCTTCTCCGATCCGATGACACCCCGTACGACGGTGGGTTTCCCGGCGGTAGAACAGCCGGCGAGAACCACGGTGAGGGCTACGGTCACGGCCGGCAGCCCGCGCAGAGAATCTGCGATCTTCCTACTGAATCGGTTCATTTATGCTTTCAGTATGACGCCGCGAACCGTACGGCGGGTAAAGAAAAATTGGCGGCCAGATGACGGGCGGCAGACCAGAGACCGGCGCTTCAGGAGCCGCGTTTCAAGACCCGGCTGAGGGCGGCCGCCACCTCCTCCGAAAGATCGGGGATCAGCGCCTCAGACTCCTCCGCCGTACGCTCCGCGCTCCGTACGTGTCCGCAGTCGCGGCACTCGACCTCGCCCAGCCGGCAGACGAGAGCGATGGAACCGCAACCGGCGCAACCGTCGAGCTCGGCCGACCAGTCTTCGGCCGTCTGGCAGGCCGGGCACACCAGCACCTGCCGGTCCGCGCGGACCCCGCGCTTCCACTGGCTCGCGCCGCGGACCGGGTCACTCTGCCGGGCACTGCATCGGAAGCAGGGCATGGCCCCTCCCGTGTCCCTCCGGCCCCTGTCAGGGAGCCCGCTCTCAATCCCGGCTCCCGGCCCGCCCCTCGCGGGGGACGGGCCGGTCCCGGATCAGGAAAGCTCGGCGAGCGCCTTGCGGTACTCGCTGATGTCCCGAGCGTCGGGGATCGCGTTCTCGACCTTCCAGCGCACGACACCCTGCTTGTCGATGACGAAAGTGCCGCGGGTGGCCAGCCCCTTCTCCCCGTCGAAGACGCCGTACGACTCCGCCACCGCACCGTGCGGCCAGAAGTCCGAGAGCAGCGGGAACTCGTACTTCTCCTGCTCGCCCCACGCGCGGTGGGCGAACATCGAGTCCACGGAGATCGCGATGACCTGGACGTCATCGCCTCCGAGGGTGGGGAGCTCGTCCCGAATGGTGCACAGCTCACTGGTGCAGATCCCGCTGAACGCCAGCGGGTAGAAGACGAGCACGACGTCCTTCTTCCCGCGGAAGTCCGACAGCTTCACCGGCGTGCCGTGCTGGTCCTTCAGCTCGAAATCCGGTGCGCTGCCGCCGACCTCAACCGTCATGTGACATCCCTTCGTTCAACTGGGGAGATAGTCCAGACCACAGTTTGCCACTCCAGCCTGAAACCCGAGTCGCCTTGGGACCAGCGCAAGCGAGCCGCACCTCCGGCAGATCGATGGGTCGTGCCGGAGGCGCGTCTAGCCCGCACTCGGCGGGGCCGTCGCGCGGAGTCGCCGTTGGTTCAGCGGCGCGCCTTTGGGGCGACCAGGCGCGTGCCGGACCAGTCCTTGGCGGCACTCACACTGCTCGTCTGGGACAGCCCCGCTGTGGGCGAGGCCTCATCGATGTCGCTGGGTTCGACGTGGCCGTCCCGGCCCGCCTTCGGCGTCAGCAGCCAGATGTGGCCACCGTCCGCCAGCGACGTGCGTGCGTCGACGAGCCCGTCCACGAGGTCGCCGTCATCGTCGCGCCACCACAGCAACACGACATCGACCACCTCCTCGTAGTCCTCATCGACCAGTTCGGCCTCTGTGACGATCTCGATGGAGTTACGCAGCTCCTCATCGCTGTCGTCGTCCCAGCCGATCTCCTGCACCACCTGGCTCGCCTTGAAGCCGAGCCGTTCGGCCAGGCCGCGCTCTGTCTGCGCCTGACCCGCGGTCGCGCTCACGAACGTCCTCCCACTTTCGATCTTCGGCCCCCTGTCGGGGCTCGACTCCGCCGCAGCGGTGTTTGCCGGACAGTTCACACAAGTGACCCGCCCTTGCGCAAGTGTCTAAGCAGGTTCTGAATGAAGCAGGCCACTTCCCTCAGCTTTCCGTAAGGAACGAGAGTCGCACCTGACGGTCCGGATTGTCGACATTGAGGTCGACGATCGACACAGACTGCCAGGTTCCGAGGGCCATTCGTCCGGCGACGACCGGAATACTTGCGTACGGCGGCACCAACGCCGGCAACACATGTGAACGCCCGTGCCCTGGAGATCCGTGGGCGTGCCGCCATCGGCCGTCCGGCGGCAGCAACTCGCGCAACGTGGCCAGCAGGTCATGATCGCTGCCTGCGCCGAGTTCGATCAGGGCCACCCCCGCGGTGGCATGCGGCACGAAAACGTGCAACAGCCCGTCCCCGCCGACCGCACGGACGAACTCCCGGCATTGGGCCGTTATGTCGTACACCACCTCGCGTCCGCCGGTCGACACGCGGATCACTGTGGTCTTCATGGGTACCTGTCTACCCCGGACTACTTGCCTTTGATCGAAGCAGGCTCGATAACGGCGTCGGGACCCGGGCAGACGGTCTTGGTGTGACCATCGTCGAAACGGACGACATAGGGCGGGGTGCCCTCGTCGCCATGCACTTCGATGATCTCTCCGCTGTGGTCCGGCTCGCCCACGGTGTTGGCGTGGACGTGCAGCCGGTCCCCTACTGTTGCATGCATGGAACTCACCTTCGTATGAGTTGGCTCCCTACTCCAAGGGTGCCCACGAGGCGGGGGCTGATATACCTGTTGACCAGCACAAATAGTTACTGGTGAGTAGAGATGCGTTAGCCGCCTATACGTACCACGATGGTCATCACCAAGACGACGACAGGTCAGACCTGAGAAGCACAGAGGGGACCCCGTGGCTTCCGGACGCCAACGCTTTTCGATCATCAGCGACGGGCTGCCGAGTCAACTCCCGGACATCAACCCCGATGAAACCCGGGAGTGGCTGGAATCACTCGACACGGTCATCAAGACGGAAGGGCGCACCCGAGCCCGCTACGTCATGCTCCGACTGCTGGAGCGTGCCCGTGAACAGCAGGTTGGCGTGCCCAGCCTGCGCAGCACCGACTACATCAACACCATCCCTCCCGAGCGGGAACCCTGGTTCCCCGGCGATGAGCACATCGAGCGCCGGGTGCGCGCCTACATCCGGTGGAATGCCGCGATCATGGTGTCCCGAGCGAACCGTCCGGAACTGTCCGTGGGCGGCCACATCGCGACGTACGCCTCAGCGGCATCGCTCTACGAAGTCTGTTTCAACCACTTCTTCCGTGGCAAAGATCACGGCGAATCCGGCGATCAGGTCGTCATCCAGGGCCACGCCACGCCGGGAATCTATGCGCGGGCCTATCTCGAAGGCCGGCTGAGCGAGCATCAGCTGGACGGGTTCCGGCAGGAGCACTCACATCCCGGTGGCGGTCTGCCGTCCTACCCGCACCCGCGGCTGATGCCGGACTTCTGGGAGTTCCCCACGGTCTCCATGGGCCTCGGCGCGATCGACTCCATCTACCAGGCCCGGTTCAACCGCTATCTGCTGGCCCGGGAGCTCAAGGACACCTCCCGCTCGCACGTGTGGGCGTTCCTGGGCGACGGCGAGATGGACGAGCCGGAGTCGCTGGGCGCGATCGGCGTTGCCGCTCGCGAGGAACTCGACAACCTCACCTTCATCGTCAACTGCAACCTGCAGCGACTGGACGGCCCGGTCCGGGGCAACGGCAAGATCATCCAAGAGCTGGAGTCGTACTTCCGCGGCGCCGGCTGGAATGTGATCAAGGTCTTCTGGGGCCGGGACTGGGATCCGCTGCTGGCCAAGGACGTCGATGGCGTGCTCGTCAACAAGATGAACACCACGCCGGACGGCCAGTTCCAGACCTTCTCGGTGGAGCCCGGCTCGTACACCCGCGATCGGTTCTTCGGCGACGACCCCCGCTTGCGCAAGATCGTCGAGCATCTGAGCGACGACGAACTGAGCAAGCTGTCCCGGGGCGGGCACGACTACCGCAAGCTCTACGCGGCCTTCAAGTCCGCGCGTGAGCACGTGGGCCAGCCGACGGTGATCCTCACCCACACCATCAAGGGCTGGACGCTCGGACCGGACTTCGAGGCCCGGATGTCCTCGCACCAGATGAAGAAGCTCACCAAGAGCGAGCTCAAGGAGTTCCGCGATCGGCTCTTCCTGGACATCCCCGACTCTGCGCTGGAGGGGGACCTGCCGCCGTACTACCACCCGGGCGAGGAGTCCGAGGAGATCCAGTACATGCGCG
>JAOPYO010000107.1 GCA_025964575.1 Actinomycetes bacterium
GTACCCGATGGTCAAGGTGGCCAGTCTCGCCGACCTCAAGGACCAGTTCACCACGGCGCTCAACCAGCTGTTCGTGCTGGTCGGCGCGCTGCTCGCGCTGGCGATCATCATCTCGCTGATCGGCATCGCGAACACGCTGACCCTGTCGGTGGTGGAGCGGACGCGCGAGTCGGCGCTGCTGCGCGCCCTCGGTCTGACCAAGCGTGGGCTGCGCTGGATGCTGTCACTGGAGGCCGTGATCATGGCGGTGATCGGTGCGCTGCTGGGCGTGGTCCTGGGCACCGGCTTCGGCTGGGCGGCGCTGAGCGCCAACGTCGACGGCGCCGTCCTGAGCTTCCCGGTCCTGCGCGTCCTCGCCTTCATCCTGGTCGCGGGACTGGCGGGCCTGCTCGCCGCCGTCGTCCCGAGCCGCCGGGCGGCCCGCGCGTCCATCGTGAAGTCACTCGCCGGCGACTGAGTGTCATGGTGAGGGGCTCCTGACCTGGTGTTGGCCGGGTGAGGGGCCCTCACCATTGCAGGAGTCGGACGGCCATCGTTTGCCCGCGTCCAGGGTCTTCAGGAAGGAGGCCGCGGCCGCCCAGGACGGCGTCCATAGCATGGCGTCAAGTTGCCCGGCCACGGTGAACGGGGTCCAGCCTTAGCCAGCACCCGGCGGTAGACGTACCCGGAGTCGGCGACGAACCACCGGAATCACGGCGAGATCGTGGTCGGGACGCAGAGGAAGGCGGAGTAGCGTTCGACGGCGGCGAGCAGGAGCGTCGTGTCCATGGTGGTGTCCGGGAACGGAGCGAGTGTGATCTCGGCGGATCGGCGTGTGGTTCGTGCCGTCCATGTCCCCGCGATGCGCCCGTCGATGAGAATCGGTGGGTTGAACAAGCCGTTCTTGCCGGGCCCGACGAGTGGGCGGTGCCGGTCGTCGAGGATCAGCGTGCGGTTGGCGTAGCCGACGTGGTATTCGTCGAAGCCGGCCAGGAGGTGGCCGTCGCATCGCCGGCTCGGTTCCCGGCCGAGGAGGCCGGAGTCGAGGAGTGCCGGGTCGATCCAGTAGGTCGCCTCATCGACGCTGATGGTTTGCAGTTCTTCCCGAGCGAGCGTGATCGCGAGGCGGGCGTCGGTGAGGGTGAGCCCGCTCCACCAAGCCAGGTCTCGATCGGTGGCTGGTCCGTGTCCCGCGATATAGCGTGCGGCGAGTTTTTGGAGGGCTTCGTCCCTTTCGAGGGGTACGGCCGCAGGCACTCTGTCGTCGAGGAGCGAGAAAGTCTGGGTCTTGCCGTCGGGCGCTCCGATGACGATAGTTCCGGTCTCGGCGAGGTAACGGATGATATGGGATCCCCGCTGTCCGGCCGCGTCGATACCGTGCCGCCGGAGGATGTCCTGAAGCGCTTTCCGGGTCAGGGTCCCGTTTGTGGAGAGCACTCCAGCCACGAGTTCTCTGGCAGCTTCGAGAATTTGTGCGGACAGCCCGGCGTCGCGCCAGACCTTGCTCATCCCGGCGTGCACCCTCGGCGGCAACAGCGCGAGCATCCATCGGACGTCCTCAGGCGCCACGAGGTGGAGCGTTCCGCGCATGGTCCAGGTCTGCACGATCGTCGCAGCTGCCAGATCGGCGAGGAGATCGTCGCGGCTCGCCTCGACCGTACGCTGGCCGATCGACCAAAGTGCCCCGTTGAGGTTCTGCGCTTGCGAGGCGAGCTGCGAGCGGACAACGTCGACCGGGCTGCCGGCTTGCGGTCCGCGCAGCCGGTGTGCGTGCAGTCGCAGGATCCGCAGATCATGCTGGGTGAAGCGATGGGGTTTCGAGGACTGGTTCACCTTTCTCCCTCGTAGGCGGGCGCGGCTGCGCGAGCGCATCGGCGCGCGAGGCGGCCGAAGGCTTGGGCCAGCTCCGGGGGCTGGATGACGTCGATATCGGCGTCGACGAGGAGCAGCCAACGTGCGACCGTGTCGTGGTCTTCCGCTCCGCCGGTCATGATGCAGGTGTCGGGAGTCTCGGCCGTCAAGCTTCCCCAGGCGGGTTTGATCCACGGTTCGGCTCGCCGAAGGGGTGCGTGGATTCGTACCACGGTGGAGACCTGCTGGTAACCCTGGCCAAGCCGCGCGGTCACGTAGGCGTCCAGATCGTCCGCCGGTGGTTTCCGGGCGCCGGTGGGTGTTCTCGTGGTGGCGAGATCGCTCATCCGATCGACGCGGAATACACGCCAGTCGTTGCCGTCGAGGTAGTAGGCGACGAGATACCAGCGACCGAGCGTGTTGACGAGCCCCAGCGGCTCGACCCGACAAGAACTCTCCGACCCTGCGTGAGTGAGGTAGGTGTAGGTAACCTGGTGACGCTCTCGGCATGCTCGCGCGAGCAGGACCAAGTCCGCGGTGTCGGTCTCCACGGGGGCCGCCCCGATGAGCTGGCCAAGGTCGATGCGGCTGGTGTGCCGGATCAGGGCGTCGAGGGTCGGCTTGAGCCGGGCGGGCATGACCCGGGTGAGCTTGTCGAGCGCCGAGAGGACGTCCCGGGCACTGCCGCTGAGCGGAGACTCCGCGGCCGCGTGCAGTGCGAGCAGCGTGGCGACGGCTTCGTCGGTGTCGAACATCAGCGGCGGCAGCGTGGCACCGGCCTCAAGGCGGTAACCACCCCCGGCCCCGTACGCGGTCGCGATCGGGTAACCGAGGTCCCTGAGCCGTACCACGTCTCGCCGCACCGTCCGGGTCGTGACCGCGCATTCGCGGGCCAGGTCCTCGGCACTCCACTCGGTCTGCCGTTGCAGCAGGCCGAGCAGCCGCAGCAGCCGTCTAGATGTTTCCCACACGTCGCCATCCTCCCAGCAATGGAGGACAAGACCTGTCCGGCACCTCTTCTAGCCTGGGTTTCATCCGGTCCTGAACCGGCAGATCCACGTGGAAGAGAGCCTTCCGACATGACCACCGATACGACCCCCGCGTTCGACATCGTCCTCGAATCCCACCGGCCCGACCGCGCCGCGCCGCCGTCCCGCTTCCTCGGCGTCGCGCCGGTGCCGCTCGGCGCGCTCGCCGCCGGGCAGGTTCGGGTACGCAACGACTTCATCCAGCTCACCGCCGTCATGGCTGATCTGATGAAGAAGGATCCCGGCCTGCCGATGCCTTCCTACGAGATCGGAGAGCCGCTCTGGGGCGGCGCCGTCGGGACCGTCGTCGAGAGCAACGCGGACAACCTGCCGGTCGGCACGGTTGTCACGCACATGCAGGGATGGCGCACCCATGCCACCGGCGATGCCGGTACGTTCTGGCCGGTTCCGGTCGAGACGCTGCCGAGGGCCGAATACGCACTCAACCAGGGTGTCACCGCCTATCACGGTGTCGTCGACGTCGCCCGGGTCACCGAGAACGACACCGTGTTCGTCAGCGGTGCCGCGGGGGGCGTCGGGTCCCTTGCCGGACAGGTCGCCAAGGCCATCGGCGCGAAGCGGGTGATCGGCAGCGCCGGCACCCAGCAGAAGGTCGACTACCTGGTGAACGAACTCGGCTTCGACGCCGCCTTCAACTACCGGGACGGAGACCTCCAGGGCCAGCTCGCCCGCCTCGCCCCGAAGGGAATCTCCGTGTTCTTCGACACCGTCGGCGGCGACCAGTTCGAAGCCGCCGTCCAAGCCGCGGCGCCCGGCGCACGCTTCGCGCTGTGCGGAGCCCTCGCCGGCCAGATCGGCACCGGCAACGGGGGACGTCCCCGCCTCGACATCATGACCTCGATCGTCAAGCAGCTCCAGATCCTGCCCTTCTCGACCTACCACACCCCCGAACAGATGGCCGCGTGGAACGAGCACTACGGCCTCTGGCTGAGCCAGGGAAAGATCGTGTTCTCCCACACCCTGCTCGACCTGTCGATCGCGGACGTACCAGCGGCCCTCGACCGGCTTCTCGCCGGGGAGTTCCGCGGCAACGTCATCATCCGCCTGAACAGCCAGCCGTGACGGCGAAACGCTCCGGCCTGCTCCTGGCGGCGTACTGCGTCGCACAACTCCTCGTGGTGCTCGACAGCTCGATCATGACCGTCGCGCTGCCCTCGGTCGCCGTCGATCTCGGGCTCGGCCCGGTCCCATCCGGCCCATCGAGCACGACGGGCAGTGCTGGCTGATCTCCCCGTACGGGGCGGTGTCGTGGGTGCGCAACGCTCGGGCGACCGGCGAGGTGACGCTGCGCCGAGGCCGTCGCCGGCGGACCGGTGAGGTGATCGAATGCGATGCCCAAAAGAGCGCCCCGATCCTGCGTGAGTACGTTCGCCCGATCCCGGTGACTCGGCCCTACTTCAACGCCAAGCCAGGCGATCTACTCGACCGCTTTGTCGAGGAGGCCCCCGAGCATCCCGTCTTCCGCCTGGTCGAGAAGCCAAGGACCCCTCGCTGACCGTGGCGAATCCGCCGTCCGTGTCCGGCAGCTCGACCAGGTCATAGCCGACGCTCCCGAGGTCAAGACCCCTGGGGCCCGTTTTGCGCGTCCCAAGATGGGTCCTGGCTCCCTATTACCTCTTCATTAAGTCCCGTATCTCTGATATCTCACGATTTTTTAGATAACAGAGGTGGCGGCATGAGCATCGGGCACGGACGTGTCATCACGGCAGCCTGGATCGCAGGGGTCGCGGTCACCACACTGGTCGCGATCAACCAAGCCACGGCGCAGGCCGCGGTTTCCCCTCAAACCTCCTACCGCGCCAATCTCACGCTGAACGGGAAGGCCGCCGACGCCGCTGAGCGGATCACGCAGGCCGACATCAGGGCGATCACCGGCAAGGAGGTCTCGACCGGCGACACGGTGGACGGGACGCTCGCCGGAATGAAGATCGTCTCAACGGGTCTGGAGGTCAGTGTCGCTGGGACGCCGTCCGTGGCGCTGCGGCACGCCATCGCCACGTCGGCGGGTGGGGTTCCGGTGCGGATCCGGACGGTGGCGCACAGCGGACGACAGCTGGAGCAGGTCGGCGACACCCTCACCAAGCAACTGTCGAGCTTGCGCAAGCAGAACATCCAGCCGGTCGAATGGGGGCCTGACTACGACAGCAACAAGGTTCTGATCCAGCTCCGCCACTACACGCCGGCCGCTGCCGCCGCCCTCACCGCCAAGTACGGGTCGGACATGGTGACGGTGTCCACCACGAGCCTGCAGGCCTCGGCCTCCAGTTCCCGCACGAACGACAAGTCGCCCTGGCACGGCGCCCTAAAGATCATCAACAAGGCCGACAACAGTTCATGCACGACAGGGTTCAACGTCGTGAACGCCAACGGCGTGCGCTACCTGGTCACCGCCAGCCACTGCGGCGCCAAGGGCGATACGTTCAAGAACTCCAACGGCAAGACGGTCGGCAAGATCACCTATTGGAACAAGGCGATCGACACCGCA
>JAOPYO010000108.1 GCA_025964575.1 Actinomycetes bacterium
GATCATCCGCTGCTTGAAGCGGTACATCGCCCGCGAGCTCTACAAGATCCTGACCAGCCCGAAAACCAAGGCGAGACAGAAAAACGATCTTCCCGCAGCCGCTTGACAGAACATAGGAGCGTCCTACAGCAACGGGCCCATGGAGGGCACCAACACCAAGGTCAAACTCATCAAGCGCCAGATGTACGGCCGAGCAGGCTTCGCCCTGCTCCGCCAGAGAATCCTGCTCTCCTGAACACCGACCGTCACCACCGGATTCGTGCCAGAGCCGTTATTTCTACAGTCCCCGACCTCATCGCCGTCAACCCTCGCTAGGCAGCGAAACGTCCGGTAGGCCCGGGGTCGGCGTTGCTGTTCGCTATTTGGTGATGATGGGTTTGTCGCCGAACAGGTCCGCTGGCGGGATGCTCTGCTCGAAGGAGAAGACCTCGTGGGGGTCGTACCTCCTCTTGATGACACGGAGCCGATCGAAGTGCGTGCCGTAGTAAGCCGTGCCCCAGTCCTCGATCGCCCTGTCGGGGACGTTCACATAGCCGCCCCCGGCGTATGGCCTCATGGCGTTCCGGAATTGTTCGATCCACGCGATATGCGCGCCGTTGCCCTCGGCACCGTTCCAGCCGGCACCGGGCTCGGCATAGAAGATGGGATCGCGCCAGAACCAGGCAGCGCCGCCTGGCGGCGGTTTGCGAACCGCGCCGCCCCAGCCGAGAGCCCAAAAGGTGCACCCCCTACTCGGCGCGCGGGTCAGCATGTCCCGCACGACGTCGATCCCCTCCCGCGGGATGGGCTGCGGGGCCCACATCGGCGTGAATTTCCAACTACGGTACGGATCCGGTATCGCGTTGTCGGCGTTGTAATGGTCCACCCAGGTACTCGCGCTCGACTGGAACTGGGCTCCGGACACCTTCAGCAGAGGCTCGACCATTTCCTGTACCTGATCCGGCGGCCCGAGGAAGACGCCGTTGACCTTCAGCCCATCGATCGGGGTATCCGCCTCGAAGGTCGAGCCCAGGCGCACGTCGGCCGATGGCGCCCAGCGCTGCCAGGTATCGAACGCGCCCTCCAGAGCGCTGAAAGGCCAGGTCACCTGCCAGATCCCCACCGTCTCCGGCATGTCGTGAATCTGGAACTCATACGAGGTGGCGATACCGAAGTTTCCGCCACCGCCCCCTCGGCAAGCCCACAGCAGGTCGCTGTGCTGCTCCAGGTCCGCACGCACGACCCGCGCTCCCGACCTGCCTGCGGGGATGACGATCTCCACGGCCAGGAGGTTGTCGCAGGCGAGCCCCATTCGCGGGGCCAACACGCCGATGCCTCCTCCCAGCGTCACCCCGCCCAACCCCACAGTTGCCTCATCGCCGGTCGGGAACGCGAACGGCGTCTTCGCCAGGGCGTTGACCAGCTCGCCCTGGTTCAACCCGGTGCCCACCGTCGCGGTCTTCGCCTCCAGGTCGATGCTGATCGACTTCAGTGCACTGATGTCGATGACGATGCCATCGTCGACCGATGACCACCCCTCAAGCGAGTGTCGGCCGCCGCGGACACGGAAGTCGATGTCGTTCTCCCGCGCGTATGTGAGCGCGTTCACCACGTCACCGGTGCTCTGACAGAACACGACGACCTGCGGGTACGAGCTGAACAGCGCGTCCCAGCCCGCCCGGGCGGTGTCGTAGCCAGGATCCTTTGGAAAGACCAGACGTCCAGTCAGCATCGCCTCACCACCAGCTCCCTCACCGACCGCCTCCCCATGCTTCTTCGCCAGTGGTGCGGCCGCCGCCGGCAGCGGACACCCCAGCAGCGGGATGGCCCCGGCCGCGGCAGCCAAACCCTTCAAGGCGCTGCGCCTGGACCAATTCGCGTTGTCCTCGGTCATGTCCAATCCTTTCTAGGTCGCACGACGTAGACATAGGGCTCCCGGTCACCGAGTTGCACGAGGGGATAACTACAGCGCTTCCGGAACCACCATGATGAGCGGCAGCAAATCGCGCAGAAAGCACTTATCCGTGCAACGAACTCGGCAGGCCGATTTAGGTGGAGTTGGTTTGACTGGTTACGACTTGCGACCGATCTATGCTGCTGAGGAACTTGGGCTGCGACATCTTCGGGTTTCAGGTTAGATGCTGCGGGGATCATCGGAACCGTGTCGTGTAAGAAAGACGGTAAATACAATTACTCGCCTCGGTCAGACCAAGGGAAAATGATGATTATTCGGATACGCGCTGCAAAGCTTTTGGGGTCATGTCCAGTTGCGGTCGCATTGCTCCTCGGGCTCGTCGTCGACCAGTCGAGCCAGACGCGTGGTCAGCCAGGATCGGTACTGGTACACGCGGTTGACGCTACGGAGCCCCTCCGTGATCGTGAACCGGTCATCATCTCCACCGACATGGCAATGGGACTCAACACCGGGAACCGTAACGGCACCGCTCTCTCGATTCCCGACATCGATGACTCGTACGCTTTTGCGCTTGCGGCCGCACATCACCTCGACGTACGTGGTGTCGTCGTGACGATGGGGAACTCGATGGTCAAGCCTGCGATGGTTACCGCCCGGGCCACGGTGCACGCGGTCGGCTCCGATGTACCCGTGGTGCGAGGAGCGGAGATCTGGCTGCCGGTTGAGCCCCTCGCTACTGCCGACGGCACAACCTTCTCGAACGCCTGCGTGAATGACGGAGTCCGATTCATGGCCAAAGAGCTGCGCCGAAGCGGGGGACTGACGATCGCCGCCATCGGACCCCTGACCGACGTGGCCTGTCTTGCCCTGAACTATCCAGAGGAAGCCAAACTGATCAAGCGCGTCGTCGCACTCGTAGGCAGCAAACCGACGACACCCCTGGAAATATATGGCCACGCCGCGGTGGACTTCAATTACGTCATGGATCCACGCGCGGAGTCCATTGTGTTGGAACACACCTCGATCCCGTTCACCGCCATCAATTTCGAACTGTCCTCCCTGGGGCAGCTCCCGATCACGGAGTTGCAGGCCCTGGCCACGAGCCCCGACCCGGTCGCCCAATTCTTCGGAAGGTCCTCGCAGCGCTATCTCACGTGGTGGGCCGCGGCCCTCGGGCCAGCGAAGCCCATCTGGGATGCGGCAGTGGTGTGGCACCTGATCCGGCCAGCAGACCACCTATGCCAGCAGGTCGGCTTCCAGTTGAAACCAGGCTCACCCCTCTCGAACGATGTGACCGACACGTTCTCACCCGCGTTCACCGGGACCCGTCAGGTCACCGCTTGTACGGGTTTCACGAGCCAACAGGCGATGGCCGACTATCAGAGGGCGGTCCTGTCATCGGTCAGCGGCCATTCGGATCCTGACGAGCCCACCCAGATCGACCAGCAGTAACTGCGTACTAGTCGGACAGGAACAGACAAAATGGGTGCCCTGCAGGGTCGAGGATGATCGCATGCCGCCGGTGTCTTCCAGCGCCTTTCGCCACTGGCTGACGTATCGCCCGGCTTGCGGTAGAAGGCGCGGAGCCGGGGCACGCCGACGCCATCCTGACCCACCACCTGCGGGTGCCCTGTACCCCATCGAGGCCGTACTCGACCGCGGCGCGGCCGTACCGGACAAGCCCTGCCGGGACTGAACCGCAGCGAGGTGGGCAGTACCGGGCCAGTGCTGCTATGCCACCGAATGTGTCACTGTCCCCGTGTAGGCGGTCGCGGTCGCGGTGTTGGGCACCCTGACTGCGAGCGTGGGATTCCAGACGAGCTGGTTGCTCCCGGTCCCGGTCGCGTGGGTGTAGGCGCTCAACGGGGTCGAGCTCAGAGTGCCGGCCGTCGCCGCGACGAACGTCCCGTCGCGGTGCCCCCGGCGATGTCGTTGGTGTCGAGAGTGACCGCCCCGTTGCGCGCCAACGCCCGACCGATGATCCTTACGCCGGTCGTCACCGTGATGGAGGTCAGGGCGAGAATGTTGCCCTGGAGCGT
>JAOPYO010000174.1 GCA_025964575.1 Actinomycetes bacterium
AGGTAACTAGTCCGATCCGGCACCGGGCTATATCGAGAATGGGCCCATTGGGGGCTGTTGAATCGCCCCTCGCTTCCGTAAGTTCTTCCCCACGGCTTTCGTTTGGCGGCCAGACGTCCGCGCCCGTACTGGCCATGGAGCGCAGAACACACAAGACCCTAGGGGAGTGGGGCCAGATGTGGATCACGGATTGGACTGCCCGCGCCGCCTGCCGTAACGCGGATCCTGATGCCCTCTTTGTGCAGGGAGCGGCCCAGAACAGGGCCAAGCTCATCTGTCGAGGTTGTCCAGTGCGGACAGAGTGCCTTGCCGACGCGCTAGACAACCGAATTGAATTCGGTGTCTGGGGCGGAATGACCGAGAGAGAGCGGCGTGCTCTGATGCGGAGGCGTCCGGATGTCACATCCTGGCGCGACCTGTTGGAAACCGCGAAAGAAGAGTATGAGCGGTCCACGGATGACATAGACGCAGACGTGGATGTGGACGAGCTCGTCGCGAGCTGACCGGGCCTGTCGGCTACCGGCCCCAGCCGGATGAGTCAGTCGTTTTAACGGATCTTGGCTGGGAGTAGAAGCCTCCCGGCCAAGATCCGTTCGCGGTCTGGGACATGCCCTTAGGCAGCCGAGACGGTCGTCTGCCTTCCCAAGGCGTCGCCGACCAGGCCCAGTCCCTCCAGGTCGTGCACGTCTTCGGACTGCGCAGGTACCGCGGCCACCGGCACCGTCGGGTGAGCCGAGGTGAAGTGCTCGCGCAACCGCGCCTCCCGTGCCGCGAGCTGCATGCGGTCTGCGTGCAACCGCAGGAGGGCCGCAGTCAGCGGATGCTCGCCGTGTTCGGTGAGCGTCTCCGCGGCGGCCTGGCTGCGTGCGGCCGACAGCATTGAGGCCCCTGACTCGTGCCCCGCCTCATGGTCCGCTCTATGGTCCACTTCGTGGACGCGATTCACCACGAGACCGGCCAGCGGCATGCGGTCCTCGGCGAGCCGTTCGATGAAGTACGACGCCTCACGCAGCGCGTCGGGCTCGGGTGAGGCGACGACCAGAAAGGCCGTGCCAGGGGTCTGAAGGAGCTCGTACGTCTTCTGGGCGCGTTCACGGAACCCACCGAACATCGTGTCGAAGGCCGCCACGAAGGTCTGGACATCCCTGAGCAGCTGTACACCGATCACCTTGTTGATGACGCTGGTGAACATGCCGAAGCCGGCGCTCAGCACCTTGACGCCGAACCGGCCGCCGGTCTTGGCAGGTGCCGCCAGGATCCTCATGAACCGGCCGTCCAGGAACCGGCCCATCCGCTCCGGCGCGTCGAGGAAGTCCAGCGCGTTCCGGGACGGTGGGGTGTCGACCACGATGAGGTCCCAGGCGCCCGACCGGTGCAGCTGGCCCAGCTTCTCCATCGCCATGTACTCCTGAGTGCCGGACAGGCTCGAGGACAGCGACTGATAGAAGGGGTTGGCCAGGATCTGCTTGGCCCGGTCCGGATCGGAGTGCGCTTCGACGATCTCATCGAAGGTGCGCTTCATGTCGAGCATCATGGCGTGCAACTCGCCGTCACCCTCGATGCCCTCGATCCGGCGCGGGCTGTTGTCGAGTTCGCTGAGGCCCATCGACTGGGCCAGCCGACGGGCCGGATCCACGGTGAGGACGACCACATCGCGGCCCCGCTGGGCGGCGCGCAGTCCAAGGGCCGCGGCGGTCGTGGTCTTGCCGACCCCGCCGGATCCACAACAGACGATGATCCGGGTCCGCTGGTCATCGATCAGCCGGTCGACGTCGAGGACGGGCGGAGGCTTGGCGCTCATCGGACCCCGCCTCTCTGTTCGCGAAGTGCCTTGCTCATGCCGCTCCCTGCTCACGAAGGGCCTGGGCCAGGTCGTACAGCCCGGCCAGGTCCACGCCCTCGGTGAGCATCGGCAGCTCGTACCGAGGCTGTTCGACGACGGACAGCCGCTCCATCTCGCGCCGCTGCAGAGCGGTGCGCAGGGCACGGTCGGACGCCTCGGCCACCAGCATCCTGGCGATCTGTTCGGCGTCCTTCTCCAGTCCGGCGGCCTTCACACCGCGGGTGATCTCGTCGAGATCAAGGCGGCCTGCGCTCGCGGCCTCCAGGTCTTCTTCGGGCAGTACGGGTGGTCGCTCCATGTTGATGATCACCCCGCCGATGGGGATCGCGTTCTCCCCCAGGTTGGCGATGCCGTCCAGGGTCTCCTGCACCGGCATCTCTTCGAGCAGCGTGACGAAGTGCACCGCGGTCTCGGGGCTGCGGATCACCTTCATCACGGTGTCGGCGTGGTTGCGGATGGGCCCCATCTTGGCCAGCCCGGCGACCTCGGTGTTGACGTTGAGGAACTTGGTGATCCGCCCGGTCGGCGGGGCGTCCATGACCACAGCGTCGTAGACGCGCGATCCGTCCTTGTTCTTGCGGCGTACGGCCTCGCTGGCCTTGCCGGTCAGGATCACGTCACGCAGTCCTGGAGCGATCGTGGTGACGAAGTCGACGACCCCGAGCTTGCTCAGCGCCTTGCCGGCCCGCTTGAGGTTGTAGAACATCTCGAGGTACTCGACGAGCGCCTCTTCGGTGTCGATGGCCAGGGCGTAGACGTCACCACTCTCGGGTGCCACCGCCACCTTGCGTTCCTCGTAGGGCAGAGGCGGGGTGTCGAACAGCTGGGCGATGCCCTGCCGTCCTTCGACCTCGACGAGGAGGACCTTGCGCCCGCCGGCGGCAAGCGCCAACGCGAGCGCGGCGGCCACGGTCGTCTTCCCCGTACCGCCTTTGCCGGTGACGACGTGCAGTCGGACGCCGTCCCAATCGGTATCTCTCGCGCTCACTTGACCCAGATTATCGTTCGCTGTGCAAGGACTTACTTTCTACCCCGGTTAGCTCGGGGTGATGCTGGCCACCTCGTCCTCGTCCAGGCGACCGAGGCGAGATCGATGGACTCGGCGTGCCCTGAGATTAGGGTGGGAAATGACGAAACCGGCGGCCCGCCGCCGCCGTCAGATCATCGGAGCTGGACCAGCCCGGTTCTGGCGCCGTACAGAGACGTACGCGAGAGAGGTGACCGCCATGGGCGCGGTAATCGTCCTCCTGGGAATTCTGGCCTTCCTGGTGTTCGTGGGTTTTGCCACGTCCGTCCGGGTGGTTCAGCAGTTCGAACAGGGCATTGTGTTCCGGTTCGGCAAGGTGCAACTGAACGGCGTACGCCAGGCGGGTCTCACCTCGATCGTGCCGATCGCCGACCGCATGCAGAAGGTCAACATGCAGACGGTCGCGATGGGGGTGCCCGCGCAGGACGGCATCACACAGGACAACGTGAGCGTACGGGTCGACGCGGTCGTCTACTTCCGGGTCATCGACCCGATCAAGGCCGTCGTCAACATCCAGAACTACGCGTACGCGATCTCACAGGTGTCCCAGACGTCGCTGCGTTCGGTCATCGGCAAGGCCGACATGCAGGCTCTGCTCTCCGAACGCGACACCATCAACGCCGAGCTGCGCCAGATCATGGACGAGATGACCGAGAACCCGTGGGGGCGTCCGGATCGAGCGGGTCGAGATCAAGGACGTCTCGCTGCCCGAGGGCATGAAGCGGTCGATGGCGCGGCAGGCCGAGGCGGAGCGGGAGCGGCGGGCTCGCATCATCACGGCCGATGGTGAATACCAGGCGTCCAAGCGGCTGGCGGCTGCCGCCCACGAACTGTCCAAGGACCCGGCCTCGCTTCAGCTGCGGCTGCTGCAGACCGTCACCGAGGTCGCCGCGGAGAAGAACAGCACCCTGGTCATGCCGCTCCCGGTGGAGATGCTCCGCTTCTTCGACCGGATGGCTCCCGCCGAGCCGTCCGCACCAGCCGATCGGGAGCCGGCCCTGGAAACCCCGCTGGAATCGGAATTGCTGGCTCCGATCGAGCCCCTTCCCAACGTGCCCCCGATCGAGGCCGCGCCCAAGCCCGAGCCCCAGGCCCGTCCCGAGACCCTGTAGGTCACCCTCCTCTCGTACGAGGGGAGGTCTCTCATCGTTAGTGTTGGCCCATGAAAAAGTGGGAGTACGCAACTGTTCCGCTGTTGGTCCATGTCACCAAGCAGATCCTGGACAACTGGGGCCAGGACGGCTGGGAGCTGGTCACCGTCATTCCGGGCCCGACCCCGGAGAACCTGGTGGCCTACTTCAAGCGAGAGCTCTCGTGAGCACGCCTGAGGAGCGGCTCGCGAAGCTGGGCCTCGAGGTCCCGGACGTGGTGCCGCCGCTGGCGTCGTACGTCCCTGCCTCGCGCAGTGGCTCGTACGTCTATACATCCGGGCAGCTGCCCATGGTCAAGGGTGAGCTGGCCGCTGTGGGCAAGGTGGGCCTGGAGATCACCGTCGAGCGCGCCGCCGAGCTGGCGGGGATCTGCGCGCTCAACGCCATCGCCGCGCTGAAGGCCGAGGTAGGTGACCTGTCCAAGGTCAAGCGCATCGTCAAGGTCGTCGGCTTCGTGGCCAGCGCGCATGACTTCTACGGTCAGCCACAGGTGATCAACGGGGCCAGTGATCTGCTGGGTGAGGTCTTCGGAGATGCTGGTCGGCATGCCCGCAGCGCCGTCGGCGTCATGGTGCTGCCCCGCAACTCTCCTGTAGAGGTCGAACTCATCGCCGAAGTCGGCGAGTAGCCCCGGTCCACGCGTGTGGGGAGTTGACGGAACGAGGTTCGGTATGTGCGAATTGTCCGCCATGGGAATCAAGCGTTCGGTCAGTTCGCTGGGAGCGGCACGGCATGGTCTTGGAGGCGGAACATGGTGAACGGGCTGAAGCTGCCGGCCGAGTGGCTGGAGCGGATCGAGGACATTCTCGAGGGCCGGGCAGAGCCGCCGAAGCCGCGCGACGCCGCCACGGTCGTCGTGCTCCGTGACGCGGCGCCCACTGCAGGCCTCACGCGCGACGAAGGCCCTGGCATTGAGGCCTTCATGCTGCGCAGGGTGTCGTCGATGGCGTTCGCGCCAGGGGCGTACGTCTTCCCCGGCGGTTCGGTGGACCCGAGAGACGGCGACCGTACGACGGGGTGGACGGGGCCGACGCCGCAGGAGTGGGGCACGGCCTTCGGGGCGGATGCCACCTTGGCCAGGGAGCTCGTCTGCGCCGCGGTCCGGGAGACCTTCGAGGAGACACTGGTGCTGCTGGCCGGTCCCACCGGGGATTCTGTCGTCGCCGACACGCGTGGTGAGGACTGGGAGGCCGACCGGCAGGCGCTGCTGGACCGCTCCCAGTCGTTCGCCGAGTTCCTCGACCGGCGTGGCCTGGTCCTGCGCTCCGACCTGCTCAGGCCGTGGGCGCACTGGATCACTCCCACGATCGAGCCCAAGCGCTATGACACGCGATTCTTCGTTGCGGCGATGCCGGAGGGGCAGCGGGCCCGGGATGTGAGCACCGAGGCGGACCGGGTGGCTTGGGTGCGTCCCGCCGACGCGGTCGAAGCCGCCCGGCGGGGCGAGATGTTCATGTTGCCGCCCACCTTGGCGACGCTCACCGATCTGACGGCGTACGACTCCGTCTCGGCGGTTCTGGCGGCCGAGCGGAAGATCGTGGTGCATGAGCCCCAAGCCGAGATCATCGATGGGGAGCCCTACCTGATACTGCCCGAGCACGCGGCCCAGCACTACCCGGGTCGGTGATCATGAGCGATATCGACGGTATGGGGACGGTGCGGGCGCGGTGTGTGCTGGCCCCCAACCCTTCACCGATGACCTTGGACGGCACCAACACCTGGATTTTGGCAGAGCCGGGCTCGGAGCAGGCGATCATCGTCGACCCGGGCCCCGAGGACGGTGCCCACCTGCGCCGCGTCGTCGACACGGTCGCCGGGCAGGGGCGCCGCGTCGGTCTCGTCCTGCTGACGCACGGGCATCCTGACCACGCCGCGGGCGCGAAGACGTTCGCCCGGCTCGCGGGCGACCCGGCGGTGCGGGCCCTCGATCCGAGGCACCGGCTCGGGGACGAAGGGCTGGTGGAGGGCGAGGTCATCGGTCTCGGCGGGCTGGAGCTGCACGTCCTGGAGACGCCGGGGCACTCCGACGACTCGCTGTCGTTCTGGATTCCGGCGGATTCGGCCATCCTGACCGGGGATACCGTGCTCGGCTACGGCACCACGATCGTCGAGGGCAGGCTGGGCGACTATCTGGATTCCCTGGACCGGCTCCGCGAGTTCGCCGCAGAGGCGGGTGCTGAGGCGATCCTTCCGGGGCATGGGCCCAAGCTCGACGATCCGATCGGGGCGCTCGACTACTACCTCGGGCATCGCCGGGAGCGGCTGGCGCAGGTAGAGGCCGCGGTGGCCGCCGGTGCACGCACCCCGCGTGAGGTCGTGGAGCGGGTGTACGCCGACGTGGACACGTCGCTCTGGCCCGCCGCTGAGTGGTCCGTGAAGGCCCAGCTCGAGTATCTGAGGGAACGGGACGCCGCTGGTGGCTGAACGCGGCCTCTTACTTGCTGCGCTTGCGGAGCCGGTCGATGTCGAGGATGACGACGGCGCGGGCCTCGATACGGAGCCAGCTGCGGGCGGCGAAGTCGGCGAGAGCCTTGTTGACCGTCTCCCGGGATGCCCCGACGAGCTGAGCCAGCTCCTCTTGGGTGAGGTCGTGATGGACGTGCAGCCCGTTCTCTGACGGCTGGCCGAACCGCTCGGCCAGGTCGAGCAGCGCCTTGGCCACCCGTCCGGGCACGTCGGTGAAGACCAGATCGGCCATGACGTCGTTGGTCTTACGCAGCCGCATCGCCAGCGCACGCAGCATGTAGAAGGCGACCTCGGGGTGCGCGGTCAGAAACGGCCGCAGATCGTCGTGGCCCATTCCGGCCAGCCGGCATTCCGTCACCGCGATCGCACTGGCGGTCCGGGGCCGGGGGTCGAATAGCGACAGCTCGCCGAACATCTCGCTGGGACCGAGCACGCTGAGCAGGTTCTCTCGGCCGTCCGGTGCCGTACGGGTCAGCTTGATCTTGCCGTCCAGCACGACATAGAGACGGTCCCCTACCTCATTTTCGTTGAAGAGGGTCTGGCCACGCGCCAGCCGTACCTCGGTCACATTGGAGCGGAGCGCCTTGGCGCCCTGCTCATCGAGCGCCTCGAAGAGCGGAGCCCTGCTGAGAACATCAACGTCGCGGTCGGTCACGCTTCCTCCCCAAACCTCTACCTGCATAGTGTGACGCATGTCCCACCGCGATGGGGAACCAGGGGCATGGCGCGTCCTTCCCGAGTCAGACCGCTTACCCTTGCCCTGTGCCCAGCGCAAACCTCAGAAAGCCCCGGAACACCCAGGAAACGCGTCTAGCACTGGTTCGTCGCGCCCGGCGAATCAACCGCGATCTTGCAGAACTCTATCCCGATGCCCACTGTGAGCTGGACTTCGAAGCCCCGCTCGAGCTCGTGGTCGCCACGATCCTCTCCGCGCAGTGTACGGACCGCAGGGTGAACGCGGTCACACCGACCCTCTTCGCGCGCTACCGGACGGCCGAGGACTATGCCTCCGCCGATCGCGAGGAGATGGAAAAGATCATCATGTCGACCGGGTTCTTCCGAGCCAAGACCAACAACCTCATCAAGCTCGGTCAGGCCTTGTGCGACCGGTTCGGCGGTGAGGTGCCGCGGACCATGGACGAGTTGGTCTCGCTGCCCGGTGTCGGCCGTAAGACGGCCAACGTGGTGCTCGGGAACGCCTTCGGCGTCCCGGGGATCACCGTGGACACGCATTTCATGCGGCTCGCCCGCCGCTTCGGCTGGACCACCGCCACCGACCCGGTGAAGATCGAGCACGAGATCGGTGAGCTGATCCCGCGCAAGGACTGGACGCTGTTGTCGCATCGGCTGATCTGGCATGGCCGCCGTGTCTGCCACGCCCGCCGTCCCGCCTGCGGGGCCTGTCCGCTGGCCCGTCTCTGCCCGTCCTACGGCGAAGGCCCCACCGACGAGAAGACGGCGATCAAACTGATCAGATCGGGCCCCTTCTCTTGATCGGGAAGGAACCGGAGCCGACACAGGTTGGGACTTGCGTGACCGCCCCCTCCTGGCTGGACCGTTTCCGCGTCGAAGCGCCGCTGCTCACCGCGCCGCCGTTCCTGAGTCCGCCGGAGTCCGGCGCACGCCCCGCCGCGGTGCTCATCCTGTTCGGGGAGGGACCTGACGGGCCAGACGTGCTGCTCATCGAGCGGGCGGCGCACCTCAACAAGCACGCCGGTCAACCGGCATTCCCCGGTGGGGGGATCGATCCGGATGATGACGGCCCGGTCGGGGCGGCCCTGCGGGAGGCGCAGGAGGAGACCGGTCTGGACCCGGCCGGGGTCGACGTGCTGGTGACGTTGCCGGAGCTTTACCTGGGCCGCAGCGGCTATCGCATCACCCCGGTGGCAGCCTGGTGGCGGGAGCCTTCGGAGGTGTCGGCGTACGATCCGGGCGAGGTGGCCGCGGTGGCTCGGGTGCCGCTCGCCGAGCTGGCAGATCCGGCGAACAGACTGAATGTGCGGCACCCCGCGGGCTTCGCGGGCCCCGCCTTCATGGTGCCTGGATCGAGGTTCGTGGGCGCGAACCTACAGCCGCGCGGCGAAGCGCTGCTGGTGTGGGGTTTCACCGCCGGACTGCTCACCCAGGTGCTCGAGGTGGGCGGGTGGGATCGGTCCTGGGACACCGCCCGAGTGGAGGATCTGCCCCCCGAGGTACTCGCGCTCGCGGCCCGCGAATGATGAACCGCCTTCCCGATCACTCTGCTGAATGACCGGTTCCATCCTGATGTGGTTCTCCGAGGGGACGTGAACCGGGTTCGTTCCCTATACGGTGAAGGCGTGCTGGCTGACCATATCCTCGACGGGGTACTGCTGTTGCTCGTGGCGCTCTTCGGCGTCTCGGGCTACCGGCAGGGCTTCATCGTCGGCCTATTGAGCTTTGTGGGCTTCGTGGGCGGCGGTGTGCTGGGCACCCTCATCGCACCGCCGCTTGCGAAGGCCGTCGTCGACGGTGCGGCCCAGCAGGCGCTGGTGGCCATCGTGATCGCCTTTCTGGCCGCGACGCTGGGGCAGTTGGTCGCGTCGTCGATGGGCGCCGTCCTGCGCAACAGGGTGACGGGCAACAACGCGCGCGCCGTGGACGCGGTCGGCGGTGCGATCGTCAGCGTGATCTCACTTCTGATCGTGACCTGGTTCATCGGCAGCGCGGTGAGCGGCTCGCCGTTCGCTCCGTTGCGTAACCAGGTGACGAATTCAGGGGTACTGAAGGCCGTCGATGGCGTTATGCCCGATGCCGCCAACGGCTGGTTCTCCTCGTTCCGCGGGTTCGTCTCCAGGACCGGCTTCCAGCAGGTGTTCGGCGGTCTCGGCGGTGAGCCGATCGTGAACGTGCCGCCGCCCGACCCCAACGTGCTCACCACCGTCGCGCTCCGGGCGGCCCAGCAGAGCATCGTGAAGATCCAGAGTGTCGCCCCGTCATGTCAGCGGCGCATCGAGGGCACCGGCTTCGCCTTCGCAGCGGAACACGTCATGACCAACGCGCACGTGGTGGCCGGCGCCGCCAGGGGCGCATCCACGGTCTTGGCCCTGAACGGGCGTTCCTACCCGGGCCGGGTCGTGCTCTACAACCCGAGCCGGGACATCGCTGTGCTGTACGTGCCCGGCCTCAATGTGCCGTCGCTGAAGTTCGACGAGCATGCGCAGTCCCGGGACCCGGCAGTGGTCGCAGGCTTCCCAAAGAACGAGGGCTTCAAGACCAGGGCGGCACGGATCCGGGCCAAGCAGTCGGCGAAGGGCGCCAACATCTACCGCTCGGGTCAGGTGGTCCGGGAGATCTACGCCATCCGAGGCCTCGTCGAGCCGGGGAACTCCGGCGGCCCGCTCCTCGCGGAGAACGGCTCCGTCTACGGTGTGATCTTCGCAGCCGCGTTGGAGGACAAGGACACCGGCTACGCGCTGACCGCCGGCGAGGTGGCCCCTGATGCCCAGGCCGGCGCATCCCTCACCCAGCGGGTCTCCACCCAGGGCTGCTCCGACTGACCCGCGCCTTTGTCACCAAGCGAACCCTTCACAGCGTGTCCGGAAGATCTATGTCCCGGACGAGATCCACGGGACACGCCCTGCGGGGATCGCGGCGCCTTCAGGGCCGGCGTAGGAGTCCGACGCCCAGGTCGGTGAGGGCCCCGGGCGTCTCGGTCTCCAGCCGCCCTGCGAGCGCCCGTACGTCCCGTACCAGCGTGGGCAGATCCAGCCCGTACGGCCCGGCAGGGTCCCCACGGAAGGGTTCCAGCCGGTCGGCGGCGCGAGTCAGCAGGGCTTGGGCGCCGCGGGCGTTGCCGCGGCGTACATGGGTGAGCCCGACCGCCACCTGAGCCAGCCCGCGCCACAGCTCACGCTCTCCCTCCGGGGCGGCCTTCCACACCGATTCCAGCACCTCGTGGGCATGGAAGGGCCGGTCGGCGTCGAGCAGTCGCTGCGCCTCCGCGAGGGCATCGACCGGCGAGAGGTCCAGATCGTCGGGCATGGTGGGCTCGCCCTCCGCGCCATAGGGCAGGGGCCGTCCATAGATGTCCCGTGGCCGGGTGTTCCTCATGCCCCCAACGTACGCCGCTCCCCGACATCATCACCGTGCATCTGTAGTGACGTGCTCAGGAGCTGGCGGCGACGCGGAGCTAGCGTTCGGGCTCGGGGTCTGCGAGCCAGCCGAGCAGATGGCCGTCGAAGGCCCGCGGTCGCTCCTGATGCGGGAAGTGCCCGGCGCCTTCGATGAGCTTCCAGCGGTACGCAGCCTCGACGTAGCGTCCGGAACCCTGGGCGCTGCGCGGCAATATGTACGGGTCCAGTGAGCCGTGCAGGTGCAGCGTAGGCACCTGGATGGGAGCATGCATCCGGTGGCCATAACGCAGGCCGTCCGGCCGGGGCTGGGAGCGGATCAGCCAGCGGTGGTACTCCAGGGCGCAGTGTGCGACTCCCGGGAGCTGGAATGCCTGCCGGACCAGGCGCTCGGTGCGCTGATCCGGCCAGCCTGGCGCCGACCAGTCGTGCAACAGCTGCCCGATCTCGGCGGCGTCATCACGGACAAGGGCACGCTCCGGCCAGCGGGGCAGCTGGAACCTGAACGTGTCCCGGCTCGCCCAGCCCTGCCCGCGTGGGTCTTCCCGGATGGCCTGCCGCAGTCGTAGTGGGTGCGGAGCGGACACCGCGACCAGTCGCTGGACGACCTTGGGGTGGTAGACCGCCATCGTCCAGGCCAGCAGTCCACCCCAGTCGTGGCCGGCGATGACCGCGTTGGCCTCGCCCAGCGCTCGGACCAGGCCGGCCGCGTCGCCCGCGAGGGTCACCAGGTCGTAACCGCGAGGTGGTTTGTCACTCCCGCCGTAGCCGCGCAGGTCGACCGCGACGACGCGGTAGCCGGCGGCGGGCAGCGAGACCAGCTGGTTGTGCCAGGACCACCAGAACTCCGGGAAGCCGTGCAGCAGCAGGATGAGCGGCCCTTCACCGGCCTCGGCGACGTGGAATCGGGTCCCGCCCGCACTGACGGCCCGGTGTGTCCAGGGGCCGTCGATGTGCACGATCTCGTCGTGGGCGGTCATTACGCCTTTACTTCGTGATGGCGGGTTGCTCGGAGTCGCCGCCGCCACGGCGGAGCATGGTCAGGTCGTCCATGGTGGTCTTGCGGGTGCGCTTCAGGCCACCGATCTTGCGCATGCGCAGATAGCCGATGCCGCAGAGGACCACGGCCAGCAGCACGTACGCAAAGGAGACGATCAGGAAAGCCGCCCATGGCCACACGCCCAGGTCGACCAGGGCGTACGCGGCGGAGATCGAGAGCAGGATGACGACCACACAGGCGATCACCCCGGCGACACCGAACAGCACGCCACCCAGGGCTGCCTTCTTGACGTCGCCCTTCAGCTCCATCTTGGCGAGCTCCATCTCCGACCGGACCAGGCGGGAGACGTTGCCCGACGCCAGCGCGACCAGTTCACCGAGAGACTTGTCCTCGATTTGCTCGTCTGGTCGTACCTCGGTCATATCGCCTCTCCTTTTCAATGCGGGCACTGGGCCACAGCCTGACATCAGCCGTACCTCCAGGCCACCCGCGGGCCCTACTCGGCGGCCTCGTCGTCCCGGGTCGGACTGACGTACGCGGATCCGGAAGGCGGCGACGGCCGCCGCCGCGATAAGACTCGCGATCAGGACCCCCGGGGTCACTCTTTCGGATCGTTCCGTTCCTGTGTAGGCCAAATCGCCGATGAGCAGCGAAACGATGAAGCTCACACTCGCGAGTGTCGAGGTGAGGTTACCCGCGATGTCGCCCCCTATCCCCGCCGTGATCATGCAGTTCGTGTCGTAACCGCATGATCACGGGGAGGGGTGGGGTCAGTCCTCGGACTTGGCCGCGGGGAGCTTCTCGGAGATGAGGTCCATCACCGTGCTGTCGGCGAGCGTGGTGACGTCGCCGATGCTGCGGTTCTCCGCCACGTCCTTCAGCAGCCGCCGCATGATCTTGCCCGAACGGGTCTTGGGCAGCTCGGGAACGATCATGATCTGACGGGGCTTGGCGATCGGCCCGAGGGTCTTGGAGACGTGGTCGCGCAGCTCCTTGACGAAGTCCTCACCCTCGATGTTCTCCGCGTTGCCGCGCGGGATGACGAACGCCACGATCGCCTGTCCGGTCAGCGGGTCGGTGGCGCCGGTCACCGCGGCCTCGGCCACCTTCGGGTGCGAGACCAGGGCTGACTCCACCTCGGTGGTGGAGATGTTGTGACCGGAGACGAGCATGACGTCGTCGACCCGGCCGAGCAGCCACAGGTCGCCGTCTCCGTCCTTCTTGGCCCCGTCGCCGGCGAAGTAGAAGCCGTCGAAACGCGACCAGTAGGTGTCGAGGAACCGCTGGTCGTCGCCCCAGATGGTGCGGAGCATCGACGGCCACGGCTCTTTGAGCACCAGGAAGCCGCCGCCGCCGTTCGGCACGGACTGGGCCTGATCGTCGATCACATCGGCGGAGATGCCCGGCAGGGGCCGCATCGCGGCGCCCGGCTTGCCATGGGTGATGCCCGGCAGCGGGCTGATCATGATGGCACCGGTCTCCGTCTGCCACCAGGTGTCCACTACGGGACACCGGTCGCCGCCGATGTGCGTGCGATACCAGACGTACGCCTCGGGGTTGATCGGCTCACCGACGCTGCCCAGGACCCGCAGGCTGCTCAGGTCGTACTTCGCGGGGATGTCGTCACCCCACTTCATGAACGTGCGGATCGCTGTGGGCGCCGTGTAGAAGATCGTGACCTTGTACTTCTCGATGATCTCCCACCAGCGGCCCTTGTGCGGGGTGTCGGGGGTGCCTTCGTACATCACCTGGGTCGCACCGTTGGCCAGCGGGCCGTACACGATGTAGGAGTGGCCGGTCACCCAGCCGATGTCCGCCGAGCACCAGTAGACGTCGGTCTGTGGCTTGAGGTCGAAGACCGCGTGATGAGTGTAGGCGACCTGGGTGAGATAACCGCCGGTGGTGTGCAGGATGCCCTTGGGCTTACCGGTGGTTCCCGAGGTGTAGAGGATGAAGAGCGGGTGTTCGGAGTCGTGGGGCTCGGCTCGGTGCTGGTCGCTCTGGCGCTCCACGACGTCGTGCCACCACACGTCCTTGGGGGTCTCGGCGACCTCCTCGCCGGTGCGGCGGACGACCAGGACGTGTTCGACGGACGAGGTCGCGGCGACCGCCTCGTCGACGGTGGGCTTGAGCGCGGACGGCTTGCCGCGCCGGTAGCCGCCGTCCGCGGTGATGACCAGCTTGGCGTCGGCGTCCTCGATCCGGGTCCTGAGCGCTTCGGCGCTGAAACCGCCGAAGACCACCGAGTGGGTCGCGCCGATGCGGGCGCAGGCCAGCATGGAGACCACGGCCTCGGGGATCATCGGCAGGTAGATGGCGACCCGGTCGCCCTTGGCCACGCCCAGCTCGAGCAAGGCGTTGGCCGTCTTGTTGACCTCGCGCTGCAGATCGGCGTAGGTGATGGTGCGCGAGTCGCCCTCCGGTTCGCCCTCCCAGTGGATGGCCACCTTGGCGCCGAGGCCGGCCTCGACATGCCGGTCCACGCAGTTGTAGGCGACGTTCAGTTCGCCGCCGACGAACCATTTGGCGAAGGGCGGGTTGCTCCAGTCGAGCACTGTGTCCCAGCGCTTGGCCCAGGTCAGCCGGTCGGCCTGCTTCGCCCAGAATGCGAGCCGATCCGCCGCTGCCTCGTCGTACGCCTCCGCGGTCACGTTCGCCGACGCCGTGAGCTCCGGCGGCGGAGCGAAGCGCCGGGTCTCGTTCAGCAGGTTCGACAGTGTCTCTTGACTCACGCGTACTCCTTCGAAGCGGAAGAGATGAGGCGCGCCCGGTAGAGCCCCACCCCATCAGGGAGCCCCGCCGGCTCACAAGTACCGAGGACGTACGCCTCCGGTGAGGATCGTATGTGATGGGCACACACAGAGACTGGCATATCCCCTCTGACATGCCTATTCCTGCCTATTAGCGGCTTAAGGCCGCATACCGCTCCTGCGTACGACCCATACCAGCGACGGCGGGTGGATGGCGGCGCTCCGCAGTTCAGGCACGGTGGCCCGCTCGGTAGGGTCTGTCGGGTGAACGACCCCTTTGCTCAAGTGGCGCAGCTGACCGGAGTGGCCGACGCCGTCGCCGAGGCTCGCAAGGCCGTGGACCGTCTGCTCGGTCACAAGATCCTGCGCCGCCGCAGCGCCGAGGTCTCCGCTGAGTCGGCCCTGCGGGGTGCTCGGGCCTCCGCTGCGCTGGAGGGTACGGACGTGCCGCTCGATTCCCTCCGCGGCGGTTCTTCCGATTCCTCCGGTGGCCCCGACCCGGTCGTGCAGGGCAGCCTGCGGGTCTCCGCCGAGATCGGTGCGCTGGCCGGCACCTGGCGGCAGGCTCCTCGTCAGGTGCTCGCCCGGCTCCATGTGCTGGCCGCGGCGGACGCGGTGGACGCCGATGAGCTCGGTCGGCCGCGTTCGGGGGACCAGGACGCCATCGACGTGCTGAAACTGGGGCAGCCGCCCGCGCCGGACGAGGTCGCGGCCAGATTGGAGAGCCTCAGTGGCCTGCTGACCGCGCCGACCAAGGCTCCCGCGCTGGTCGTGGCGGCTCTGGTGCACGGTGAGCTGCTGGCCCTGCGGCCCTTCGGCTGGGGTGACGGGATAGTGGCCCGCGCGGCAGAGCGCCTCACGCTGGTCGAACGTGGTCTGGATCCGAAGTCCCTCACCGCTCCCGAGGTGGGACACGCGGAACTCGCGGATGAGTATGCCTTGGCGCTTCGCGGCTATCTCGCCGGTTCTCCCGAAGGAGTGGCCGCCTGGGTATGCCACTGTGCCGATGCGGTCACCGTGGCGGCTCGGGATTCGCTCGCCATCTGTGAAGCGTTCATGCGCGGCTGATGTTCCGTGGGTACTTCGGTATAGGCCGGACATAAGCGAGCGGCGCCCTTATCGAGAGAGCGCCGCCGCCGCCACGTCACACCAGGTTACCAAGCGTGCACCTTCAATCGTCGGAGCGGGTCAAGCCCGTCACGACGCGCCTCCCGCGGCTGGTCGCGCGTGGGTACACCGGCTGCCGTGCTCGGACACTTGGTCCGTGACACCTGTCTACGCCTCATTCGCCCAGTTGACAAGCCCTGAATCCAAAAACAGGGGTTCTCCGGCGGTGGATCGCACGCGGAACGGCGGACCCGGAAGACGGCGCTCGCAGGGGTTCCGGGGGGCGCGGGGTTCCGGGCGGGCCATTCCCGTCCGCCCCAGATGACCTACAAATTTGATCACGGAGGGTGATCGAATCGGGCGGCGCCTGCTCTGTCCGGACCGGCGATGACCGTGGAATGCCGCTACAGGTCTGGATTGGCGAACATCCCTTGGGGGGCGACAGACTCCTGCGTTATGCATGTTGCATTGAGCGACGTCTCTCTCTGGTGGGGGATCGTCACTACGCGGTGAGAAAAAAACGAACTCAATAGCGCTCTTGTGCTCGACGGAACCTTCAACGATCGGGCAGCATATGTTGTATCTGCCTAGACTGCAGGCACTAGGTTTACTCTCTCGTGGACTGACCTAGTCCCCCTTTGCCAGCCAAGTCCCGAGACTTTTCTGGAAAACGGGCCCGGCTCTACCCCCCCCGGAGCCGGACCGTACGACGACCCCCGCTCTCCCCCCAGCGGGGGTCGTCGGCTGTCCGGCGGTCAACGATTTTCCTTCTTCGCCCTCGGCCCGACGGGATATGACGCCGCCGGAGCCATCGGCAGGCTGGTGTTCTACGGGCCGGTTCTCTACGGGCTGGTTATCCACAGGCTGGGGAAACTCTTCCGCCCGGAGGGTGGGCAGCGCAGGGTGGGGGGTCTTGGCGCCGAACTGGTGGAGGGCCCGATGACCACCCCCGTCGTGCTGATCGTGACGGCTGACCCGTGGCTCTCGGACGGCTTGCTGCGGCTCGCCGCAGCGGCGGATGTGGCCGCCGAAGTGGCCCGTGACCTCGAGCAGGTCCGGTTGGCCTGGAACAGCGTCCCGCTGGTGCTGGTCGGCGCGGACCTAGCCGACCGGCTGGCCGGTGCGACCCGGCGCCTGGGGATCGTCGTCGTGGCCTCCGGGGAAGAGGATCCGGATGTGTACCGCCGGGCGATCGACCTCGGAGCGCAGGACGTCGCGGTGCTGCCAGATCGGGAGGGGTGGCTGGCCGACCTGATGGCCGAGGCCGCCGAACCCGCCGGCGGGCGTGCCGCCTCCTTTTGCGTGGTCGCCGGCCGGGGTGGTGCCGGGGCCAGCGTGCTGGCCGCGGTGCTCGGGCTGGTCGCGATGCGGCGTGGGCTCCGGACCCTGCTCGTCGATGGCGACCCGCTCGGTGGGGGCCTCGACCTGGTGCTCGGTCTGGAGCGGTCGGAGGGGGCCAGATGGCCGGAGTTCGCAGGGCTGCAGGGCCGGTTGAGCGGTTCCGCCCTGGGTGGATCGCTTCCCAAGCTGGCCGGCCGGGGTGAGCGCGGCCCGGGTGAGCTGGCGGTGCTGTCCTGGCACCGGGGGGCCACCGAGCCCATCGCGGCGGCGGCGATGCGGTCCGTGCTGCGCGCCGCCATCGGTGGCTTTGATCTGGTCATCGTCGATCTCGCCCGCCAGCCGGGTGAGGCGGGCATCGAGGCCCTGCTGGTCGCCGACGCCACGTTGCTGGTGGTTCCCGCGGAGGTGCGCGCCGCGGTGGCGGCCGATCGGGTCGCGGCCGGGCTGCGTCCGTACTCCGACGACATACGTCTCGTCGTCCGCGGTCCGGCACCCGGTGGGCTCTCCGCCGCCGCCATCGCGGCGGCACTGAAGCTGCCGCTGGCCGGTGAGATGACAGGCGACCGGCGCATTGGCGCGGCGCTCGAGCACGGTGACCTGCTGAAGGCGAGCCGCCGAGGTCGGCTGCCCGACCTGTGCGGCCGACTCATCGGCGATCTCGGTCCTGCGAGGGCGGCGGCGTGACGATCTCTACGAGCGGATCTCGCCCGGTAGGCGGAGTCGGCACCGCGGGCGGGTCGGGCCTGTCCGGTCGGCCCGGTAGGCCGGCTCCGAGCGCGATGGTCGACGCCGTACGGGGTCGGCTCGCCGACGCGGGGGCCGATGCGACGGCCGCCCAGGTGGCGGCGGCGCTGCGCGCGGAGGAAGGCGTCCTCGGCGATGTCGAGGTGCTGACCCTGGTCGACGAGCTACGTGCCGATCTTGTGGGCGCCGGGCCGCTGGAGCCGCTGTTGCGCGATCCCGAGGTCACTGACGTGTTGGTGAACGGACCCGGCGAGGTGTGGGTCGACGCCGGCGCGGGCCTGCTCCGCACGGCCGTGACCTTTCCGGACGGGGCCACCGTGCGGCGGCTGGCGCAGCGGCTGGCCGCCGCGGCCGGTCGTCGGCTCGACGACGCGTCGCCCTATGTGGATGCCCGGCTGCCCGGCGGGATCCGGCTGCACGCCGTGCTGCCCCCGGTGGCGGTGGGCGGCCCCTGTCTTTCGCTCCGGCTGCCTCGGCGCCGCGCGTTCACGCTCGCTGAGCTGGTGGCCGCCGGCGCCGTACCCGCGCCAGGGGCGGCGCTGCTGGCCGCGCTGGTCGGGGCGAGGCTGGCCTTTCTGGTCACGGGCGGCACGGGCACGGGCAAGACGACCCTGTTGTCGAGCCTGCTGTCGCTGGTCGGTCCGGAGGAGCGATTGGTGCTGGTCGAGGACTCGGCCGAGCTGAGGCCCGCCCACGGCCATGTCGTGCGGCTCGAGGCGCGCCCACCCAATGTGGAGGGCGCGGGCGGCATCACGCTGCACGATCTGGTCCGGCAGGCTCTGCGGATGCGTCCGGACCGGCTGGTCGTGGGGGAGGTTCGCGGGGCGGAAGTCGTGGATCTTCTGGCTGCGCTCAACACGGGTCACGAGGGTGGTTGCGCCACCCTGCACGCGAATGCGGCGGTAGACGTACCCGCCCGGTTGGAGGCGCTCGCCTGCGCGGCCGGGCTGAGTCGCGAGGCGGTCCACAGCCAGCTGGCCGCCGCCCTCGACGTGGTCGTCCACCTCAGCCGGGACGCCGGTGGCGGACGGCGCAGGGTGTCGGAGGTGTGCCTGTTGGGGCGTGGCTCCGACGGGCTGGTCGGTGCGGTGCCGGCGGTGTCGTTCCAGCCCGGCGGCGCGATTCTGCCCGGCCCCGGGATGACGGCACTGGCGGACGCCTTGGGCGGCCGCTGGAATCCGGCGAGCGCGGAGCCCGGACGGAGGACGGGATGACGGTGATGATGGTGTCGGCGGCCCTGTGCGCGGCCGCGGGGGTGTGGTCGCTGTTCCTGCCCAGCCGCCCGACCCTTCGGCTGCGAGCGCTCCTGGGTTCCGCCTCCCGGCCGGGCCGGGGCTTCGAGAGGGGATCCCCGGTTGAGCGGGCAGGGCAGTTCGTCCGCAGGGCGGGCCTCCTGGCCGGCTCGTGGCGGGCAAAACGGCGACTGGAGTCGCAGTGGCGGACCGGCGTCATCGCGCTTTGCGATGGAGTCGGCGCAGAACTGGCCGCCGGCCGGGCGCAGGAGACGGCGCTGGCCCAGGCGATCACGGCGCTCGAACCCGAGATGACCGCCGTACTACTGGCCGAATGGGCGGGGAGCGGTGGCGTCGGGCCTGATGGAGTCCCGCTGGTCGGCGCTGGCGTTCCGGAGATGCTGGAGCGGGTGGCCGGTCGCCCCGGTGCGCAGGGGCTCCGGCTGCTCGCGGCCTGCTGGCGGATCGGGGCCGAGCACGGTGGCACCTTCGCCTCCGTCGTCGATGGGCTGGCCGCCGCGCTCCGCGATGAGGAGGCGCACCGAGCGGAGGTCATGGCGCAACTGGCCGGGCCCAGGGCCACCGCGCGGCTGCTGGCCATTCTGCCGGTGCTCGGACTGGCGATGGGCGGGTCTCTGGGCGCGCACCCGCTGCCATTTCTCTTCGGGACTCTGCCGGGCCTGGCCTGCCTGATCCTGGGTGCGGGCCTGGACGCACTCGGCCTGTGGTGGACCCGGCGCCTGGTGGTCGCGGCCGAGGCGCCCTGGTGATGGCGTGGGTGATGATCTGCGCTGCGGCGGCGGGGTTCCTGCTGCCCAGAGGGGAGTCGGCTGACCGGCGGCTGGACCGGCTGCTATCGGCCGGAGGGTCGTCTCTTTATCCACAGGCTGTGGATAAAGAGATGGCAGGTAAGGGGCCGAGCGTGCTGCGGCAACGGGGCGCCGCGGCGCTGGCCGGCGTGGCGTGTGCGGTCGTCCTCGGAGGACCGTTCGGGCTGGTCGTCGGAGCCGTGGTAACCGTGGTCTGCCTCCGGCTGCCGGCTCGGCTGGAGCCACGGCAGGTACGGGTGCGCAGAGCACGTCTGATCGCCGACATCCCGGTCGCGGTCGACCTCCTCGCTGCCTGCCTGCGCGGGGGCGCCCCCTGGGGCGCCGCTGTCGAGGCCGTGGCGGCAGCTCTCGGCGGTCCACTCGGCGATGAACTGCACGGGGTCGCCGCGCAGGTCAGACTGGGTGCCGACCCGTCAGCAGCCTGGCTGGCGCTGGCCCGCGAGCCCGCTCTGGCGGAGCTGGCACGCACGGTCGCACGGGCTGCGGACAGCGGGTCCTCCCTTGCGCCCGCGCTGGCCCGGCTGGCACAGGACCACCGACGCTCCGCTCGCGCCACGGCCTCGGCTCGGGCCCGGACGGCGGGAATCCGCGCGGTCGCGCCACTGGGCCTGTGCTTCCTGCCCGCCTTCGTCCTGCTGGGCATCGTTCCTGCCGTCGCGGGCATCGCCGCCACCGTATTGCTGCCCTGAAGGCTCTGCTGCCTCAAGGTGATTTGTTATCCACAGGGCTTATGCACAGAACTCGATTCATCTGATGGGGGACTCCGGATCCGCGCAGGCTTGGCCATGCGCGTCCCGACAACAAAAATCGTGGACGAATCCTTGGATTTTCGTTATCCGGCCCGCGCCCCAGGAGTCTCCGAAATAGCAGAGCCTGCACCACGCCACAGCCTAAGAGGAATCCATGGGATATGTGAAACGCCGCGGACAGCGTTCCGGACCGCTTGTCGCCCTCGTCGTGGTCGCGCTGGTGGGGGCGGTTCTGACCGTCGTCTGGGCGGCCTCGCCCCGTGATGGCGCGTCCCGTGAAGCCGCCGCCAAGATACAGGTGGCAGCCTCCTCCTCTCCGGCGGTGACGCGGGCGGGCACCCAGAGCCCCGGCAAGACCGAGGGTTCGCCCACGCCCTCACCCTCGTCCAAGGCCGCCACGAAGAAGCCCGCACACCACAGCACGGCGGCGGCTCCGGCGGCCCCGCCGCCCGCGGGTTATCGCCGGGTCACCTTCTTCAACGATCTCGCGCAGACCATCTGGGTCGCGGCCACCAAGGCCAACGCGCACCCGCTGGCCACAACCGGCTGGGTGCTGAAGCCCGGCCAGACGATCAACATCAACGTCCCCGGCAAGTGGGGCGGGCGCTTCTGGGGCCGGACCGGCTGCTCGTTCAACAGCAAGGGCGTCGGGCACTGCCAGTCCGGTGACTGCGGCGGCAGGTTCCAGTGCAACGGCAGCGGCGCCACCCCGGCAACCCTGGCCGAGCTGGCCCTCGGCGCCTGGGGCGGGATGGACTTCTACGACGTCAGCATGGTGGACGGATCCAACCTGCCCATGTACATCAACATCAGCCACAGCACGACCAAGGACCAGGTGAACTCGCGGGGCTGCTCGGCCGGCGGCTGCACCAAGCCGGTCGTCTGCCCGGCGAAGATGCAGGTCAAGACGGGCGGCAAGGTCGTCGGGTGCACCACGGCGTGCGCGGCGTACGGCGGAGACGCCTACTGCTGCCGCGCCAAGTGGTCGGGCCGGGACCACTGCATCCCGTCGAAGTGGCCGGTGGACTACACGAAGGTGTTCAAGCGGGCCGAGCCGTACGCCTACTCCTACGCCTACGACGACTCGGCGACCATGGCGTGCCGAGGCGGCTGCAACTACAAGATCACCTTCGGGGTGACCTGAGGCCGCCTGCGCGGGTGAATGCGGATACCAGATCACCTTTGGCCTCTCACCCTGACGGACATGTGCTGCGCGTCTTCTCCCCAGGCGCTCACATGTCCCGTGGGCCCCTGGCCGGTCCCTCCTCTTCCCAGACCGGCCAGGGGCCCCCGCTGGTCGTACGGGCCGGCCACCTGACTCCGGACGCCCTCCGTGTATGCAAACCGGGGGGCGTCCGGCGACCACTCCCCGCCACGTAGATGAAGCGGCCCTGGTCTGCCGGGCACCGGTCGCGTACGGGACACCGGCCCCGGTCCGAGGTCGTACCGGCCACGTCCACGGCGGACGCCCGCCACCGCACCGTACGCTCCCGGGCGATCAGGGCGGGGCGGCCGGGGCGTGCGTTCCTACGGGGTGGGGGCAGTCCCCTCGGAGTCAGTGAGCCTTGGGCGGCAGGGACTGGAAGGCCGAGCCGATGACGTTCGGCTTGCCCGCGGTGGTGAACAGACCGGTTCCGCTGCCCTTGGTGGCGGGCAGGGCGAACCATGCGTAGCGCTGGAGATAGGGCAGCTTCGCGAGCATGGTCGTGGAGGAACGGAGGAAGGCCGCCTGCTGCTGCTGCGTCGGGTACTGGGTGGTGCTACCGAAGCGGATCAGCGCGTACTCCGTGAGCCAGATCGGCTTGTGGTAGCGGGCGTAGACCGCCTGGATGTAGCTGCGTAGCTGGACGGTCGCGTTCGCGGTGCGGAAGTCCGACCCGTACCAGTGCAGGGTGATGAAGTCGACCCGGTAGTGGCGCGCGGCGGCGCCCCGCATGAACGTGTCGAGCCATGCGTTCGGGGTGGCCCCGTTCGTCGCGACCGCCGGGCTGCCGAGCCGCATCTTGGTCCCCACCAGCTTCGGCCACAGCGCGAGCGCCTGGGCTGGCGACATGTTGGACTGGGCGCCCATGTCGGGCTCGTTGAAGCCGAGCAGGGTCTTCCCCTGGGACTTGGCCTGAGCGAGCGCCGACGCGGTGACCGACTTCGCGCCCCACATCATCGGTACGAACTCGGCGCCGCGTGCGGCGATCCCGGAGTTACCGGACGCCCAGTCGTAGTACCAGCAGGCGCCCGAGGCGGCGAGCGATCGGTTCGCCGCGCTGAACGTCCAGGTGGAGACCCCCTTGATGCACGAGGTACCACCCTTGGCGGCCGGGGCCGCCACCACCTTCGGGCGCGGCGAGGGCGCCGCGGCGGCACGTGCCGCGGGCCGGGTCGTCGCGATCGTGGAAGGTTTGGCGGAACCGGCCACCACGGCGGGCGCGGTCGCCGCGGCGGGCCGGCCCGTCCCACCGTGATTGATCACGGCCAGCCCCGCCAGCCCGGCGACCGCCCCGGCGGCGAGCGGGACGCTGATGAGCGCCTTCGCCGGCAGGTGCAGGAGCTTGGTGACGTGCCGAGCGTGCCTGGCATGCACCAGACCGGATCCGGATGCGCTCGGCAGGCTGGAATGGGCGAGCGCCAGGGGCACAGGCACCAGTGGGAGCCCCGCCAGCAGGCGCTCGGCCGGGATCAGGTCGGAGGAGCGGGCCGAGCAGCCGTCGCACTCGCGGATGTGCCGCGCGAACCGCTTGCGCCACAACGCACCGGGACTGCCGTCCCATTCCGCCATCATCGCCCCGAGCCCGGCGCAGTTTCCCGGCTGGTGGAGGACGCGCACCACCGCGCGCCCGAGGTCGAGTTGCTGCTTCATCCGCTGCACGCGCACCGCGACATGGCGGCTCGGCAGGTCGAGCGCGGCCACCAGATCCGTCCGCTGGAGTTCGCCGCTCTCCTCCAGCCACCACAGCGCCAGCAGTTCCCGGTCGTCGGCGTCCAGCCAGCGGGTCGCCTCGGCGATCTCCCTGCGCTGGTTGGAGAGCCCCAGGCGCAGGGTCGTCAGTTCGACGAAGTCGGCGCGCGGATCGGCGACATCGGTGATGTCGTCAAGAGGGGTCTGCCGGATCTGTGAACGCTGGCGGGACTGGTGGTGGTCGCGGACCTGATGGATCGCCACAGCCACGAGCCAGGATCGGAACGAGATCGGCTGCCTCAACCCGGAGATGCCGCGCAGTACCCGGAGCAACGTCTCCTGCACGACGTCGTCAACGTCCGGGTGACCGTTCAACGCTCTGCCGATGATGTTGTAGAGCAGCGGAAGGCAGCCCGACGCCAGGTCCGCGAGGGCCTGCTGATCGCCGCGCTGGGCCGCTAGCACGGTTGGAAGTCCGGGCAGGGAGCCGGGGGATGCCACTGCGAAGCTGGACTCTCTCACAACTGGGAGACCTCCTGGCGGACCGCGGGACAACACTTTTTCAGGATTTTTCTTGATGCGCACCTGATCGAGGACTTTGACCTGCGGTTCAGCCGGGAAGGATCACGGACCTACCGCCCCGCGACGCCGCTCGGAGCTCCGTACGACTCGCTGCCGTACGGCCGGGGACCGGCGGCCGGACGCGACCCAGTGCGATGGGCTTGGCGGTGCTCTGGGTGAGTGGCGCACCCGCCGACGTGTCGGCCACTTGGAAGCGGCTGGTTGTCCACAGGTTTATCCACAGAACGAGATTCATCTGGTGGGGGACGCCGGATCTGCGCAGGCTTGCCATGAGGTGCAGGGAGCGCCCTGCAGGAAGGGCGAGTCCGAAGCGATGGAGGTCGCAGATGCAGATCCTTTCAATGGTCCGATCGAAGATCACCCGACGGTTTCAGATGGGCCGGGACCGTGGCATGTCCACAGCTGAGTACGCGGTCGGCACGGTCGCGGCGGCGGGGTTCGCCGGACTGTTGTTCAAGCTGGTCACCAGTCCGGAGGTGAGACAGTTGCTCTTAGGGATCATCAAAAAGGCTCTTCAACTGGCCGGGTGATGGTGATGCCCGGTCGGGTGCGAGCGGAGAAGATGGCCGGTCGGCCGAGCAGGCAGTGGGACCGGCCGGCCAGGTCCCGGCCCTGCCGATCTCTGGCGATGGCGACGGACCGGTTGACGCGTCGCTGGCGCGATCGCCTGGTCGGCGGCGCAGACGGTGCACGGCGCCCGAGCGGTGCTGCCGGTCCACACGGTGCTGCCGGTCCCGGTGGTGGCGGTCCCGATGAGGACGGCGGTCCTGGGGATGCGAGCGGCGCGCAAGGCCGTGCCGACGTCGGGTCCGCGACCGTCGAGATCGCGGTCGCCCTGCCCGCGCTGGTATTGGTGACGGTGGCCGCGCTGTGGGGTGTCACGACCGCTTCCGCACAGATCGCCTGTGTCGACGCGGTGCGGGCCGGGGCACGGGCCGCCGCGCGCGGCGAACCCCTCCCTGCCGTACAGGCGGTCATCGAACGGGCGGCCCCGCCCGGTGCGCGGGTCGAGGTCCGGCGTGGCCGGGAGACGACCGCGGTCGCCGTCAGGGTGGCATTACGGCCACCTGCTCTCACCGGGTTTCCGGCCCTCACCCTGCGGGCGCGGGCGCTCGCCGCGACCGAGCCCGGGGTGGTTGTTCCATGAGCCCGAGGGTGAGGTGATCGCGTGAGTGCCGCCTGCCGGGTCTCTCCGTGCGTTCGTGGAGGCCCGGTGGGCGGCAGGCGGCGACCCGCCCGGTCACGCCTACAAGCAGGCCTACGGGGACGCCTACGAGCACGCCTACAAGGAAGTGCTGAGGGATTCGTGTCCGACCAGGGGTCCGGCACGGTCTGGGTGGTGGCGCTGATGGCGGTGATCTGGCTGGCCGCGATCGGCACGATGGTGGCCGGTGGGGTGCGGGCGGCCCGCCATCGGGCTCATGCCGCGGCTGACGGTGCGGCCCTGGCCGCCGCGGCGCGTGCGGCAGAGGGCCCTGCCGTCGCCTGCCGGATCGCGGCCGTGGTGGCGACCGGCACGGGAGCGCGGGTGACACGCTGCACGCTCGGGATCGGCGGCGGTCTCGATGGGACCGGATGGAGTGAGGGAACCGGACGGAGTGAGGGAGCAGGGCGGAGTGAGGGAACCGGACGGAGTGAGGGAGCAGGGCGGAGTGAGGGAGCAGGGCGGAGTAAGGGGGCCGGATCCGGACAGACGGCATACGTGTCCGTGGTGGTGATCTACCGTGGGCCCGCATGGCTCGGTACGCTCCGGATCCCGGCTCTGGCCAGGGCAGGCCCGGCGATGACCGACCCCAGCGGCCACGCCTCACCGCCCACGGGGGGATCCGGCGACCTTCCCTCGGGCTTCCCGTGACCCGGGTACCCGTAACCCGGACACCCCGTAACCGGTCGACCGGACGGTCGTTGTACATGGCATCAATAGAGTGGGCGGTAGCTTGCCCGCAGAGTGCCGTCAAAAGGTTCCGCGCGGCCAACCCGATTCTTTTGTCATCTTTCTGTTAAGTACCGCCACCAACCGGTCATATACGCTGCCGTAAGCGCACAGGTACCAGTGGAAACCACGGCATCGCCGATGACCGTTCCCCGGACCGGACTCATCGGCTGGACTCATCTGTTGGGCTCAAGCGCTTCGGGGCAACACGCACGACGAAGGGATTGGGCTGTGACGAGGATTCGCAAGCTCGGTGCATTGGCGCTGGCGTCGCCACTGGCGATGGGCTTCACGATCCTCGGTGCGCCTCTGCCTGCCCACGCGGCGACCACCCAGGTGCTCTCTCCTGCGAACGGCGCGGTCATCACCAGCGGATCGGCCGTTACCGTCAAGGGGCATTTCGACATCGGCATCACGATTCAGCTCGTCGTCACCACCCCGTCCGGCGCGAGCAGTGTGGTCGCCAGCAAGGGTGGGTTCAACAGTGACCTGTCCGGTTCGGTGAACATCGCGCGCAACGGGAAGTACACGGCGCAGATCATCGGCAAGGAGACCAGCCACACCTACGACACCAACACCTTCACGGTCCGCGTGCCGCCGGCCGCGCCGAGCGGGCTGTCGGCCACGGTGTCGGGCAAGAAGCTCACCGTGCGGTGGAGCCTCGGCTCGGAAGCCGATCTCACCGGTTACAAGGTCACCGCCGGAGGCCAGTCCCACAGCGTCGGCCGCTCAAGCTCCGCCTCGTTCACCCTTTCGTCGAACACCACCGGCTCGGTGAACGTCGGCGTGCAGGCCCGGCGTTCCAACGGCAGCGGAGGCACGGTCGTCTCGGGGATCTCGCACACGAGCGCCACGGTCGGGAGCGGGGGCGGCAGTGGGGGCGGCACGCCGAACATCCCCAACTACACCAACCCGAGCGGCAACAACACCCCGTTGACCCCGGTCAACCCCAACTCCGGACTCAACCTGCCGACCGTGGCACCCAACGGGTCGAACCCGGGGTTCGTCTACCCGACCCCTACGCCCGAGGTGGCGACCCAGAATCAGGTCACGCCTAAGGCCAAGTCCGTCGCGGACGTCAGCCAGATGGCGTGGGGCCGGAGCCTGGCTCTCGCGCTGATCCTGCTGGTGTGCGCCGCGCACCTCGGTACCTGGACCCGGCGCCTCCGGTTCGCGCAGGCCGGACTCGGTGCGGGCGGTCGGCTGGGGCGCAAGGGCGGCGGTAAGGCCAGGGTCAAGACCGCGCATGAGCGCATCGCCCAGGCAGAGGCCCTCGCCAAGACCGGCACCCTGACCAAGGCGGACATCCTGGGCAAGTCGGCGGCTGCCACTACTCAGGCGCCGGAGGTCGCCGGAACCGGCAAGGCTGCGGCCAAGCAACCGAAGGTCGGAGGCAGGCGCAGGTCCAAGGTCAGGTCCACGGCAGGGCAAGCCATCGAGTCCGGTGATCTGCCAGTCGCCAAGGGCCAGGTCGAGGAGGCGATGGCGGCACTGACCGGCCTGGCCACCAAGACCGATCTCAGCACCGCGTCCGTCGCGGCCATACCGACGGTCGCGGAGTCTGCCTCTCGGCCCGCCACGAACCCGGCGCCCATCCAGCCACTCGACCGGCCCGCCGCGGCGACCGCCTCCCCATTGATCGTTCCGCTCGGTGAGATCACCGAGTGGGACGGCGAGGACGGGTTCGAGGTCGAGATGCCCGCTGCCGAGGACGGCGCCGAGGACGGCTTCGAGGCCGAGATGCCCGGCACCAAGGTCGAGCGTCGGCAGACAACCTCGCGGCGCGCGCGGCGCGGCCGCCGTCACGCCAAGTAGCCAGGCCAAGTAGGAGCCGACACGGACAACGCCCCGGTCTCGTCCGACGAGACCGGGGCACCGGCTCAGTTGGAGGGCGTGGCCACCCGAGGCGCGGGAACCTGCGCATGGCCGCCGTTCGCGGAGCGGGCGTGCTCCAGCGCACGCTGCAGACGGCGCTTCTCCATCTCCAGCGTGTGCACCGATTGCTCACGCTCATCGCGGAGATCGCGCAGTTCCTGGCGGCGCCGGAAGGCGCGGCCGATCCCGAAGAACACGATCACCATTCCGGCCATGAAGACGATGGCCATGGCGGCACCGGCGGCGAAGACCTGCCACTGGCTGGTGAGGCCGGGTATGGCCTTGCCGAACACGGTGAGTGACGTGGGCGAGGTGTTCTCCAAGACGATACCTACGGCGACGGTCAAGGCCAGCGCGGCCACCATGAGGCCAATAAAGATCAACGGGATGTCTCCTCTCCGGTAGCGGGGTTCCGGAAGATCTCCGGAGACTGTTCCACAGACAGGCCGCTCATTTCATCCCTTTTGGGGCATTTTCTAGGAGCTCGGCGAGCAGGTCGAGCGCACCCGGCTTGTCGAGGGGCTCGTTGCCGTTGCCGCACTTGGGGGACTGGATGCAGGACGGGCAGCCGATCTCGCATTCACAGGACCTGATCGCCTCACGGGTGGCCCGCAGCCAGGTGGCCGCGCCCGAGTAGCCGCGTTCGGCGAACCCCGCACCACCCTCGTGCCCGTCGTACACGAAGACGGTCAGCAGCCCGGTGTCCGGATGCAACGGGGTGGACACCCCGCCGATGTCCCAGCGATCGCAGGTGGCGAACAGCGGCAGCAGGCCGATCGAGGCATGCTCGGCCGCGTGTGCGGCACCGGCCACGTCCAGATCGCGCGGTACCTCGGGCAAGGTCCACCACACCGCTCGGGTGCGCAGCGTGCGCGGCGGCAGATCCAGCGGCTTCTCCCCGAGCACCTCGCCGCTCGCCAGCCGGCGCATCTGGTACGCGACGACCTGCCGGGTGACCTCGACCGTGCCGAAGCACAGCGTTGCCGCGCCCCATGAGGACGATCGCAGCGTCTCCAGGATCCGGATGTCGGTGACGTCGCGCGCCGTCGTGGAATAGTCCGGCTCGGCCGCCATCACCAGCGCCACCGAGTCGTCGAGATCGAGCATCTGGACGAGGTACGACTCGCCCTGATGGACGTACACGGCGCCTTCATGCACCGTCGTGTGCGCCGAGGATTCGTCGACCGTCCCGAGCAGCCGCCCGGTGCCGGACTCCACGACCTGGATCGGCGCACCGCCCGCGCCCCGGATGTCGGCGAGGTCGGCCGCGCGGTCCCTGCGAGCCCAATACCACCCGGTCGGCCGTCGGCGCAGTAGTCCGCGACGCACCAGATCCGGCAACATGTCGGCGGCCGAGGCGCCGAACAGCGTGAGGTCGGGTTCGGTCAGCGGCAGTTCGGCGGCGGCGGCGCACAGGTGCGGCTCCAGGACGTACGGGTTGTCAGGATCCAGCACGGTCGCCTCGACCGGCGTACCGAAGATCGCTGAGGGATGATGCACCAGGTAGGTGTCGAGCGGGTCGTCGCGGGCCACCAGCACGGCCAGCGCGTCCTGACCGGAACGCCCGGCCCGGCCGGCCTGCTGCCACAACGAGGCCCGGGTGCCCGGCCAGCCGCACACCAGGACCGCGTCCAGCCCGGAGACGTCCATCCCGAGCTCCAGGGCGTTGGTCGTGGCCAGCCCGGCCAGCGATCGGGAGCGCAGTGCGGCTTCCAGAGCCCGCCGCTCCTCCGGCAGATAGCCGGCACGATAAGCGGCGACCTGGTCGGCCAGCTCGGGTGCCACCTCCGCCAGCGAACGTTTGGCTCCCAGCGACACCGATTCGGCACCGCGCCGGGATCGTACGAAGGCCAGCGTCTGCACGCCCTCGACCACCAGGTCGGCGAGCAGGTCGGCGGCCTCGGCGGTGGCGCTGCGGCGGACCGGAGCGCCGTGTTCGCCGTGCAGCGTGGTCTGCAGGGGCGGTTCCCAGAGGACGAAGGCGGTGGCACCGTGCGGTGAGGCGTCCTCGGCCACGGCGGTGACCGGCAGCCCGGTCAGCTTGCCGGCCGCCACGGACGGATCGGCGGTGGTCGCGGAGGCCAGGATGAAGACCGGTGAGCTGCCGTACCGTGCGCAGATCCGGCGCAGCCGGCGCAGGATCTGCGCGACGTGAGAGCCGAACACGCCGCGGTAGCCGTGGGCCTCGTCGATGATCACGTACTGCAGGCGGCGCAGGAACGCCGACCAGCGAGCGTGCGTGGGCAGCATCGAACGATGCAGCATGTCCGGATTGGTGAGCACGTAGTTGGCGTACTGCCGGACCCAGCCGCGATCGTCGGGCGGGGTGTCGCCGTCGTAGGTGGCCGCGCGTACCTGGGGTAGGCGCAGGGACCGGATCACTCGCAGTTGATCGGCGGCGAGCGCCTTGGTCGGCGAGAGATAGAGCACGGTGCCGCCACGGGATCCGGGCGCCTCGCCATCCAGGATCGCCGTGATGGATGGCAGGAGATAACCGAGCGACTTGCCCGAGGCGGTTCCTGTGGCGATGATCACAGAATCACCGGCGCGCGCGTGTGCCGCGGCCGCCACCTGATGCTGCCAGGGAGCCTCGATACCGGCCGTCCCCAGCCGGTCGATCAGCACCTGCGGCACCCATTCCGGCCAGTCGTCTCGACGGCCCTGAAGTGCGGGAACGAACTCCACATGAGTGATCCGGTCACGGCGCGACGGGTCGGCGAGCAGCCGGGCCAGGGCGCGATGCGGTGGCGAGTTCGGGACCTCGCCAGGGGATCGGGGAGAACGCGGTGAGGATGTCACAGGTTTCCAGTCTGACATCTGGGGCAGTACACGTAGACGTCCCGGCGTCGGACGCTTGACTTCCCATGTTCCGGAGCGGTGGAGCACCAGGTCAGGCATGATGAAGTGAGCACCTCCCCAGGTGGCGATTTCGTAGGTATGCGACGCCGGAGCGTGGTTGAATCATGGCGGGGTTCCGTTGCCCCCCGGACTACTCGCGGCACGGCGCAGGAGGATATGTGGACCTGAAGGTGAACGACTACACCACCGAAGATGGCCTGACTGTCATCAACGTGGAAGGAGAGATCGACGTCTATACGGCGCCGAAACTCCGTGAGAAGCTCATCGACCTGGTCAACAAGGGCAAGTTCCACCTCCTCGTTGACATGGAGAAGGTCGAGTTCCTCGATTCCACGGGACTCGGCGTTCTGGTCGGCGGGCTCAAGCGAGTCCGCGCGCATGACGGCTCACTCGAGCTCGTCTGCACACAGGAGCGCATCCTGAAGATCTTCCGGATCACCGGGCTTACCAAGGTCTTCGGCATCCACGACTCGATCGAGGAAGCACGGGAGAAGCGCAAGAACCAGAAGTGAGGCACGGCAGGGGTGAACTCCTCTGCTCCTGGGGCTGGAAACAGCCCCAGGCCAAGATCTGGAAGGAAACGGCGTTCTCCCCGAGATGACCCATCACATGGCGACTGTCGAGCTTTCGTTCAGTGCACTTCCGGTGCACGTCCGTACGGCCCGTCTGATCGTGACGGCCGTGGCTCGTCGCAGCGGTGTCCCGGAGACACTGCTGGACGAGGTACGGCTGGCGGTCGGCGAGGCGTGCTCTCGTGCTGTTGAGGCGCACCTGCAGCACTGCCCGGACGAGCCCGTACGGCTGGAACTGATCGACGACAAAGACCGGTTCGAGGTCATCGTGAGCGACTCCGTACCGGGTGACGACGCGGCGGGCACGCTGCCCGCCGCGCCGTCACCCGACCAGGATGAATGGCACGAACTGAGCCTGGCGGCACTGGGCGACGGAGTCGGGGATCTCGGGCTCGCCGTCATCGCCGGTCTCGCCGACGACGTGGTCGTCTCCTCGACCCCCAAGGGTGTCCAGATCCGGATGAGCTGGCCGAAGTAGTATCCGGACAGCTTCTAGCCCCGCCTTGTGCGGGGCTTTTTTGCGATCACATGGGGATTTGGCCTATCTAGGCCATCCCATGGGGATTAGTTGCCCGTTTCAAGGGGCATACCAATCGGTTGGCCGCAACTCGCCTGCCTCCACGCCTAAGATCCAATTCCCGTCAAGAGGGATCCTGACTTCCCGGGGTGCCCGCTTGACCTGTGGCGATGTCTCCCTTTGGCACTTATTGGGCAAATCCCGGGGTAAAGCCGATGACGTACACACGCCATTGCCATGAAGGGCGTCAGAAGGCTTCTCATTGGGGCGTGGCCTGCGTAGACTCCCCGCACCGTAGTGCCCCGACCGAATAGGCCATGACGGCCATCCTCCGGGTGGCCGTTGATCCCCAACGCCCCTTGCACCAAGCACCGAGGAGGACGGATGTCTGGGCTTTCCCTCTCCGGCCCGGCTGGCACAGAAGTAGATCTCGTTGGTGGCGACCTCACCCTGGTCGTCATCGTCGGCGTGATCGCGCTTCTGGCGCTGGCCGTCGCTGGAGGACTCGTACGAGAGGTGCTGGCCGCAGGCCAAGGCACCGAGAAGATGCAAGAGATCGCCCAAGCCGTACAAGAGGGCGCCAGCGCGTACCTCAAACGCCAGTTCCGTACGGTCGGCATCTTTGTGGTGCTGATCCCGTTCCTGCTCCTGCTGCTGCCCGCGGATTCCACGGGTGTACGGATCGGGCGCTCGATCTTCTTCGTCGTGGGGGCGTTGTTCTCCGCGATCACCGGCTTCACCGGAATGTGGCTCGCCGTGCGAGGCAACGTCCGGGTGGCGGCCGCCGCCAGGGACGCCGAGAGTGGCGGTGAGAAGCGGGCGATGAGGCTCGCCTTCCGCACCGGCGGTGTGGCCGGGATGTTCACCGTCGGGCTCGGCCTGTTCGGTGCCGCTGTCGTCGTTTTCACCTACAAGGGTGATGCGCCCGGTGTGCTGGAGGGCTTCGGTTTCGGCGCGGCGCTCCTCGCCATGTTCATGCGAGTCGGTGGTGGGATCTTCACTAAGGCCGCCGACGTCGGTGCCGACCTGGTCGGCAAGGTTGAACAAGGGATCCCCGAGGACGATCCGCGCAACGCGGCGACCATCGCCGACAACGTGGGCGACAACGTCGGCGACTGTGCGGGCATGGCCGCGGACCTCTTTGAGTCCTACGCGGTGATGCTGGTCGCCGCGCTGATCCTCGGCAAGGCCGCCTTCGGCACCGAGGGTCTGGTCTTCCCGCTGATCGTGCCGATGATCGGCGTGATCACCGCCGTGATAGGCATTTTCGCCGTCGCACCCCGGGACGGTGACCGTTCCGGCATGTCGGCCATCAACCGCGGCTTCTTCATCTCCGCGATCATCTCGGCCGTGCTGGTCGCGGTGGCGGCCTTCCTCTACCTTCCATCGAAGTTCTCGGACCTGCACGGCGTCAACGCCACGATCAAGAACGACATGGCGGACGTCGATCCGCGGCTCGTCGCGATCGGCGCCGTGATCATCGGCATCGTGCTGGCCAGTGCCATCCAGCTGCTCACCGGCTACTTCACCGAGACCACCCGCAAGCCGGTCAAGGAGGTCACCGAGAGCGCCAGGACGGGTGCGGCAACGGTCATCCTGTCCGGTATCGCGCTCGGCCTCGAGTCGGCGGTCTACTCGGCACTGCTGATCTGTGGCGCGATCTACGGCGCGTTCCTGCTGGGCTTCGGCAACGCGACGGTCGCGCTGTTCGCGGTCGCCATGGCCGGCACCGGACTGCTCACCACGGTCGGTGTCATCGTGTCGATGGACACCTTCGGCCCGGTCTCCGACAACGCCCAGGGCATCGCGGAGATGTCCGGCGACGTCACGGGCGAGGGCGCGAAGGTGCTGGAGCGCCTCGACGCGGTCGGCAACACGACCAAGGCGATCACCAAGGGCATCGCGATCGCCACGGCCGTGCTCGCGGCGACCGCACTGTTCGGTTCGTTCCGTACGACCGTCGAAGCCGAGCTCGCCGGCGCGTCCGACAGTGTGAAGAACGCGCTTGGCACCTTCAAGGTTTTCAGCCTGTCGATCGACTCGCCCAACGTGCTCATCGGATTGATCATCGGCGCATCGGTGGTCTTCCTGTTCTCCGGTCTGGCCATCATGGCGGTGGGCCGGGCGGCAGGCCGGGTGGTAGTAGAGGTGCGGAACCAGTTCCGCGAGCACCCCGGGATCATGGACTACACGGAGAAGCCCGACTATCAGGCCGTGGTCGACATCTGCACTCGGGACGCGCAGCGTGAGCTGGCCACCCCGGGCCTGCTGGCCATCCTGACCCCGATCGCGGTCGGCTTCGCCCTCGGCTACGCCCCACTCGGCGCCTACCTGGCCGGAGCGATCGCGGCGGGCACGCTGATGGCGGTGTTCCTGTCCAACTCGGGTGGGGCATGGGACAACGCCAAGAAGCTCGTGGAGGAGGGCTATCTCGGCGGGAAGGGCTCCGAGGCGCACGCCGCCACGGTGATCGGCGACACGGTCGGTGACCCGTTCAAGGACACCGCCGGCCCGGCGATCAACCCGTTGATCAAGGTGATGAACCTGGTCGCCCTGCTCATCGCGCAGGCCGTGGTCACCTACGCTGACAATGTTCCGCTGCGCGTCGGTGTGACCGTCGTGGCGGTCGGCGTGGTGGTCGGCTCGATCATCATCTCCAAGCGACGTGCCGGTTCGCTGGGTTCCGACGCCGAGGAGTCTTCGGCCGCCGCGCCGCAGGTCCCGGATGGCGCCGCCAAGGAGGTCCCGGCGCCGGCCGAGTCTCCGGTCGAGACGATCGAGGACCAGCAGGCAACCGCTGCCGATGAGTCCGGCCGTGAGGCGGAGTCCGCCAGCAAGACCTGAGTAACACGTCGGTAGACGGAGGGAGCCGGTGGCCGGGTGCCACCGGCTCCTTCTGCTCAGGTACGGTCGAACAGCAGCAATAGTCGAGGGAGACAGAGCGATGAGCAGTGAGAAGAAGCCGATGTCGGGCGCAAAGGGATTCACCATCGTCGTCGGGGCGATGTTCGGCGTGATCATCGCACTCTGGGTCATCGGCTACTTCCTGTCGCCTCACGGCCTCGCACCTCAGCGCTGATCCATGCCGACCCTGATCGTCCTGCGCCATGCCAAGGCCGTGCACACCCTCGGCCTGGCCGACCTCGAACGGTCTCTCACCGATCGGGGCAGGAAGGATGCCGCCGCCGCGGGCGACTGGCTGCGAGCCCAGGGGCTGCTCCCTGAGCGGGTGCTCTGCTCGACCTCGGAGCGGACCCGGGAGACCCTTGAGCGGCTGAGCCTCGATGCCCCGGTGTCCTACGAGCCGGGAATCTATGACAACGACGTCGACACGCTGCTGGACCTGATCCGCCAGACCGGCGACGTAGGGACCCTGCTGCTCATCGGGCACAACCCGTCGTTCCATCAGCTCGTCTTCGATCTGACCGGGAGCGACCCCGAGACCTTCCCGACCTCTGCGCTCGCAGTGATCGAACTGGCGGGCGGCTGGGCCGAGACCTGGCCCGGTGCCGGCCGTACCACGGTGCTCTGGACCCCCAAGAGCGGCCCGCACATGTCCTAGGAGCTGTCGGCCGCCGTATTGTGGATCTGGGGAAACTCACCAGACCGGGGGTCCGCGGCAGTGGAGGGTTCGCTCGTTGAGCGGGGTCGCCGGCTCTTCACCACGGTGGAAGGCCAGGCTCTGCCGGTTCGAGGGCTGACCGCCGCCGTCGCCGTAGGCCTTCCGCTCCTGGTCGGCACCTTCACCGGTCATCCCTACACCGGTCTGGTCGCGGCGCTCGGCGCCTACCTGGCCGCTTTTCGTTTTCCGCTGGGGACCTATGGAGAGAAGGCCCGGAGCCTGGGCGGTGTCCTCACCGCGATCGCCGGGGGCTCGCTGATCGGAGGGCTGCTCAGTGGCCATCACTGGATCGCCGTCGTGGTCGTGCCCTGCGTGCTCTTCGTCGGTTCGGCGGTCCCGCGGCTTGGGATCACCTTCGGCCTGGCGACCCTCTTCGCCTTCATCCGTCCGACCACCGAGAACTTCGTACGCGACGGGCTGGTTGAGCTCTCCGGAGCCCTTTTCCTGGGTGTGCTCATCATGGCGCCTTGGCCGGGGCGGCGGCTGCGTCCGATGCGCGAGTCACTCGCGGCGGTGGCCGAGGCGTTGGCCGAGGCACTCGGCGTAGTGACGGCCCAGCCGGGAGCTCTGGAGTGGGAGGAGCGCAGGACGGCCGCCTCGGCGGCGATAGCCGGGGCCAGGGCCACCTACGCCCTCTACAACGTGAGCAACGAAGACAATCGGCCGCAGCGGCTCCTCAATACGCTATCCAGGATCTCCCGAGAGATCGTGGCGTTGCGGGCCCTGATCGAGGCCGAGGCGGTCTATCCGTTGCGGCACAACGCCGATGCCGAGATCAGGGCGGCGGTCGCGGTCCTCGCGGCCCGGTTGCGCCCGGTCGCGGAGGCGATCGAAACGAGTGCGGAAGGATCCTGGCCGGAGGCCGATGCGCTCGCCACTCAGCGGCTGATCGACCGGGAGGCGAAGATCCGGCGGGCGACCTTCAAAGGGGAGGAGGATCTGGTCGCACTGGCCCTGGTGGCCCAGGTGCGGCGTTCTCTGCAGCGCATCGGCACTTCGATCGACTCCGCCGGCCGTATCGTGGCCGACGGCATCACCATCCGCCCCTCGTTGCGGCTTCCCGATGCCCCGCATCCCTCCTCGTGGTGGGAGGGTCTGGCGTCGGCGATCCGAACCCGGCCGGGGCTCTACCTGCAGGCTCTGCGCGTGAGTGTCGCGGGGCTAGTGGCCATGGTGATCTGGGTCGGGTTTGATGTGCCGCACGGTTACTGGCTGCTCATTACCGCGGTCATCTGCCTGCAGGGCACGTATGGCGAGACGGTCGAGATGGTCGTCCAGCGGATCGGAGGCGGCGCACTCGGTGGGGTGCTCGCCGCGGTGCTGCTATCACTCGCCCCTGGAAAGACGGCGCTGGCACTGATCATCGTCTGTATGGTCTGGATCGCCTTCACGCTCCGCCCGATCAACTACACGGTGTGGACGTTCTCCCTGACACCGCTGATCATGATGATTCTGGACTTCGGTGCGCCGGTGCCGTGGAGCGAGGCGGTCATCCGCATTTTCCTGAACATCGGTGGTGGCGTGCTGGCGGTGCTGGCGGCCCGGCTGCTCTGGCCCTCGGCCGGGGTGCACGACCCCTCCGCACTGTTCGCCCGGCTCTCCGGCTCGCTTGGTGCGCTGGTCCGGGTCGCGGCCGCGCCGGCCGAGGAGGCACCGCCACTGATCGCTTCCCTGCAGTCTGCGCGGAAGGCGACGGAGGAGGTCGCCGATATGGCGAGGCGGCTCGCCCATCATCCGGTGCCCGACCTGGAACGGGTCGCGCGGCTTCGCGAGGCGGTTGCGGCGGCGCAGCGGATCCGGGATCACGTGATCACGGTGACCGGCATGTCCCGCGCGGAACCCGGCGAGGCGGGTCCGGTGACCTCGATCCTCAACCAGGTCGCCGACCATCTCGAGGAGACGGCGAGTGCGCTGCAGGTGGGTGACAGCTCGCTGCCCATACTGGATCTCGACGATCTGCTCGCCGACCTCGACGAGCATCTCTCCTCGCTGGCCAAGCAGCGCCGGGCCGAGGTCATCGCGGGGATGACCCCGGAGGAGACCACCCCGCTGCGTCGGGACCTGCTGAGCGCAGCGGCCGTGCGGCACGCGCTGCGGGGGCTGCGCGCCGACGTGAGCGACCTGACCACGGCGCTGAGCCGCTGAGCCTGTGAGGGCGGGTCCGTGGATCTCGTTCGTCGCGAGGGGCGCCGTGTAGCCAGATCTACGGGACACGCCCCTAGCCGGTGGTGCGGGCGAGGACTTCCAGCGGGCTGGTGAGCACTTCGGAGAAGGCCAGTTCGGCGGCGCCGACCAGGGTCGCGTCATCGCCCAGGGCGGGGGTACGGAGCCGTACCGTCTCGCGGGAGACGGCCAGCACGTTGGTCCTCATGCGGCTGCGCACCTGGGCGGCGGACCCGAGATAGATCTCCCGTAGCATCCCCCCGAAGATCACCAATCCGGGGTTGAAGACGTTGACAAGGTTGGCGACCCCGATGCCGAGCCAGTCGCCGACCCGGTGCAGGGCGTCGCGCGCGACGAAATCGCCCCGATCGGCCGCGTCCACGACAGCGCGGACCGCTTCCCGGCCGATGAGGTCCGGCATTTCGTGCCGGCCGGCGGCGGTGAGCAGTGCCCGTTCGCCGACCTCAGCCTCCAGGCAACCCCTGGACCCGCAGCCGCAGACCAGCCCGTCGGGGTTGACCACCATGTGGCCGACCTCGCCGCCGTAGCCGCCTTCGCCGCCGAGCAGTTTGCCGCCGACGATGATCCCGCCGCCGATGCCCACGTCCCCATGCAGGTAGATCAGGTTCTGGAAGCCGATGCCCGCGCCACGCTCATGCTCGGCCAGCGCGCCCAGATTGCCGTCGTTGCCGACGGAGACGGGCAGCCCGAGGTCCAGCTTGCGGTCGAGTGCCTCGCCGAACGACTGGTCCACCCAGCCGATGTTGGGTCCGAACCGGATCATGCCGTCCGTTCGCCGCACCACGCCGCAGACGGCCGCTCCCACCCCCACGCACACCGTGTCGGGTTTCGCCTTCCGGACCATCTGCCGGGCGAAGCCGACGAGCACCTCGACCACGTCGTCGAGCTCGAATCCCTCGCGAGCCCGTACCGTCTCTCGGTGGTCCAGGATCACCCCGCCCAGCCCGATCCGTGCCGCGACCAGGCGGTCCACCCCGACGTCGAAAGCCAGTACGTACACGCGGGTGGACTCGGGACGGACAACCAGCGACGGTCGTCCGGCCTTGCCGGTCTCCTTCGGCAGCTCCTCGCGCACCAGGCCCGCAGCGGTCAGGTCCGCCGTCAGCGCCATGATGGTGCTGCGGTTGAGTCCCATCCGGTCGGCGAGCACGGCCCGCGAGGCGGGACCGCCCAGATGGACGTGGCGCAGCAGAGTGCCGAGATTGTGCCGGCGGATCTCCTCCTGTGAGGGACCGGCTCGCATTATTCGCCTGTTCTTGTCTCGGGGGTGTCAGGGGGGTGTCAACGGAGTCCGGTAGCCGCGGCGCGCCTCCGAGACAGGGCGTCGACCCCGGCGGCCAGCAGCAGGACGGATCCCGTCACGATGTATTTGACGCCCGCGCTGTAACCCATGAGACCCATGCCGTTGTCGATCACAGCCACCACAGCGCCACCCAGGACGGCGTCGAGCACCCGGCCCTTGCCGCCGAAGAGGCTCGTACCGCCGATGACCGCGGCACCCACGGCGTAGAGCAGCACGTTGCTGCCGCCGGTGTTCGGGTCGACCGAGTTCGCGCGGGAGGCGGCGATGAGCCCGCCCACGGCCGCCATGGTCGAGCAGATCACGAACGCCGAAATGCGGATGGCGTCGACGTTGATGCCCGCCCGGCGCGCGGCCTCCTTGTTACCGCCGACCGCGTAGAGGTGTCGGCCATAGGCGGTGCGGCGGAGCACGAACGTCCAGAGAAGCAGCAGTATGGCGATGATCGGCACGACGATGGGTACGCCCTTGAGCGAGACCACGATGGCGTTCCTGCTGCGCTCCAGGTTGAGCACGTAGACGGCGATCCCGCCGGCCACGGCGAGGCTCCCCACCCGGATCGCGATGAGCACCAGCGGGTCCGTGGTGAGTTCCCGCGCGGCCCGGCGACGGGCCCGCACCACCTGCAGCGCAGCGTAGGCCGCGACTCCTACCACGAGGACGAGCCAGCCGAGGAAGGGCGTGACGTTCTTGTTGGCGATGGCCAGGATCGTCTTGTCCTGGATGGAGATGTTGGAGCCGTTGTTCATCAGCGTCAGCATCACGCCCTGGAAGGCGAGGAAGCCCGCCAGGGTGACCACGAACGACGGGATGCCGAGCTTGGCGACCAGCACGCCGAGCGCCAGCCCGATCAGTACGCCGGTCAGCAGCGAGACCACGACCGCCGTATACCACGGCCAGCCGTGCTCGGTCAGTAGCACCGCGAGTACGGCGGCGCAGACGCCGCTGGCGAATCCGGCCGACAGGTCGATCTCTCCGAGCAGCAGCACGAAGACCAGCCCCATGGCGATCACCGTGACAGCGGCGCCTTGGGTGAGCAGGTTGGCGAAGTTGCCGGAGGACAGGAAGACCGGCCGCAGGATCGAGAAGGTGGTACAGAGCACGACCAGGCCGAGGATGGCGGGCAGAGCGCCGATGTCGCCGCCGCGGATCCGCTCGAGGTAACCACGCACATGGGAGGTCAGAGGCGGAGAGGCCACACCGGCCGAGCTCTTCGTGGTGGCAACACTCATGGCTTGACTCCGTTGCTGTTCGCGAGGCCCAGGTCTCCGCTGCGGCCAGAGGTGATCAACTCCACGATCTGGGCGTGAGTGACGTCCGAGGTCTTGACTTGAGCGGCCATCCGGCCGAGGTAGAGGGAGGCGATGCGGTCGGAGACCGCGAACACGTCGTTCAGGTTGTGTGAGATCAGGATCACGGACAGGCCATTGTCGGCCAGCCGACGGACCAGTTCCAGCACTTGCGCGGTCTGGGCGACCCCGAGCGCGGCGGTCGGCTCGTCCAGGACCACGACCTTGCTGTTCCACAGGACGGCCTTGGCGATCGCGACGGTCTGCCGCTGGCCGCCGGACAGGCTCGACACCTGCTGGCGGATGGATTTCACCGTGCGCACCGAGAGCCCGTCGAGCGTCTTGGCCGCCATCTCCTCCATCGTCGCCTCGTCCAGGACCAGGCCGCTCTTGCGCTCCCGACCGAGGAACATGTTCTGCACGATGTCGAGGTTGTCGC
>JAOPYO010000186.1 GCA_025964575.1 Actinomycetes bacterium
GCGGGCCCAGCTCGAGGAGGCGCTCATGTACCCGCAGGACACCGACTGGCCGAAGATGACCGAGGCGGTGCTCGCCGGGGTGGACCGGCTGCAGGCGATCGTGACCGACCTGCTGACCCTCGCCCGGTTGGACGCCCGCGCCCCCCTCACTCGCGATCCGACTGATCTGGGCCTGCTGGTCGGCGCAGAACTGGACCGCCGGACCTACCGGATGAAGATCGTCAAGGATCTACGGCAGAACGTCTTCATCGACTGTGACCGGCTGCGCATCACCCGGGTGCTGGTCAACCTGCTCGACAACGCCGAACGCCACGCCACCTCGAAGATCACCGTCATCGTGCGAGCCGACGGATCCACGGCGACCCTGGAGGTCATCGACGACGGCGCGGGCATCGCCCCTGAACAGCGGGAGATGGTCTTCGACCGCTTCACCCGGCTGGACGCCTCACGCGACCGGGACGCAGGGGGGACCGGGCTGGGGCTGGCGATCGCACGGGAGATCACCGAAGCACACCAGGGCACCTTGACCATCCAGGACAGCGAACGCGGAGCACGCTTCGTCCTGCGCCTCCCCCGGATGTGATCCACCTCCAGACCGCGGCCCAAGCGGCCTTCTGATACACGATCATGGTAGATCAGGACCGTCAGGACCGTCAGGACCGTCAGGACCGTCAGGACCGCCTACGAGCCGGTCGGGCGCTTTTGAACGGAACGCCGAAGGCGGCCTTCCCCGGGGAAGGCCGCCTTCGTAGGGTCAGGGATAGCTGACCAGATTGGCAACGTTGGTGGAGGAGTTGGACGGGCCTCCCGTGTTGTTGATGACGTGGCTGATCGTTCCGACGCCGCCCAGCGACACCGTGACCATGTCGTGGAACTTCACGCCCGGCGTGTTCGGCACCTCGAAGGAATGCGCCTCGACGACGCCCGGGTTGACGTTGAAGTAGGCGTAGCTGCCCAGACCCCATGCCTCGTGGCTGGTGACCGAGTTGCCCACCTTGTAGGCCGCGTAGCCCTGGGTGGCGCCGTTCATCCACGCCGCCTGGTTGGGCGGGTCGTAGGGCAGTTCGTTCTGGTAGAAGTACGTCCGGCCGCCATTGCCGTTCCAGATGGTCTGGTACTGCTGGTAGTGCTCGACGAACAGGCCGTACATCGTCACGTCGTTGCCGTTGACGACCAGGCCGGTGGCGGCGGTGTTCGTGTTCCAGCCGACGCCACTGCCGTGGTCGGCCCGCCACAGCCACATGTGGTCGCCGATGACGTTGGAGCTGTTGACGACCAGGCTCTGGGTGGCCTTGCCGACTCCCGCGCCGCCGATCCTGAAGAACACGTCGTGCAGTGACGTCGGGTTGGCCGCGTGGTTCTGCGACGAGCCGGACGGGCCGACCTGCATCAGCACCGGCGAGTTGGTCGTGCCCGCGTCGATGAGGAGCCCCGCGACCTTGACGCCGTCGACGTCGGCGACGGAAATCGCGGTGACGCCGTTGTCCGGGACCAGGGTGGCCAGACCGAGGCCGAGCACCACGGTGTTGGCCCGGTTCACCCGGATCGTGTCGTTGAGGTGGTAGACGCCCGGGGTGAACAGCAGGTTCTTGCCCTGGGTGAGTGCCGCGTTGATGTCGGCGGCGGAGTTGCCGGGCTTGGCGACGAAGAACTGGTCGAGCGGGATCGACGACCCGGCCGGGGCGCCGTTCGCCCAGGTCGTGCCCTGGGTGTTCGTCCGCAGTGCCGGGACGAACACCTGGTAGGCACCGGCCTGGTCGATGTAGAGGAATGGTTTCTCACGGACCACCGGCACCGTGTTCACCGTGGTGAACGGCGGGTTGGGGAAGCTGTTCGACGGTGCGCCGGTGACGCCCGCGAAGACCATGTTCCAGTTGGAGCCGCTCCAGCTGCCGAACTGGGAGCTTCGCGACAGCCACTGCTGCTGCGAGCCCGACCGCACCTGACCGTCGATCTTGGAGTCGGAGATGAAGCCGCCGCTCGACCAGCCGCCGTCGTCCAGTTGGAGGTTGCCGCGGACGTGCATGCGGCGGTACGGCGCCGCCTGCGAGACCGCCCACCGGTCGGTGCCGGAGGAGGGATTCACCGAGAGGTTCTCGGCGCTGCGCCAGAAGTTCTGGGTCGCGTTGCCCTGGAACCAGTCGGCCTCGGCGTGCACGCCGCCGTTGATGGTGACGTTGTCGGGTGACAGGCCCAGGCCCAGCACCTGCGTGTAGAAGCCGACGTTCACGTCGACGTTGTAGGAGCCGGGCTTGAACAGCAGCGCGAAGCGGTTGCCGCCGAACTGATTGGTCTCCTGCTGACTGAACACGGAGTTCAGCTTGCTCTGGATCGTCGAGGCCGACATCGAGGGGTCGAAGACGCTGACGTTGGGGCCGAGGTCGGGGGTGCCGGCCGGCGGCGGGGTGGTGCCGCCCGATCCCAGGGTGAACGACTGGGCCGCGGTCCCGTTGCAGGCGTACTGCTGGAGCCGCACGCCGTCCGCCGCCGAGGCCGCGGCCACGTCCAGGCACTTGCCGCTATTGCGGTTGACGAAGTGGTAGGTGCCTCCGGCCTCCTCCACCGGCAGCCACTGCTGGTTGTTGCCGCTGGAGTAGGACCACAGCTGGATCGGGGCGCTGTCGGCGGTGGAGACGTTCGTCACGTCCCAGGCCTGCGCTGCGTCGAGGTTGCTGTTGACGCGGTAGTAGCCGCCGCTGGTCGCCTGCAGCTGCCACAGCTGGGCAGCGGTGCCGTTGCAGGCGTACTGCTGCACGGCGGTGCCGTTGGCGGAGGCCGCGGCCGCCGCGTCCACGCACTTGCCGCTGTTCTTGCTGACCACGGTGGTCCAACCGGTGGGCAGGGCCGCGGCCGCGACGCCGGCCGTGGTGGAGGAGGCGGTGGCCGTCGCGGAGGTGGCGGCAGTCGCGCTAGCCTCGGGCACCGCCACCAGGGACAGGGCGGCGGTGGCCAGGGCTGCGATGATTCCGGATGACTTGTGTTTCGACATGTTGCCTTCTACTCAGAACTGCTGGGGCGGGGGTTCTGGATACAGGGGAGGCGTCGCTTGCTTAGAGGTTGAAGACGTCAACTAAGGGACGGGATTACGTGCGCAGACCTCCCCTCGCCGTACCTTCTCGCAGCTCAGGTGGGCAGCAAAACTAACAGGAAGGTTTCTTTTTTATTTATGGCTGGATTCAACACCGAGGGGACAGGTCTGGTCAAGAGGCGGGTGGGATCAGGCCTGTGCCGCTCGAATACTCGGCTCGGAGCTGTGGCCTGCGGTTCGCTGCCGGGCTGGGGCTTTGGTTGAGAGCATCACGGGATGGCGTTCTCCTTGACGTTGCGCTTGCCGAAAACCTCATCCATGCAGGTCAGGCGGCATGCTCGTATTCGTGAAGGATTCCGCCTAAGCATTGCCGCCTTCGTATGTGCAAGCGGACTATCTGCTCCTGATCGGTGATTGGCAGGGGCAGTGGACGCAATGAGGTTTTCTCACTGAGTTTTCAGCTGATCCGCCCGTGTTCGAAGTGGACGAGAACGAGTGCGGCTCGGACGAGGTCGCCGATTCTGTTGGGGCTGAGGGTGGTCTGCTGGAGTGTTTTCCACCGTTCTACGAGCAGGGCGAAGCCGCGTTCGCCGAGGCAGCGCAGTGCGCGCAGGAGGGTGTTGTAGGTGCGGTTGTTGATGCTGAGGACGTTGCCGTCGGCGGGTTGCTTGAACGGGGTGTGGATGCCATGACCTGCGCCTTGATAGCCCGGGTCGGCCAGGATCGGCATGGTCCGGGCGGCTGGATAGGCGGCTGGCAGCACGTGCCGGCGGGCGGCTTCGATATCGACGACACCACCGGGATCCACCTCGGAGGTCCAGATCGGGAAGCCGCCGGGTTCGAAGAGGGCTTGGACGTTCCCGCCGAAGTCATGGGTCTTTCCGGCGTACCAGGCGTCGATCTGTTCGCCTTTCACGCTGATGGTTTTCGTTCGGCACCGGTCGGTGTCGAAGACCTTGCCGTCGAGAATGAGATGCGCGATCCCGTCCTCGGCGGCTCGCCGCAGGGCCTAGTGGAGGTCGGGGGCCTGGTCGGCGAGCACGTCGATGGCCTCTCCTGGGCCAACCGGATGACCAGGTCACGCACCTGGTCAGGGATCGGCGGACGCCCGGGACTGTTCGAATACCTCCAGCGGCGCTTGACCAGTCTGCGGTCCCAGGCCAGCAAGGTGCCCGGCGTCACGATCCGATGCGCCCGAAGCCCGTTGGGCAACTGCCGGGTCAGCGCGGCCAGGATCGCCCGGTCGGCCCAATCCGGCCGCGGACGAGCGACCTGACGGCGCAGCACCGCCACCTCATGCCACAGCACGAGGATTTCCACCTCCTTGGAGGCATCACTGCGAGCCACCAGCACCAGCCAACCCACGACCCGGAGCAAGATCAGATACAGCAGACGGAGACACACGGAAAGCAAGGGCAAATCGCAGGTCAACACCTCCGTACGAGTATTGGCACAGCACACGTCATCTCGCCACGTCACTGGGGCGAGGCCGGGCTTGGAGGGCGGAGGATCCGGTAAGGCTGTGCCGCGCGAACCCGGCGCTGGCCGCGCCGCCGAGGAGTAGGGCGGCGATAGCTGCGAGGGTCCACGTCAGACCGGCCGCCAGGTACAGGCTGCCGAGTCCGGCGATGGCCATGACGGAGGCGAGCATGGGGCCGGTGGAATTGAGTGCGGACAGCGCCGAGGCCCGTTCGTGGCCTACGACGGCCGACAACTGTGCGATCAGCGGGCTGTAGCCGGCCGCGTGGCCGACACCCGCGGCGAACAGCAGCGGGGCCAGCGGTCCAGGTGTCCAGCCGTCCGCAAAGACCTCGGCCATGATCACCGCGATGGTCGCGAACAGCAGCGGGCCGACGACCGGCAGAGCCGTCTGGACTCGGTCCGGCAGGCGCGTCCAGGTCAGGCTGAGCGCGGCGAAGCCGCTCGCGTACGGCACGAAGGCCAGCCCGGCGCCGAACGGCCCGAAACCCAAGTGCTCTTGCAGGTGGAGGGTGAAGGCGAACAGGAAGGCGGTGTAGCATCCCATGACCAGCAGGCAAGCCACCAGCCCCGGTTTTACGCCACGGGGCCGTAGCACATCCAGGTCCAGAAGAGGCAGCCCGCCGCGGTCCGCGACCAGCCGCTCGAACCGCTTGAAGACCGCTAGCAGTCCTGCGCCCGTCAGCAGCGATAGCCAGGTCCACAACTGCCAGCCGTACTGGCGTCCGAAGACCAGCGGCGTGACGAGCGCGGCCATCGCCACGGTGAGCAGCCCCACGCCGGTCAGGTCGAACCGCCGCGCCGTCCGCTCAGCCCACGGCAGCCAACGCATCCCCGCGATCGTAAGCATGCCCCCCACCGGGACATTGATCAGGAACGCGGGTCGCCAGGACAGACCGAACAGGTCAGCGCCGACCACCAGGCCGCCGATTATCTGGCCGATCGCGACCCCCAGAGCCAGCACCGTCGAGTACAGCCCGATCGCGCGCCGCAAGGCCAGCCCAGCGAAGCGCAACTGGATCAAAGAGAAGACCTGCGGGATCATCAGCGCCGCCGCCGCAGCCTGCCCGACACGCGCCACGACCAGCATGGGCGCGGTCGGTGCCAAACCGCACAGCAGTGACGCACCGGTGAATCCGGCGAGGCCGACGAGGAACGCCCGCCGGTGGCCCAGCAGGTCACCCAAACGCGCGCCAGTAACGATCAGCACGCCGAGCGTGAGCAGATACCCGGAGACGATCAGTTGCAGCGCGGCGCCGCTCGCTCCAAGGTCGCGCTGGATAGATGGGAGGGCCACGGTGACGATCGATCCGTCCATCGACGCCATGGTCTGCCCCGTCAGCAGCACCGCGAGCAAGACCCCCGCAGGTGCACGAGTTGATTCATGAGTAGAGAGGAACATGACCCACACTGTTCGCTGCTCCACCGCCCCGAGTCTTGAAGATATTTGCGCCTAAGCTGTACCGGTGCGCAGTTCCAGACTCGTGGTGAGTACGCCGGATTTTTGTGTGCGCGTGGTCGCGTGCGCCGCGAGCCACCGGGGATGGTCGGCGCCGGAGGAGGCCGGTTCGGCCGGAATCGTGCTGGCGCACCGCGGAATGTTCCGTATGCTCAGCGACGGACAGCGGCAGACCGTCGACCCCACAGTGGGTTACCTCCAGACGCCAGGGCGGGAGCACAGGTTCGCCCATCCGGCCGGAGGCGATGTGTGCACGTTCATCGCGGTTCGCGAGGCACTCTGGCTTACCGTCATCGGCGAGCAGGTACCGACATCAGCGGTGGTGGTGGACGCACGGGTGGAGCTTGCCCACCGACTGCTCCTTCGGACCATGCGTGACGCCGCCGATCCTGTCGAACGGCTTGTAGACGCGCTCACCACGGCAGTCTGCCCCCGGCCCGCACGGGCCCCGGGCCATGCCGACCTGGCCGATCGGGCACGCGAGGCCATCTTGGCGGATGATCCCGACTCGGCAGATCTGGTCCGGCTGGCGCGGACGCTGCGGGTGTCGCCCGCTCATTTGAGCCGCACCTTCCGCGGTCACGTCGGCATGACGGTCAGCCGTTACCGTAACCGGGTCCGGGTCAGCCGGGTCCTCGCCCGCATCGAGGAGGGTGAGACCGATCTCGCGGGTCTGGCCTGGTCTGTGGGCTTCGCCGACCAGGCCCACCTCAGCCGCACGGTACGAGCCGAGTTGGGCTACTCACCGCGCCACCTCCGACGCTTGTTCTCGACGTGAGCGAACACTGCGGAACGCCGGGCAGGACAGTGCGGTCGAGGATGCCGCCCACGATCCAGCCCTGCCATGCAGGTCCCAGAGGCACTGGAGCGGCTGCGACGAGACAAGACCCCGATTACCTTCCCCGCGGTCGCCCGGCGCGCCGATGTCTCCCGCACCTTCCTCTACGACAAAGACGCCCGCAAGCTGATGGACGCCGCCGTCGCCCAGACCGCCTGAAGGGTGTCATTATTCGGCCTACGGGACTGAACTGCGGCTTCGTGCTCAGGATGGTGGTCGTCAGCCAACTCTTCGGTACTCCCTGATCAAGCACCCGAGGACATCGCGACGTTGGATCTGACCGATCGGAAGCCACGTCACCTTCGGCGAAGAGCTCCCCGGGCGGGAAGTGCACCCCGTCACCCCGGAGGGTCACGCGGGACGGGCCGTGCGGAGTGACGTCGCGGGCCTGGTGGTAGGCGGTTGCAACCGTCAGGCTGGTGCAGCCGTAGCCGAGCACCGTCGAGGACCGTGGCGGCGCCCTCCCCGCGCAGGTCCTCGACGAAGGTGTAGACGGAGGAGTCAATCAGCTGTTGTACGCCACGAGGTCGATCTCAACCAGCATGTTCATCAGGTCGGAGCCGACCGTCGTGCGCACGGGGTAGGGCTCGTTGAAGTGCTCGCGGTAGACCTCGTCGTAGGCGGCGAAGT
>JAOPYO010000199.1 GCA_025964575.1 Actinomycetes bacterium
CAGATCGCGGTGCCAGCGCAAGATCGTGTCCGGGCGCACCAGCAACCGTAACCGGCGCAACGCCTCCGGCGGTAGGCGGTGCAGCAACGCCGCGAGGAAGGCACGGTCAGCCGAGGTGAACCGCACCTTGTGCTTGCCCAATTGGCGCTCCAGCACCGCGATCTGATGGCGCAAGGCGAGAATCTCGGTGTCTTTGTCCCGGTCACTCATCGGTAGCAGCCGCAGCACCGCAAACGTGTTCGTCACGGTCAGGTAGGCAAGTCGCAACAGCACAGCCGATCATGTCCTAGTGACCACCTCCCGTGCGACCACTGCGACGTGGATCGCCGAAGCCACCACGCCCGGGAGCGGGCAAACAGAACCCAGAGCTCTTCACCTGCCCGGATGACATTTTCGGCAAGCGCAGGGCCGGTTCCCGACTCGCTAGCCCAAAGGCTGGAAGGGCAGCGTCCACTCCGTCCGCCGATACCTCCACCAGTTCCGGGGTCAGCTCCCGCCATCAGGCAAACCCGTCCCCGCCCGAGCGCAGAAGGCACCGACCGTCCCGGCCCCACCCAAGCCACGCCGCGTGGTCCGCTGGATCATGACTCACCCCGATCACCTGACCAGCGACGACGCCGCCAGCCTCGCGACGATCCTGGACCGCAGAACCGGTCTGGCCGCCACCGCCGCCCACGTCCGCAGCTTCGCCACCATGATGACCGAACGCCAAGGCCACCACCTCGACCAATGGATCACCGACGTCCGCGCCGACCAACTCCCAGCCCTGCACACCTTCGCCAACGGCCTCCAACACGACCACGACGCCGTCCTCGCAGGCCTCACCCTCCCCTACAGCTCAGGCGCGGTTGAAGGCACAGTAGGCAAACTGAAATTTCTGAAGCGCGTCATGTACGGACGAGCGAACTTCGATCTTCTACGAGCCATGGCGCTCCACAACTGATGTGACGGGACAAGGTAGTTGGAACCATGGGGGTGTGGGGACTTGGCGGTTCGGATCGCCGGGTCACGATTGTTGGAACCAAATGGTCACGCTGATTGCAACCGGCGGTGAATTGCTTCATGTTGGAACCAGTTGAGGCGCGAAGCGTTGGCCGGGGCACCGGAGCGTTGGCCGGGCGGCTGTCGCAGTCGATGAACCTGTTCGAGACGCGCGGGGGAAGCAGTAACCCCGGCGGGCGATGGCCGTCGTGCACATCACCAGGGAACTACGCCGGCGTCCTGGAAGAACTGTCCAGTCGGGCCGTCGTCGGGCAGGGTCGCGAGTTTGATGGCGATCGCCGCGCCCTGTTCGGGGGTGCGCACGCCGCGGAAGTCGTTGAGGTCGGTCGCGACGTAGCCGGGGCAGCCGACGTTGATCAGGATGTTCGTGCCGCTCAGCTCCCGGGCGTACTGGAGGGTGACGGCGTTCAGGAACGTCTTCGACGGCGCGTACGCCACGGCCACCGGACCTGTCGTCTGCTCGGCAGCGGGTCCTGACTGCCGGGTGAGGGAGCCGACGCTGCTGGACATGTTCACGATCCGTGGTGAGGCGGAGCGGCGCAGTAGCGGCAGCATCGCGTTGGTGACGCGGATGACGCCGATCACGTTGGTCTCCACGACCGTTCGGATGGTGGCGGGATCGATCCGGGTGGGTTCCTGCGGCATGCCGCCGGCGATGGCGGCGTTGTTGACGAGCACGTCGAGGCGTCCGGCCTGTTCCTCGATCAGCTGTGCAGCGGCGGTCGCGCTCGCGTCGTCGGTCACGTCCAGGGGTACGCCGAATGCCTCGACGCCGGCCGCGCCCAGTCTCTCCACCGCGGCGTTGCGGCGCTGTTCATCGCGGGCGCCGACGCCGATGCTCCAGCCGAGTGCGCCAAGGCCCGCCGCGATCTCGTAGCCGATTCCCTTGTTGGCACCGGTAACCAGCGCAATCGTTCGTTCGCTCATGGCGACCATACTGCTCTCGGGCCCCGACAGGGTCCAACACCGATCGGGTGGGCAACGATACCGTCCAGGTATTGATCCGGGATACCGTGGCGGTATGGAGACCCGGGAACTGCGGTACTTCGTCGCCGTCGCTGAAGAGCTGCACTTCGGGCGCGCCGCACAGCGGCTCGGGATCTCGCAGCCGCCTTTGTCACGGGCGATCCAGCAGCTCGAACGCCGACTCGGGGCAGCGCTGCTGGATCGGACCAGTCGCACTGTCACGCTGACCGAGGCAGGCTCGGTGCTGCTGGTCGAGGGCCGGGCGGCGCTCGACGTGGTCGACGCCGCCGAGCGCCGGACCCGCCGTGCCGCCCTTGCCGCGACCGGCCGTCCCGGCTTGGTCCTGGTCACCAAGGCCAGCGCGTCCAGCGAACTGCTGGCGAAGCTGCTCCACACGTATGCCGCCGAACCCGGAGCGGTTCCTGTCGAGGTCATCCTGTCCGGCCCGGCCGAGCAGGCACGACTGCTGCGCGAGGGCCGGGCCGACGTGGCGCTGCTACACCAGCCGTTCGACTCGACGGCCGGGTTTCACACCGAAGAGCTCAGCACGGAGGGCCAGGTCGTGGTCCTGCCGGCCGGACATCCGCTCACCGTTCGGACCCATGTGCACATGGCCGACATCACCGGGCTGCCGGGCCTGCCCCTGCCACGCTGGCCCGAGCCCGACGGCACCTACCCGCCCGGCCCCGGCCCGCAGGTCCGCGACCACGCGCAGTTGCTGCAACTCGTCGCGCTCGGCCGTGCCTGCGCGGTCTCGCCGGAGTCGTGCCGAGCCCAACTGCACGGTGACCTCGCCGCCGTGCCGGTGCTGGACGCGCCGACAGTCACCACCGTGATCGCCTGGCCACCGCACAGCCGGTCCATCGCCGTCGCCGACCTTGTCCGGACTGCAATACGTCTCCAGTAGTTCCAACATGCCTGGCCAGGTTCCGTCCGACGCCGCTGTCCGGAGGAGAAATCCGGCGTGCAACGCCAGCACCTCATTGATCTGAGCGGAGTCGAGGTCGCGGGTCAGCGGGTGGCTGTCGGCGATTGGCTGCGTGGCCGGGAGGGGGACCTGTCCCCCTCCCGGCAATTGGTTGCTGCAGTGACGCGACGGGGCTGGAATCCGTCTTGTTCGGCCTAGGCGTCCTCGAGGACTTCTGCGAATGCGATCACTACGCCTCCGGTGGCGTGCTCCTTGGTAGCGGCGACAAGGGGACCCGCCTCTGCGGCGGCGGCGCTGGCCGCCGCATAGTCGGCGAAGTACAGGTCCAACAGTCGGTACGCCGGGGTCGGGCTGCCGTCTTCCTTGGGCCAGACCTTCGACGTCTGCAGCCGAGTCAGGCCGGGGAGCTTGCGCGCAAGCTCGAGCTGCTCGGGGTAAGCCGCCTCGAAGGCGTCAGGGTCGGTGGGGTTGGAATAGACAAAGCTGATCTTGGTGGGCTCAGTCATGGATGATCTCCTGGTTGTTAGTCTCGGTTGATACAAGCGAGCGGACCTTGGGCGATGATGTCGGGCGAACTTCCGGTAGCGCAGTTGTTCGCCGATGGAAGAAGTTGGCACATGACAGAGCGCCCAGCGTGGTCCAATTCCTTCCGATTGGTGGCTCCACTCACTGTTTGTCGATCCTAGTCAGAGGAATGGGCAGCGAACATGACCGTTCCGCCGGGACATCTTGCCGATCGTCCAGCGACGCCAGACGATTTGCTCCGATCGCCGCAAGAGTTTGCCGATCCGCCAGCGCTTGAGCACGCCGAGGACGGCCTCGACCCAGATAGTCAGTCGTACGACTTGCTCTCGGAGCTGCTCCGGAGCGTGCGTCTGAGCGGAGAACGGATCGTTGCGTACGCTCCGCCGCGGACTTTCTCGATCGGCTTCGCCGGTATCGGCAGCCTGCACATCATTGAAGAGGGCGAACTCGTGCTTCGGATCGACGGAGACCCGCACGTCGAGCACGTAAGCCGCGGCGATGTCGTCCTGCTCCCGCGTAGCGACCCGCACCACATCAGCGACGCAGGCAAGCGCGCGCACGCGATCGTGCGTGCCGGCGCAGCCGGGAACGACGCACCCGAGCCGGCGCGCTGGCTCTGCGGAACATTCACGATCGGCGACCCGCAGGCGAGCCACCTGCTCGGGAGCCTCCCGGCCGTGATCATCCTGCGTGGCGCCCGCGGCCCAGCGCTCGAAGGGCTCGAAGTGGCCCGCAGGATGCTCGTATTCGAGATGCAATCGCCCTCTCAAGGATCGGCGGTGATGGTCGCCCGCATCCTCGATCTAATCTTCATCCAGATTCTGCGTGCCTGGGCCGCTGGCACGGACGCCGAACCGAACTGGCTGGCCGGTGCGTTCGACCCGCAGATCGGTCTGGCCTTGAGCGCTATCCACCGAGACCCCGGCCACGACTGGACAGTCGAGGAGCTGGCCCGAGCGTGCAATCTTTCCCGGTCGGCGTTCGCTGCGCGGTTCGCCGCTCGCGTTGGGAAACCGCCAGCCACCTATCTCGCGCACGTACGCCTGGACGCCGCCACCAACCTGCTCCGCGGCACCTCCCTTCCGGTCACGCTCATCGCGAAGAGCGTTGGCTACACGTCGGAGGCGGCATTCAGCCGCGCGTTCAAGAACCGCTACGGCACGCCACCGGCTCGCTGGCGACGAGACATACGATGTCGCTGATGACCCGCGCCACCGTCGGGTCCGAGGCAACCGATCCGAACACGCCCGGTTGGGCACGCAGTATGGCGATATCCGCAGCGCAGTCACCGCCCAACGCGACCGCAGCGGCTAGGTCCAGCACGACCTTCGCAGGATCGTGGATCGTGCGCGGTTGCCGCCACGGTCGCAGACCGCCTGACAGCGCGCAGTTCAGGCCGCACGCGTGCACGGTCTGGGTCAGCAGCACGCCTGCTCGGCCAACGTCGCCAGATCGATGCCACGGCCCAGGCGCTTGTGCTCGTGGACAACCAGGGTGACGGCCGCCCCGGAGCCGCGGACGTCCCGGGCGAGCTTGACTGCGGCCTCCAGCTCCGGCCGGGCCTTGGCGCGGGTGGACACCTTCTCGGAGAAGATCTTGCCGACGCCCGGACTCGGTCAGGGAGTCGATCTGCGTGTCGGGCCTTGAGGAGCAACCGCTCCGTGGTTGGCGATAGTGAGCTGCTCGGTGCGGAGATAACGCCAACCAGCGTTGCGCTTGCCGAAAATGTCATCCGGCCAGGTGAGAGCTCTGGGGTCGGTTTGCCGGGTCCCGGCTGTGGTAGC
>JAOPYO010000204.1 GCA_025964575.1 Actinomycetes bacterium
CGCCGTGGCCCTGTGGCATCGCACCGGCACCCTGGAGATCGGCGAGGCCAGCGTGGTGGTGAGCGCCTCCGCCCCCCACCGCGGCGAGGCGTTCGAGGCCTGCCGCTACGCCATCGACACCCTCAAGACGGACGTCCCCATCTGGAAGAAGGAGCACGGCGAGGGCGGCGCCGTCTGGGTCGACGAGACGACCCGGACGCACTCCGCGCCCCCGCCGCCGGTATCCTGAGGGTCCGCGAGCGGGAGTAGCTCAGTTGGTAGAGCGCTAGCCTTCCAAGCTGGATGTCGCGAGTTCGAGTCTCGTCTCCCGCTCCACCACCCTCTGAGGGGCGATCTGTATTCGAAGTAGTGCGTCATCCTCGTAGCTTCGGGTGTGCTCTAACTCGGCCTCAGAATCCCGAATCTGATGCTCTAGACCCTTAGTTCGCCTTGGTGTACGATCACGCACTAAGGCTCTAGGAACAGGGGAGAGCGATGGCGCAGGCACCGGTGCGGCAGCAGCGACCCCGCCCGGAGGCGCCGGCGAGGCCCCGCGCGGTGCGTGCGGTGACCTGGGACGAGGCCGTGGAGGCGTTCATCGCCGCCAAGGAGAGCGAGAACATCAGCCCGTCCACGGTCACCAACTACCGGTGGCACCTGACCGGGACCAGGGCTCGGCAGTTCTGCTCCGACCACGGGATCACCTCGCCGGCGCAGCTGAACGCCGACACGCTGCGAGCGCTCCAGCGCGAGGTGCTCGCTGCGGGGGTGAGCCCAGCCCTCGCCCACGCTTTCCATCGGGTCTGGAAGAACTTCGCCGGCTTCTGCCTAGAGCAGGGGTACGCGACCGAGGCCGATGTCCTGCGGGTCAAGGCACCGAAGCAGCCGATGGTCGAGCCCGAGGTCTTCACGCTGGACGATGAGCGGCGCCTCCTCGAGGCGGCGGCGCCGGGGCGGGACCGGATGATCGTCGAGCTGATGCTCCGCACGGGCCTGCGCCTCGACGAGCTCCTCAGCCTGGTCGTCGACGACGTCGTCGAGGGCCCCGAGGGCGCCTATCTTCGGGTCCGACAGGGGAAGGGGCGGAAGGACCGGATCGTGCCGCTGGACAGCCCGAAGGCGAAGCTCAGCCCGAAGCTGAGGCAGTACATCCGGGCGGCCCGGCCCGCGGATGCTTCGAGCCCGCACTTGTTCCTGCGGACGCGCCGGAATGGCGGCGAGTACACTCCACTGACGCGGAGGGGCTTGCAGATCCTCATGCAGCGACTCGGCCAGCGGACCGGTCTCCACGTTCACCCGCACAAGTTTCGGCACACCTTCGCCACCCGTTCACTTGCGGCCGGTGTCGACGTCATGGCGCTGCAGCGGGTGCTCGGGCATACCACCCTTGCGATGGTGAGCAGGTACGTCCACTACCAGAAGGACGACCTGCTCGACGCCTGGAGGAAACGCCGGGACTGAGATGACACCGGGTCGGGCTGGCGGGGGCTCGGGCGCCGGGGCGGGCTGACGGGGCTTTCACTGGTCATCTCGTGGGCGGACGGTCGGCGGGTCGATATTGTGAACGAACATGCGTGCTGGCGATGTGGTAGGCTGCCGGGCATGTTCCCCTCCCGGATGGCCACGCTGAAGGTTCTTCGGGCTCTTATCGAGGACCCTTCCGAGCCGCAGTATGGCCTGCAGCTCATCGAGCGGTCTGGCGTAACGGCAGGCTCTTTGTACCCCATCCTCAGTCGACTTCAAGATGGCGGTTTAGTCCTTGCCACGTGGAGGATGGTTGACGAAAACCCCGAGGGCCGTCGGCGCCGCCGTTATTATCAGCTGACGGGAATTGGAGAGAAGGCGGCCCGCGAGTTAGTCACGCGGAGAGGAATAGAGTCACCTCTGGCAGCACGTCGCCAAACGCAGCGCCGAGGATGGGCAGGAGCGTGAGCGCTGTCATCATCAGTGTCATTACCGTGCTGGTAGTGCTTGAAATGAAATGGACGGCCAGGGTGGTGGCAAACGGAGTGCTTGAGCTCGCTCTTATTCTCACGCCCGGCAACCAGCGTGCAGAGCGCCGCGATGAATGGGGCGACCAGCTGAAGCTCCTCCATGAGAAGGATACGCCGGGGCTGCAGTTTTGCGTCTGGCTGCTCTTCGTAGCCGGGTATTCGAGGATTCTGGCCATCTTGAGGGCCATATTTCCAAAGGGGAAGCCCCCGGTGGACGAGGCCGTGAGTGGCTTATCGGTGCCCTTGGTTGGGCGTTTGGCCGCCGGTAAGCCCATGCTTGCCGAGGAGAACATCGAGGACCACATTCTGCTCGGTCCTGAAATTGTTGGCGGGGAGGGTGCTTTCGCGCTTTATGTCCGCGGCGACAGCATGATCGGGGCTGGCATCCAGGACGGTGATATCGTGGTCGTGCGTCCGCAGGGAGATCCAATCAACGGCCAGATCGTCGTCGCCCGCATCGAGAATGAGCAGACGGGCGAGCACGAGGTGACCGTCAAGCGCTTCTTTCGGGAGGCAGGACGGATCCGTTTGCAGCCGGAGAACGAGGCTCTTCAGCCGATCTACGCACGGGACCTTCACCCGGAGGGTGTGGTCGTTGCCGTGGTGCGTGTTGCCCGCTGACCTTCAGGATGTCTGGT